>CAVKMV010000011.1:2924-38444 GCA_963657675.1 Ruminococcus intestinalis
GATGAATACGGCGGTACTGCAGGTATGGTCACCGTCGAGGATATTCTGGAAGAAATCGTTGGCGAGATTCAGGACGAGTTTGACGAGGAGCGCCCGGAAATTGAAGAGAAGGGCGACAAAAGCTATTCTGTGGATGGCAAAATGCTCCTGGATGAGATCAACGATGTGTTTGAGCTGGAGCTGGATACCGAAAACTGTGATACTATCGGCGGTTGGGTGTATGCCCAGATCGATTATCCGCCCAAGGTGGGGCAGAGGGTGCAAACCCCTACTGCTGTCTTTACGGTGGAAGAAATTGACAAAATGCGCATTGTGCGCGTAGGCATCCAGCTGCTGCACGAATCACCCAAGGTGCACGAGGAGCTGCAGGAGGAATACCTCGAGGACGTAAAATAAGCACAGGCCGGTGCCGTAAGGCGCCGGCTTTTTGCATGTCTTGAGGTAGTTTTGTCAAAAATGTGAAGAAAGTAGTTTACGCTTTTTGTGGAATGTGCTACAATATTTATATTATAGAATTATGTGACTTTTTGGATGTGATCTGACTTATGCAAAAAGAGTTGATTATGCGTCAACTGCCAACTGCCTTTTGTCATGCCTCCACCGTGCTGCGGCTGGGGGATGGCAGCCTGCTGTGCTGCTGGTTTGGCGGTACGCACGAGGGTGAGGCTGACGTGGGCATTTACGCCAGCAGGCGTGTGGACGGTTGTTGGAGCGCGCCGCAGCTTTTGGCCAACGGCAGCGCTGCCAACTGGAACCCTGTACTGTTTGCTGCTGCTGACGGCGGAGTGCTGCTGTTTTACAAGCAGGGGCAGAGGATTGCTGACTGGCAGACCTTCGTTATGCGCTCTGCCGATGGCGGCCAAAGCTGGAGCGCGCCCTGCGAGCTGGTTGCCGGCGACGTTAGCGGCGGGCGCGGGCCTGTGCGCAACAAGCCTATACGGTTGGCGGACGGACGTATTCTGGCAGGTGCTTCTACCGAACGAGGCATCTGGCAGGCCTTTGCCGATATTAGCGACGATGACGGCAGCACCTGGCACAAGTCGGCACAGGTGGCGATTGCAGGACTGCAATACGCTGACGGTGAAAAAACGGCCGAAAGCAGTATTGCTGTCAGCCAGCAGTCGTTTTACGGCCGCGGCGTTATCCAGCCCAGCCTGTGGCAGGGGGAGAATGGTAGCGTACACATGCTGCTGCGTAGCAGCGAGGGCTTTATCTACCGCAGCGATTCGCATGACAGGGGAGAAAGCTGGTGCGCCGCCTATGCTTTGGAGCTTCCTAACAACAACAGCGGTCTGGATTTGGTGCGGACGGAGGGTGGCACGCTTTACCTTGTGTGCAACCCCGTAGCGGCCAACTGGGGACAGCGTTCGCCGCTAAGCCTGTTCAAATCGGCCGATAATGGCGCGACCTGGCGCAGGCTGCTGGATTTGGAAACAGAGCAGGCGGAATTTTCCTATCCTGCAATTATCGCAGCTGGTGAGGATATCATCATCACCTATACCTATAAGCGCGAAAACATTGCCTGCGTGACGCTGGCAGCGAAGGATTTGCTTTAGCTTTTAATTTTTATATAAGGAGATGTTGTGACATGAAGAAGATTTTAGTAGTGCTGATGGCGATGCTGACCATGGCTGCAGTGCTGGCAGGCTGTGGCGACAGCAAGAAGGCCGCTTATCCTGCCGACGGGGATATTTCCGTAATCATTCCCAAGACCCCGGGCGGCGGCACCGACACCTCTGCCAGAGGCCTGATCCAGTTTATGGAAAAGGAGCTGGCAGGCAGCAAGTTTGTGCCTGTAAACAAGCCTGATGGCGGCGGCGTCACCGGTATGGTGGAGCTGGCTAATGCCAAGCCTGACGGCCACACCCTGGGTATGGTCACCGTGGAGCTGGCAATGTTCCCGCATCAGGGTAAATGCAAAAACACCTACAAGGACTACGCTGCTATCTGCGCACCTATTGCCGCCCCGGCAGCCTTAATCGTGCCTAAGGACGCACCCTATAACAGCGTGGATGAGTTTGTTGCCTTCGCTAAGGCTAACCCCGGCAAGGTGCAGATGGGCAATTCCGGCATCGGCGCTATCTGGCATATTGCCGCCCTTTCCTTTGAGGAGGAATTCGGCGTACAGTTTAAGCATGTGCCTTATCCGAAAGGCTCTGCTGATATTGCCGCTGCCCTGGCAGGTAAGCACATTGACGCAACCCTGGCTGATCCGTCTGTGTTCAAGAGCCAGGTGGATGCCGGCAACCTGAAGATTTTGGCCGTGATGGCTGACACCCGCAGCGAAATTTATCCGCAGGTACCGACCTTCAAGGAGCTGGGCCATAACATGACAGTGCGCGCCTGGGCAGCCTTGGTCGCTCCCAAGGATACCCCCAAGGAAAAGCTGGAGGCTTTGCGCGCTGCTGCTAAAAAGGTTTGCGAATCCAAGGAATTCAAGGATTATTTCATGAAGCAGGGCATCGATCCTACCGCTATCATTGGCGCTGACGCCGACAAGATGATGGCCGAGGACCATGCTATGTATGAAAAATTTCTTAAAAAAGCCAAATAATAGCTGACGCTGTATAGCTAAAGGCACCGCTGTTATGCCGCTTTAGGCGTGATAGCGGTGCTTTTTACAGTGATTGTTTTCCTTACACTTGTTACGATAACTCTTTTTATGTTATAATAGTGCAGTTAGATAGTTGGAGGTATTGTGATGAAAAAGTATTTTTTGCCTATCGGCAAGCGACAAGAAGAGGTGCTTTTACCCGAAGAGCACGTAATATATGATATTCATGGCAATCAGTCCACCGTTTGTGAGGACGTAGTTGCCGCCACTACCAAGGCAATCCGCAATCCCATTGGCACTAAGCCGCTGCGCGAGCTTGTGCATGCAGGCGAAAGCGTGGCCATCGTCATCAGCGACATTACCCGCCTGTGCGGCACCAGCGAGTTTCTGCCGGTGATTGTGGCAGAGCTGAACGGCGTGGGCGTAAAGGACGAGGATATTACTGTTGTTGTTGCTACAGGCACGCACCGCGGCCACACGCACGAGGAGGATATCACCGTCTGTGGCGAGGAGATGGTGCGCCGTCTGCGCATCATCCAGCACGACAGCCGCAAGAAGGAGGATATGGTGTCCCTGGGCAAGACCAGCTGTGGTAACGAGGTTGCTATCAGCAAATATGTGGCCAATGCTGACCGCGTAATTTTGACGGGCGCTGTAACCTTACATCCCTTTGCCGGCTTTGGCGGCGGGCGCAAGGCCGTTATGCCCGGCGTTGCTGCCTATGACAGCATTATGAAAAACCATTGCATGACCATGTCCCCGGTAGAGGGCTGTGGCTGCAACAAGGCCTGCGACGCCAGCCTGCTGGAGGGCAACCCCATCCACGAGGATATGTACGAGGCCTGCGCTTTGCTGAACCCTGACTTTTTGGTAAATACTGTATTCACTCCTGACGGTGAAATCAGCGAGGTTGTCGCCGGTCATTGGTACGAGGCCTGGAAGCAGGGCTGCAAGGACCTGCTGGCAATGGGCGGCGTGCACATTAAGCAGCTGGCTGACGTTGTTATTGCCTCTGCCGGTGGTTATCCCAAGGATTTGAACCTGTATCAGGCTACTAAATGCCATATGAACGCAACCTTTGCTGTTAAAAAGGGCGGTATTATGATCTTTACGCTGGATTGCCCCGATATTAAGGAGCCTGCTATCTTTACCGACTGCTTCAGCCGTAACGATATGGAGCAGTTTGAAAAGGATATCCGCGCCAGCTTCACCATTCCTGCCTTTGTTGCCTTTAAGGCACGCAGCATTGTGAACGATGTTACTGCCTACCTTGTAACTCGTCCGGAGAATTTTGAGTTTGTCCGCAGGACCGGGCACATTCCCTGCGCCAGTCTGCAGGAGGCCTGGGATTTGGCACAGGAAAAGCTTGCACAGTTGGGCAAAAAGGACTACACTATTACTATTATGGGACATGCTTCAGCTACGCTCCCAATTTTAGATAAATAAGATAAAAACTGGAGGAATTTGTTTATGAAAACTAGAAAAGTTGGCGTAATCGGCCTTGGCCATGTTGGCGCCCATGTTGCTTATAGCCTGGCTATCCAGGGAATTGCTGCCGAGCTGGTGCTGGTAGACCCCAAAGAGAGCAAGCTGGCTGCCGAGGTGCAGGATCTGCGCGACGCAGTTATGTACTGTCCGCATGATGTAAAAATCAACGGCGGCACCTATGCTGATTTGGGTGACTGCGATGCTATCGTTAACTGCGTCGGTGACATTGACCTTGTTGCCAGCGGCGAGCGCATGGATGAGCTTAACTTTACTGCTGCCCAGGTTAAGGGCTATGTACATAAGGTTATGGCCAGCGGCTTTAACGGCTTCATTATTAACATTACCAACCCTTGCGATGTTATCACCAACATCCTGTACCGCGAAAGCGGACTGCCCAAGGGACATGTAATCGGCACCGGTACCGGCCTGGATACCTCCCGCCTGGTTTCCGCACTGTCGCAGCAGACCGGCGTTTCCCCGCAATCCATCAGCGCCTACATGATTGGCGAGCATGGCGCTTCCCAAATGGCAGCCTGGTCCTGCGTAAACTTCAATGGCGTTCCCCTGAGCTCCTTAGAGCACGAAGAGCGCTTTGCCTTTGACAAGCCGGCACTGCAAAAACGCGCTATCGGCGGCGGCTGGGTAACCTACAGCGGCAAGCACTGCACCGAATACGGCATCTGCTCCACTGCTGCCCGTATGGTCCGCTGCATTTTCAACGACGAGCAGCGTATTATGCCTGCCTCCATGCTGCTGGACGGCGAATACGGCGAAAAGGACGTTTTTGTAGGCGTACCCGTATTGCTGGGCAAAAACGGCGTTGAACGCGTATTGGAGCTGCCCCTGACCGCTGAGGAAAAGGCCAACTTCCACAAATGCTGCGAGGATGTACGCAACAATATTAAGCTTGCCGAAAGCATCCCTGCTGCTGAATGTAAATAATTAGCGCGTATCCGTGCTTTCATAAACAGCCCCTGCTGTTGCCCTTGGCGGTGATGGCGGGGGCTGTTTTGCTTTTCCTGCCAAACTTTTTGCAAAAAACATAGTCCGCTATTTGTCAATATGCATTATTTAGTGTATAATAGTAACGAGAGTATGTGTGCGGACACAGTATCAATATTTTAGTTCTACATTGTACGGAAGCATGTAAAATAAAAATGGAGGTGTATTTTTTTTGGCTAAATTTCAACATAAGGTTCAAATCATCCCGCTGGGTGGTTTGGGCGAAATTGGTAAAAACATGACGGTATTTCGTTATGGGGATGACATCATCCGGATAGATGGAGGCGTGATGTTCCCGGAAGACGATATGCTCGGCATAGATTTAGTAATTCCCGATATTACGTATTTGCTCGAAAACAAGGATAAAATCAGAGGTATTTTCCTGACGCATGGTCATGAGGATCATATTGGTGCCTTACCCTATGTAATGAAGCAGATTGATTGTCCCGTTTATGGTACCGCACTTACTCTGGGTATTTTACAAGGCCGTCTCAAGGAAAACAGCGTCGGCAACGAAAACCTGCATACCGTTAAGCCTGGTGACAAGATTAACGCAGGCGCCTTTAAGCTTGACTTTATCCGCGTAAATCACAGTATTCCTGACGCTGTGGCTATCGCTATCACTACGCCTATCGGTGTGATTATCCACACAGGTGACTTTAAGATTGACCATACTCCGGTTGACGGACAGGTGATGGAGTTTAATAAATTTGCCGAATACGGCGACCGTGGCGTGCTGTGCCTGTTGGCAGACAGCACTAATGCCGAGCGCCCTGGCTTTACTCCCAGCGAAAAAATGGTGGGCGAAACCTTTGACGAGGAATTCCGTTACGCTAAGCACCGCATTATTATCGCAACCTTCTCGTCTAATGTGCACCGTATCCAGCAGGTCATTGATACCGCTATCAGGTACGACCGCAAGGTGGCAGTAATTGGCCGCAGTATGGTGAACGTTGTCAACATCGCCAAGGAGATGGGCTATTTGAAGGCTCCTGACGGAGTATTGATCGATATTGACGAAACGCACAACTATACACCGGAAAAAATTGTTATTATCACAACCGGCAGCCAGGGCGAGCCGATGAGCGCGCTGACGCGTATGGCGATGAACGACCATAAAAAGGTGGACATCATGCCTGGTGATACCGTAATTATTTCGGCAACGCCTATTCCCGGCAACGAGAAGCTGGTTTCGCGCACTATTGACCATCTGTACAAGCTGGGGGCGGACGTTATTTATGAAAAGAGCAACGGTGTGCACGTTTCCGGTCACGCCAGCCAGGAGGAAATCAAGATGATGCACAATCTGGTGCGTCCGCGTTTCTTCATGCCTGTGCATGGTGAATACCGCCACCTGGTAAAACACGCCAACCTGGCAAAGGCACTGGGCATGCCTGCTGACCACATCGTGATTGGCGAAAATGGCAGCGTTATCGAGCTGACGAAGAATAGCATTAATATCAACGGCAAGGTGCCCTCGGGTAAGGTGCTGGTTGACGGCCTGGGCGTGGGCGATGTAGGCAATATCGTGTTGCGTGACCGCCGCCAGCTGTCGCAGGACGGCATTATGATCGTCGTGGTGACGATTGATAAGGAAAGCTGTCATGTAGTATCCGGACCGGACATTGTTTCGCGTGGCTTTGTTTATGTGCGTGAGGCAGAGGGCCTGATGGATGAGGCGCGTGAAAAGGTGCAGGCTGCACTGGACCGCTGTGAGGATAACAACGTTTCGGAATGGTCGGTGATTAAATCTAACGTGCGCGACAGCCTGGGACGCTTCCTGTTTGAGAAAACCCGCCGCCGTCCGATGATTCTGCCGATTATTATGGAAATTTGATAATTTAGTGGATGATTAGCTACTAGTAAAAGAATGGGGTTGTCTTATCTTGCGCAAGGATAGAAAGCAGAGGAATAAGCAACAGAATACTTTAAGACCATTGGCGTGGGCGACAGCCTGCCTGCTTGTGGGGCTGCTTTTTGCCGCAGCCTGGCTGCTCGCACCGCAAAACGGCTTTTTGCACAGCGTCAACAGCTTTGAACGCTATTTGCTGGGCAAGGGTGTGTTTTTGCTGCCTGTAGCTTTGTTTGCTGCGTCCTGGAAGCTGTTTGTTGATGGACAACTCCGTGTTTTTAACAAATTAACATGGGAATTTGTTTTGGTGACGCTGTGCCTTTTAGGCACAGCTCATCATGTTTTTGTACCCTTTGGCTCAGAGCTGGAGCCTTCGCTGCTGCCTGACGGCGGTGGCCTGCTTGGCGGCCTTTTGATGCTGCTTTTGCACAGGACTGTTGGCGGCTACGTTACGGCGGCGCTTTTGGCTGTTTGCTGGCTGCTGCTTGTGGCGCTGCTTTTGCCGCTGCGCAGCTGGTGGGAGCGTCTGCAGGATTATCTTACGGCGGACGATTTGACGCTGCTGCGGCCAACTGCTGCAAAGCAGGACGGACGCAGGCAGACAGATGCTGGTGACAACAGCGTTTTTAAGCGCAAGGAGCAGCCTGCGCCCAAGCAGCAGGCGCACCCTGTTGCTACCGCTGCAGCTAATAGCGTTATGGACAGCTACGGCAGCAAGGATTTTGAAGCCTTTACCGGGGGACTGCAAAAGCAGGGACCGTTAAAGCGCATTTTGGGCATCAACGACAAAAATGCTTATTCTGAGCCCTTGGTTAAAGAAAGGCTGGAGCGTGACCCTGTGCAGCTGCCTGACTGGGAGCAGCGGCGGAAAGAGGTTATCCTGCGTCCGATTATAGATTATGATAACGATGCTGGCTACGTGCCTGACAGCCGTTTTTTGGATGACGAGCCTGCGCAGAATGAAGCACCTGCAGTAAAGCAAGCTTCAGCTGTCAACAATAATGCTTATGAAAAAGCAGCAGGGCAGGAGACCGCACAGTGCCAGGAAACGACGGTGGAAGCAGAACCGATAGAGGATGCTGCCATAGAGCAGCAGGAGCATGAAGACCAGCAAAGCGGGGACGCCATTTTTGATAGTACGCGGACAGCGGCGGCAGAGGAGCCGCAACAGGCGATAACTGCCGCTGTAGCGGAAAAGACAAGTCAGGCAGAGCCTGCCAGCGCGCAGGGAGGTGCCTACAGGCTACCACCTATTGAGCTTTTGGATCTGCCGCGCGTCAGCGATCCTAGCTCCTACCAAAAGGATATTATGGATCAGTGCGCTGTGCTGGAGCAGACCCTGGCAGATTTCAAGGTGCGTGCTAAGGTAATCGCCGTTACCCGCGGTCCTTCGGTCACACGCTTTGAGCTGGAACCTGCCCCGGGCGTAAAGGTGAGCTCGGTGGTGAACTTGGCGGATGATATCGCCCTGCGTCTGGCGGCGCCAGGCGTACGTATAGAAGCACCCATCCCCGGCAAATCGGCCATTGGCATTGAAGCACCCAACACCAAGAATGATACCGTGTGCTTCCGCGAAGTGGTGGAGGACGCCAGCGTGCGTACTGCTACCGAAAGGCTGTGCATCGGCCTGGGCAAGGATATCAGCGGTAACATAATTTCGGCTGACCTGGCAAAGATGCCGCACCTGCTTGTCGCAGGCTCGACCGGCAGCGGTAAGTCGGTGTGCATCAATACGATAATTGCAGGACTATTGTATCGCGCCACTCCTGACGAGGTGAAGCTGATTCTGGTTGATCCCAAGGTGGTGGAGCTGTCTAACTATAACGGCATTCCGCATCTTCTGACGCCTGTAGTTACAGAGCCGAAGAAGGCAGCCAGTGCGCTGCATTGGGCGGTTGCCGAAATGGAACGCCGCTACAAGGCCTTTGCAGACAGCCATGTGCGTGATATTAAAAGCTATAATGCACAGGCGACAGAAAGAATGTCCTACATTGTTATTATTATAGACGAGCTGTCGGATTTGATGATGGTGGCCAAGGTGGATGTGGAGGACGCGATTTTGCGCCTGGCTCAAAAGGCGCGTGCTGCAGGTATTCACTTGATTTTGGCAACGCAGCGTCCGTCGGTTGACGTTATCACCGGTATCGTCAAGGCTAATATTCCCTCGCGTATTGCCTTTGCCGTATCGTCGCAGACAGATTCGCGTACGATAATTGATATGGGCGGTGCCGAAAAGCTGCTGGGTAAGGGCGATATGCTCTTTTATCCCATCGGCAACAACAAGCCGGTGCGTGTGCAGGGAGCCTTCGTCAGTGATGCTGAGTTAAATAAAATTGTTGATTTCATTGTTAAACAGGCAGTTCCTGTTAATTATAGCGAAGAGGTTACCGCGCAGGAGCTTGAATGTGATAGCAAGGGGAATAATACAGAGGAAGCAGGTAGCGGTGCGCCTGCTGAGGACGAGCTGTTTGAGGATGCACTGAACCTTGTCTTGGATATGGGGCAGGCCTCCAGCTCGATGCTGCAGCGCCGTTTCCGCATTGGCTATACCCGTGCGGCCCGCCTGGTGGACACCATGGAGGAGCTGGGAATTGTAGGCCAGTCTGTCGGGAGCAAGCCACGAGAGGTTATAATATCGCGCAAGGAAGCGGAAGAGCGCTTTCTGCGCCGTGAATAAGCGGAGGTATGAACGCAATGGACAACGAAAAAACTGTCGGCATGATTTTGAAGGAAGCAAGACAGGCAAAGGGATTGTCGTTGGCTGATGTTGAAAAGGGTACGAGTATCCGCAGCCGTTATCTGGAGGCTGTTGAAAATGATGAGTACGACAAAACGCCGGGAGAGGTTTTCCTCAAGGGGATAATCCGTAATTACGGCAACTTTTTGGAGCTGGACGGACCGGCGCTGGTTGATGAGTACAAGGCCAGTGCTGCAGGTATGGCAGCCGAGGCAGTGCGCAGCCAGGGCATCCGTGAGGTGGAAAAGGTGCGTCTCAATATCCAGCTTAAGGAAAAGCGCGATATTGGCAGCGGCACAGGCCGTTTGGAGCTACCGCACCTGCCGGTTAAGCAGTGCCTTGCAGGTCTGGCAGCGGTAGCGGTTTTGGCAGCAGGCTATTTTGCTATTCCGGCTGCTATTGATTATGCTAAAAGCCTGCCTAAGGATGAACCCAAGCAGGACCAGCAGGCGAAGCCGCAGCAGGCTGCGCCAGCTGTCACAGCTCCCCTGGATAAGGTAACTCTGGAAATGGAGGCAGCAGGAGACTGCTGGCTGGAGGTCAGTGCTGACGGCAAGGAGTTATTTTCCGGTATGCTGCAGGCCAAGGATAAAAAGACCTTTGAGGCTAAGGATAAGCTGATTGTTAAATATGGCAATATCGGCGTCATCAAAATGAAGGTTAATGGTGAGGACATAGACCTGAAGGGTGAGCACGGCGTTGCTGTCAAGACCTATACCCGCGCTAGCAGTGCTGCGCAGACACCTGACAAAGCAGCAGAGACAGACAAGGCTGTAGCAGGAGCAGGTGTAGCTGAGCAGCGCCGGCCGGTAGCAGGCACGCCGCGTGCTGAAGAGCCAAAGGCTGCAGCGGAGACCAAGGCCGAAGCACAGCCTTTGGCCAAGAGTGAGCCTGCTCCCGCACAGGTGGAGCAGGAAGCAGCTGAGGCAGCACCCGCTGCTGAAGCGAAGAAGAATTAAAGCAGGAGCTTTACATGAAACAATTTTTACCAATTTCCCGCGAGGAAATTGCAGAGCGTGGCTGGGAGCAGATAGATTTTTTGTTTGTCAGTGGTGATGCCTATGTAGATCATCCGTCCTTCGGACCGGCGGTGATTTGCCGCGTGCTGGAGGCGCAGGGCTACAAGGTGGCACTGCTATGCCAGCCGCGCTGGGATAAAGCTGAATATTTTGCTGAGCTGGGCAGACCGCGTCTGGGCGTGCTGATTTCAGGCGGTAATCTGGATTCAATGCTGTGCCGCTATACTGTAGGCAAGCATGAGCGCGCTGTAGATAAATACACTGCAGGTGGCGCCGTGGGTCAGCGTCCTGACCATGCCACGGCCGTTTATGCGCAGATGGTGAAGCGCCTGTGGCCGGATATGCCAGTGATTATCGGTGGTATTGAGGCCAGCCTGCGCCGCTTTGTGCATTATGACTATTGGGAAAACAGGCTGCTGCCTTCGATTTTAGAGACCAGCGGTGCTGACCTTTTGATTTATGGCATGGGCGAAAAGCAGGTGGTGGAAATTGCCGACTATCTGGCAGGCGGTGCAACGCCTGAGGATATGCACTATATCCGTGGCACGGCCTACGCCTGTGACGCACTGCCTGAGGGCGAGGAGCTGGTGGAGCTGCCCGGGTGGCAGCAGATTAGTGCCGACCGCAGGGAGTACGCCCGCGCCTTTAACCTGCAAAGCAAGGAGCAGGATCCGTTTTACGGCAAGACTGTTGTACAAAGAGGGCAGCACAAATATATTGTACAAAATCCCAATATTTATCCTCTGACGATGGAGGAGATGGATGCTGTTTATGACCTGCCCTATATGCGCAGCTGGCATCCGAGCTACGACGCCAAGGGCGGCGTAGCTGCGCTGGAGGAGGTGCAGTTCAGCCTGGTGAGCAGCCGTGGCTGCTTTGGCAGCTGTGCGTTCTGCGCTATCCATGCGCATCAGGGACGCATCATCCAGGCACGCAGTCACAGCTCCATCCTGCGTGAGGCTAAAATCTTGACGAAGCTGCCGGGGTTTAAGGGCTACATCCATGATGTTGGTGGGCCTACGGCCAATTTCCGTCATCCGTCGTGCGCCAAGCAGCTGAAGCTGGGCGTGTGCAAAAACAGACAATGCCTTTTTCCTAAGCCCTGTCCTAATATTGATGCAGACCACAGCGATTATGTGGCGCTCCTGCGCAAGCTGCGCGCCCTGCCGGGAGTCAAGAAGGTGTTTATCCGTAGCGGCATCCGTTACGATTACCTGATGGCAGACAAGAAGCAGGAGTTTTTAGATGAGCTGTGCCGTTATCACATCAGCGGCCTGCTGAAGGTGGCTCCCGAGCATATTGCGCCGCAGGTTTTGGCACGTATGGGCAAGCCTGGCAAGGATGTGTATTTAAAATTTATGCGATTGTTTGCGCAAAAGAACAAGGAGCTGGGGCTGCCGCAGTTTTTGGTGCCTTATTTTATTTCCAGCCATCCTGGCTGCACGCTGAACAATGCCATCGAGCTGGCGGAGTTTTTGCGTGATATTAAGCACCAGCCGGAGCAGGTGCAGGATTTTATTCCTACGCCGGGAAGTGCAGCGACTGCTATGTATTATTCAGGCGTGGACCCGGAAACCATGGAAAGCGTGTTTGTGGCACGCAACCCGCATGACAAGGCCATGCAGCGTGCGCTTATGCAGTACCGCTCGCCGCGCAACCGCAAGCTGGTGCTTGAAGCACTGCAAAAGGCGGGACGTATGGATTTGGTCGGCAGTGGTCACAGATGCCTGATTGGTGATGCCACGCAGCAGCCTAAGCACGGCACGCAGGGTACTGCGTCAAGGCGTGATGCTGCAGGCGGCAGGGCTCGCCAGGCGCACCGCCGCAGGTAGAAGCGGAGGCGGGACGATGATCCGTTTTATCTTTTTAATAATGCTGCTGCTTGAAGCTGCTCTTGCAGGTGGCTGCGGCGAAGAGCCTAAGCCGCAGCCGGTGCAGGGAGTAGCGCAGCTTACACTGTATTCCGAGCTGGACAATAAATTTACAGAGGATTTGGTGGCGGCCTTTAACGCCGGGCACAAGGATAAGCTGCAGCTGCAGGCCATCTACGAGTTGAAGGGCAGTGAACGGCCGGACGTGGTGCTGGCTGAGCAGCGCACCCTGAGCGGCCTGAAGCGGCAGGGCAGACTGAAGCCTGTGGCCTTTGCCGCTGGTGACAGGCTGCCGCAAAAGTTCCGTGATACGGATCTTAACTGGTATGGTATTTTTTATGATCCTATAGTTTTTTTGGTAAATCAGCAATACGCTCGTACAATCGGACAGGCTAATTTGTGTGGCTGGCAGGATTTGGAAAATATCGGGCAGCTGCGTATAGCAATAGAAAATTTATCGGACAGCAATAGCACGCAAAATTTTTTGGCAGCCTTTGCTGACCATTATGGTGAAACAACCTCGCTGAATTATTTATGGAATATCAACCGCTTTATCGGCCAATATGCCAAGTTTCCGTTTACGCCTGTGCGCCTTACGGCCGTGGGTGATGCGGATGTGGCTATTACCAGACAAAGCTATGTTTTTAAATATCTGGAAAGCAAATTTCCGGCCTATGTCGTTTATCCCCGCGAGGGAACACCTGTTAATCTGTTTTGCGCCGGTCTGTTTAAGGATGCTGCGGACGATGTACAGGGACTGGCGGTTATGGAATGGCTGCTGACAAGCGCGCAGGTGCAGACTATAGCCCAGGAGGATGCGACAGGGTATATGTTTTTGTTTCCCCATGGCGTTGACGCCGCAGCGGCCGACGCTGATAAGATTTGGCTAAATAGCAGTTATCTGGAGCCTGCGCAGCAGGAGACGCTGACGGGAAAGTGGCTGGGGAATGTC
This sequence comes from Ruminococcus intestinalis, assembly GCA_963657675.1. GTDB lineage: Bacteria > Bacillota > Negativicutes > Acidaminococcales > Acidaminococcaceae > Phascolarctobacterium_A. The sequence goes on from CAVKMV010000011.1 coordinate 16,400, forward strand.
AGGTTCAGTAAATAAGCCTACCGGTAAGGAGGCTTGCTATTATATATGTACAGATGCGCATATGGCAGCAGACAAGCTGTTGCTGTGACGGCCTATAGAGGAGGAAGAACTCAGAATGAAGATTGGCATGGTCAGCCTTGGCTGTCCCAAAAATTTGGTGGATTCCGAGGTGATGCTCGGTATTATCCGTGAAAAGCAATTAGAAGTAACCAATAATCCAGCGGAGGCTGATTTGATTATCGTGAACACCTGCGGCTTTATTGAAAGCGCTAAGGAGGAGTCCATCAACACTATTTTGCAGATGGGCGAGTACAAGGCGCAGGGAAGCTGCAAGTATCTGATTATGACTGGCTGCCTGGGACAGCGCTATGCTGACGAGCTGTTTGAAAGTATGCCTGAGGTTGACGCCATTGTGGGCACAGACTGCTTTACTGATATCGCCTGGGTAATTGACCAGGTGATGGCAGGCAGGCGCATCAAGCACCTGGAAAAGCTGCAGAGCAAAAACGTCAAGGCTCTGCCGCGTATGCTGACGACACCCAGCTACATGGCCTACTTGAAAATTGCCGAGGGCTGTGACAACTGCTGCTCGTACTGCATCATTCCGCAGCTGCGCGGGCCCTACACCAGCCGTCCTTATGACGAGGTGATGGACGAAGCGAGGGCTTTGGCTGCAAGCGGAACCAGGGAAATCATCGTCGTGGCACAGGACACTACCCGCTACGGCGAGGATTTGACAGGCAGGCTGCTTTTGCCGCAGCTGCTGCGTGATTTGAATGAGCTTGGGGGTATTGAGTGGATTAGGGTGATGTATCTGTATCCCAATAATTTTACTGATGAGCTGATTGACGCCATTGCCGACTGCGACAAGGTGTGCAAGTATATTGATATCCCCCTGCAGCACGCCAGTGACCGCCTGCTTGAGAGCATGAACCGTTATGATACACGGGCGCAGGTGGAGCAGCTTTTGGCTAAGCTGCGTGCGCGCATTCCCGGCATCACCATCCGCACTACCTTTATCGTTGGCTTCCCCGGTGAAACCGATGAGGATTTTGCCGAGCTGATGGACTTTGTAGAAAAGCAGCGCTTTGAAAATGCCGGCGTGTTCCAATATTCGCAGGAGGAGGGCACAGTCGCCGGTGCAATGCCTAATCAGATTGCTCCCGAGGTTAAGGAGAACCGCTACCACGAGCTGATGGCACTGCAGGCAGGGATTTCAGAGGAAATTCACCTGGAGCGGGAGGAGACAGAGCTGGACGTAATCGTTGAAGGCTTTGACGAGGAAAACCCCAATTTGGCTGTAGGCCGTTCCTACCACGAAGCGCCTGATATTGACAGCAGCATCTTTATTGAAAACGCAGGTGAGCTTGAGGTTGGCCAGATGGTGCGCGTGCGCATCGTACAGGGCTTTACCTATGAAATGGTGGCAGAGCTGGTTTAAGGCAGACGAAAGGCTGCGCTTTTGTGAAAATATAATTTGGTATCCTGCCGGTTGTGGCAGGCTGAGGAGTGATGGATAATGAAGGTAGAGATTGTAACCACGGGCACAGAGCTTTTGTTGGGCGAAATTTTGAATACCAACGTACAATATCTTTCGCGCAAGCTGAACAGCATTGGTTTTGATGTTTTGTATCATACTACTGTGGGGGATAACCCTGAGCGTATGCGCCAGGTGCTGCAAAAGGCCATGGAGCGCGCTGATATTATCATCACCAGCGGCGGCTTGGGACCGACGCGCGGCGACATCACCAAGGAAATGGTGATGGAGGTGTGTCACACCGAAAGCTACATGGATTTGGATACCTGGGGACGCATAGACAGTTATTTTGCAAAAAAAGGCGTTGTTCTTACGTCAAACAACGAAAAACAGGCATATGTGCCCATCGGGGCAGAGGTTTTGCAAAACGATGTGGGCACTGCGCCCGGACTGTGGCTGGAATACCAGGACAAGCTTTTTGTTATGCTGCCCGGGCCACCGGCCGAGCTGATGGACGTGTGTGAAAAGCAGCTGTGGCCACGCCTGCTGCAGCGCTTCAGCGCGCAGGGCATCATCCTTTCGCGCGTGTTGCACCTGCGTGGTATTGGCGAATCACTGGCGGCGGCAAAGCTGGATGAGCTGATTGTACAGCAGACCAATCCTACTATCGCACTGTACGCCCGTCGCGGCGAAATTATTATCCGCCTGACGGCTAAGGCTACTGATGCCGCAGCAGCAGGCAGACTCTTGGATGCTATGGAGCAGCAGGTGCGTGCCTGCGTTAATGAATATATTTATGGTGTGGATGATGCTACGCTGGCCGCGTGCCTGGGTCAACTGCTTTTGCAGCAGGGAAAGACCATTGCCTTTGCGGAATCCTGTAGTGGCGGTCTGGCCAGCAGTCTGATGACTGATGTGCCGGGAAGCAGTGAATACCTGTTGGGTAGCGTTGTGAGCTATACCAATATGGCGAAGCAGAGCCTGCTGCATGTGCAGGCCGAAACGCTGGAGCGCTACAGCGCCGTGAGCCGTGAAACTGCCTGCGAGATGGCAGTGGGCGTGCGCCGCGTGCTGGGCAGTGACATCGGCGTGAGCATTACAGGTAACGCCGGTCCTGGCGCGAGCGAGGGCAAGCCTGTCGGCCTTGTATATATAGCTGTTGCCACAGAGGATGTGGTATACTGTCAGGAGCACCATTTTACATCCACAAGAACCGAAAATAAGCTGAGAATAGCACAGACGGCTATTTCCATGGCTATTGATAAATTATTAGAAGCACAAAGAAATACGGAGGAAAATAAATGACGACACAAAAAGAGATGTTTGGCGAGCTGGAGCTTGACAAAAAAATTGTAAACGCCCTCACTGATATGGGCTTTGAGGAGCCTTCTCCCATACAGGCGGCAACCATTCCCCTGGTGCTGGCAGGTAACGACGTTATCGGCCAGGCGCAGACCGGTACTGGTAAAACTGCTGCCTTTGGCATTCCGCTGGTACAATCCATTGATGATTTTAAGCATATCCAGGCGCTGATTATGACGCCGACCCGCGAGCTGGCAATCCAGGTTGCGGAGGAGGTGGGCAAGATTGGCCGCACCCGCCGCGTGCGTGCACTGCCTGTTTACGGCGGCCAGCCGATTGAACGCCAGATCCGTGCGCTGCGCAGCAATGTGCAGATTGTCATTGGCACACCTGGCCGTTTGATCGACCACATCAACCGTGGTACTATACACCTGGACCATATCAAGTTCCTAGTATTGGACGAAGCAGATGAAATGCTGGATATGGGCTTTGTGGATGATATTGAGGAAATCATGCGCAGTCTGCCGGTAGAGCGTCAGACGCTGCTCTTTTCGGCAACCATGCCGCGTCCCATTTTGAGCCTGACCAAAAAATATATGAAGGCACCCAAAAACGTCACCATCTCCAAGGAAGAGCTGACGGTGCCCTTGATTGAGCAATACTATTTTGAAACCAAGGATAAGATTGAAGGCCTGTGCCGTCTGCTTGATGCCGAGGTTGATGGCAAGCTGATTATCTTCTGTCGCACTAAAAAGGGAGTGGATGACCTGTCCATCGCCCTGTCCAGTCGTGGCTACATGGCCGAGGGCCTGCATGGCGACCTCAGCCAGAACCAGCGTGACCGCGTGATGAAGAAGTTCCGCGAGGGCTCTGTGGACGTGCTGATTGCGACCGACGTTGCTGCCCGTGGCATTGACGTTGACAATATCACCCACGTCATCAACTTTGACATTCCGCAGGACCCCGAAAGCTACGTACACCGCATTGGTCGTACCGGCCGCGCAGGCAACACCGGCGTTGCTATGACCTTTATCACCCCGCGCGAATTCCGTCAGCTGAAGCTGATTGAGCGCACGGTTAAGACCAAAATCCAGCGTCGTCAGCTGCCGACTGCCGCCAACGTTATCGAACGTCAGCGCGATCAGATCATCAGCAAGATGCAGACCGTGCTGGAGCTGAACGCCTATCATGATTATATGCCTATCGCTGAAAGCCTGCTGGATGATTACAGCGCTGAGGAGGTTGCGGCTGCTGCGCTTAAGCTGATGCAGGAGGGCAACAAGGCTTTGGAGGCACCGCAGGAGGATGTGCTGGCCAAGGATTTGCAGAACACCGGCGGCCGTCCGGGCATGGTGCGCCTGTTTATGAACATCGGCCGTAGCCAAAAGATCATGGTGAAGGATATCGTGAGCACTATCGCTATCGAAGCAGATATTCCTGCGCGCGACATCGGCCTGATTAATATTTATGACAAGTTTACCTTTGTGGAGGTGCCTGAGGACGTAGCTGAAAAGGTTATCGGCGCTATGCACAAAAACTTCATTAAGGGCTATAGGGTAAATATCGAGCCTGCGAAGGCAAGAAGATAAAGGTGCAGGCTAACCCCCATATGGAGGTGAAATTATGGCTAACGAAATTTACGGCAATCTTAAGGGAATACGTAATTCTGTAATTGATGAACTGAAAGCCTTCTATGATATCCGCCTGGAGGGCGGACAGCTGTTAAGCAGCGAGCTGCTGCTGCGTATGGCTGATGTGACCGACTACATTAACCGCGAGGTGAGCGTGTACATCGCGCGCAACGGTCAGGTGCTGGCGGTGGCCGTGGGCAACGACCAGAGCGTAGAGCTGCCGCTCGTGGAGGGCAGGCGCAGTGCCAGCCGTTTAAGCGGCGTGCGCTGTGTGCATACTCATCCCAACGGCAACCCCAATTTGAGCGGCGTAGACATATCGGCCCTAAAGGGCAGCCGTTTTGACGCTATGGTGGCTATTGGCGTGACCTCGCCTGATATCAATCAGTCGCAGCTCACCTTTGGCATGATTACCGGCATCGATGAAAACGAGCAGTACCAGGTGGAATGCTACGGTCCGCTGACGCCTGTTGAGGCGGAGGGGATTTACTTTCCGAATTTGGCGGCGATGGTGGAGCGTATTCTGGATAAGCAGAGCGCGGCCAGCAGCCTGGCCCAGGGCACGGAGCGAGCCATTATCGTCGGCATGGAATATGGCGGCGGGGCCAACGCCAACGGCTGGAGTGCCGAGGATTCCCTGGAGGAGCTGAAGCAGCTGGCAGATACTGCCGGTGCGGAGGTTGTGGCGCGCTTTTTGCAAAAGCGTCCTAAGCCTGACCCGGCGTTCTTCATCGGACGGGGTAAGGTGCAGGAGCTGGCGCTGTTCGTGCAGCAGGAAAATATTGACCTGTGTATTTTTGACGATGAGCTGTCGCCGGCGCAGCAGCGCAACATAGAGCAGGCGATGGGGGTGCGTGTGCTGGACCGCACGGCACTCATTCTGGATATTTTTGCGCAGCGTGCCCACACCAACGAGGGCAAGCTGCAGGTGGAGCTGGCGCAGCTGCAATATACGCTGCCGCGCATCATGGGCAAGGGCTTATCGCTGTCACGCCTTGGCGGTGGCATCGGCACCCGCGGCCCGGGTGAAACCAAGCTGGAGGTGGACCGCCGCCGCATCCGTGACCGCATTGCCTATATCAAGGAATGCATTGGCAAGGTCAGGAGCGTGCGCAGCCTGCACCGTGCAAGCCGTGCCAAGGCCAGCGTGCCTACCGTCAGCCTAGTTGGCTACACCAACGCCGGTAAATCCACTCTGCTTAATACGCTGACGCATTCGGATATATATGCTAGGGACCAGCTGTTTGCGACGCTGGACCCAACCACGCGTCAGCTGGACCTGCCCAATAAGCAGCAGGCCATCCTGACGGACACGGTTGGCTTCATCCAACGCCTGCCACATCAGCTGGTGGCGGCCTTTCAGTCCACGCTCGAAGAGGTGGTGGAGGCGGACGTGCTGCTGCACGTCATTGACGTGAGCCACGAGCTGTACAAGGAGCAGGCAGACGCTGTCTACAGGGTTCTGGATGAGCTGGGCGCGAAGGATAAGACCATCATCACGGTTTATAATAAGATTGATAAGCTGCCGCCTGATTCGGCGCTGCCCGACCGTCTGGCGCAGGAGGAAAACAGCATCTGCATTTCGGCCAAGGCCGGATTGAACCTGGAGGCTTTGCTGGCACTGATTGCCGAAAACCTGAAGCTGAAGACGGTGGAGGCCAGCTTTTTGGTGCCGTATAGCGATTCTGCGGCCGTTTCGCAGCTGCATGGGGCAGGTACGGTGCTGCAGCAGGAATACCTGGCCGAGGGCACGCTGCTTGTGGTGCGCCTGGAGGCGGAGCAGGTGCAGCAGTTTGAAAAATATATAAGAAATTAAGGTGAAAAATTTGTCTATAGATTTTGACGCATTGGAGCAGCAGGCGCTGGCCGAGGTGGCTAAGCATACCCCTGCATTGGAGGAGGCCGCGCTGTTTAATACGCAAAAGGTGATTAGCGCCTTTCGCAATAACATGGTTTCGGATTATTACTTAAAGCCTACTACCGGCTATGGCTACAGTGACGTGGGCCGTGATAAGCTGGATGTGATTTACGCAGAGCTGTTTCATACGGAGGCAGCGCTGGTGCGCTCGCAATTTGTCAGCGGTACACACGCGTTGGCAGTGGCGCTTTTGGGCAACCTGCGCGCTGGTGACGAGCTGGTGGCTGTGACGGGCGCACCCTACGACACTATGCAGACCATCATCGGCTATCCTGTGAAAGCTCCCGGCTCGCTGGTGGATTTGGGCGTAAGCTATAAGGAGCTGCCCATGACGGGCGACCATGTGGATTTGGAGGCGCTCAAGCAGGCCGTCACCAGCAAAACCACTATGGTACACATCCAACGCTCCTGCGGCTACAGCAGTGTGCGCAAAACCATCGACGTCGCTGAAATCGGCCGCATTTGTAAGGCTGCAAAGGAGGCCAATCCAAACGTTATCTGCTTTGTGGACAACTGCTACGGTGAATTTATCGAAAAGCAGGAGCCTACCGAGGTGGGTGCCGATCTGATGGCAGGCTCGCTGATTAAGAACCTGGGCGGCGGCCTTGCTCCTACGGGCGGTTACATCGTCGGCCGTGCGGACCTGGTAGAAAACGCTTCCTACCGCCTTACTGCCCCCGGCCTGGGCGGCGAAATGGGCGCGACACTGGGTGACACGGCGCGTGAATTTTATCAGGGACTGTTTTTGGCGCCGCATATCGTGGTGCAGGCTGTCAAGACGGCGATTTTCGCAGCAGCTGTCTTTAAGGGACTGGGGTATGCTGTCAAGCCGCTGCCGGAGGAGCACCGCAGCGATATCATCCAGGCGATTACGCTCGAAAGCAGACAGCGTTTGTGTGATTTCTGCGTAGCTATCCAAAGCAATTCGCCTGTAGATGCGCATGTGGAGCCTGTGCCGAGTCCGCTGCCGGGCTATCAGGATGACATTATCATGGCAGCAGGCACCTTTGTGCAGGGTGCGTCCATCGAGCTGAGTGCGGATGGTCCCTGCCGTGAGCCGTTTAATGTGTTCTTCCAGGGAGGGCTGACCTTTGAGCATGGTAGGCTGGCGATTATGGCGGCCGCTAGGAGAGTTGGTTCCCGCTAGGGACGGTCCATAACGGGTCATCTGCTATGGGAAAGCTCCTCGACGTACTTGTAGTACGCCGTCGTCGCTTTCCCTACGCATCTGACACCATTCTGGCCCGTCCTGTGAAGGTGGATGTGATTTATAGTTAGCCTGATTTTGGCGATAAAGTTTCTATCTACGGATATTTAGGTTGGTTCTATCTAATTTTTACTATTACTATTATAAGGATTGATGCTGATGAATAATATGGCAGTATGCAATTATATAGTTGGTGTTGTGGGCGCTGTTATCGGCGGCCTGATTATGCAGGCTGCGGCGGCGTTTCCGCTGGAGTTTACTGAAAACGGTCCCGGGCCGGGCTTCTGGCCGTTTTCGCTGGGGGCAGTGCTGTGCGCTGTGGCAGTCTTTTTGCTGGTTTATACCTTTATCAACAAAACGGCTTTGGCAGCGGAGCAGGTTATGCTTACAGGTAACGGTAATAAGCGCGTTTATCTGATGATGGAATTGGTTGTGGCCTTTTGCGTGCTTATCAGCCTGCTGGGCTTTTACGTGGCCTCGGCGGTGCTAATTGTGGCGATTATGCGTCTGATGGATTACCGCAATAGCAAGGTCATCGCCATTACGACGGTGCTGACGCTGGTTTTTATCTACGTAGTGTTTGGCGTGCTGCTGCACACTAAAATGCCGCAGTCAATATTTTTGGAGTAGGGGGACGAAGTAATGGTTGATATAATGAGCGCGTTAAACATGATATTCGTACCCCTGAATCTTTTGGGGCTGCTCTTTGGCGTGCTGGTGGGCATTGCCTTTGGCTGCATGCCGGGCCTGAGCGTTAATATGGGTCTGGCGCTACTGTTTCCGCTGGCGTTTACCTTTCATGGGATTGGTGGCATTTTGATGCTTTTGGGCATTTATTGCGGTGCGATTTATGGCGGCAGTATTTCGGCAATTCTGCTCAAAACTCCGGGTACGCCCGCATCGGTGGCGACTACGCTTGACGGCTATCCTATGGCTACAAAAATGGGGCAGCCTGGCCGTGCGCTGGGTCTGTCCACTATGGCCAGCACCTTTGGCGGCATTTTCAGCACCATCTGCCTTATTTTGCTGGCACCACAGCTGGCAAAGGTGGCGTTGCAGTTTAGCAAGCCGGAATATTTTGCTTTAGCGATATTCGGCCTCAGCATTATCACCAGTGTGTCCAGCGGCAGCGTCATCAAGGGCATCATGGGTGGCCTCATCGGCTTGTTTTTGGCTACTGTGGGCATTGACGATATGAGCGGCACCATCCGCTTTACACTGGACACCACCTATCTCATGGGCGGCGTATCCTTTATTCCTGTGCTGATTGGCGTTTTCGCCTTCGCCCAGGTTTTGGGCAGCATTGAGGAATATTATCATAACGAGCGCAAGGAGCAGCATATGCAGCTCGACCGCCTGCTGCCAAGCATGGATGATATGAAGCGCGTTTTTGCTACCCTGCTGCGTTCCTCCTGCATTGGCACTTTCATTGGCTGCGTACCCGGTACGGGCGGCGACATTGCCTCGTTTGTATCATATGACCAGGCCAAGCGCTGGTCCAGGCATGGCAAGAACTTTGGTAACGGCGAGCCAGAGGGCATTGTGGCCTCCGAGGCAGGTAATAACGCTGTGTCCGGCGGTGCTTTCATTCCCGTGCTCACGCTGGGTATACCGGGTGACGGCGCCACTGCTATTATGATGGGCGCGCTGATGGTGCAGGGGCTGCAGCCCGGGCCGCTGCTGTTTGTAGAAAAGGCTCCTGATGTATATGCCATCTTCATCGGCCTGCTTTTGGCCAACATCATCATGGGCATCATGGGCTTTTCGCTCATCAGGCTGTTTATGAAGGTCGTGAACGTGCCTATCCACATTCTGCTGCCGATTATTGTGATGATGACCTTCGTCGGCACCTATTCCTACAATAATTCTATCAACGACGTTTATCTGATGGTGGCAAGCGGCTTTATTGGTTACTTCCTCAATAAATTGGGCTTTTCTATGTCCGCCATTATCATTGGCATTATTTTGGGCAGCATGGCCGAGCAAAATTTCGTCGGCTCGCTTATCATGAGTGACGGCAGCTTTGGCATTTTCTTTGAACGTCCCTTGTGTCTGTTCTTTTTGGTGGTGGCAGTGCTTTCGCTGCTTTCGCCAGTTTTTGGCAAGCTGTTCAAAAGAAGCTGAACCTTTGCTTGACACGGGCAGCCTTTGATAACTTCAAAAGAATTATGGTTAAAGTAAAACGCTACTGCGGACCTTTAGGTTGCAGTAGCGTTTTAATGTTTCTTGGATAGCTTTTTAGAAATTAATGGTTATGGTTTAATGGAAAGCTTTTGGGCAAGCATCCGGCATTTCTTCTTGTGGAAGGCTATGCCATAAGCTATAATCTCATGGCGGTCGTCATTTAGCAGATATTGGGCGTATTCCTTATCCTTGATTTGTGTAAGCGCGTTTTCGCAGGCCTTGGGCATCGCGTTGTAGCTTTCAGCATGCTTTATTTCAATGATAATTCCTGTATCAGGGTTTGCGGTTTTGATAATGATATCAGCAAAGCCTATGCCGGCTTCAACATTGGAGTAGGTGACCCAAATTGTCTGCAAAAATGGCGTTAAATGGCATGCTCGATAATAACGATGCTTATATCCAGGCTTCCGGTATTAATGAGGTAAAGACTGCACTTGAAAACACCATCAGCGGCGGGCGTGTGGAGGAGGAGAAGCTTGCGCGCTACAAGGCGAGATTGCAAACGGTGCTTTTGGGGATTAACAGCGAATTAGAAAGCAAACGGGCGCTGAAGGCTGCGGATATTGACAAGCTGCGTGAGGCACAGGCAGGCCTGCAGGATATGCTGGCAGAGCAGGTGCAAAACAAGCAGAAAATTGCTGACTTCGTGCAGGAGGAAGAGAAAACTCTTGTGGCGATGGCAGATAAATCCCTGCGCTATTTTTACAAGCGCCTGGAGGACCGCATCGTTGAGGATGTGCAGTTCTATAAGGGTCTCGATTTTAAGGAGTATGTAGAGCAGCGTGTTTCTAAGGCTGTGGGACGTGAAATGGAAAACTGGCTGATGAGCTATGCTCCCAACATTGACGTTTTGCTGCGTGCTGTAGAAAAGGAGGTAGCACGGGGAATATCGTATCGCTTTAACCAAAAGGTGGCTTTGAGCGCTAATTTAGGTGGCAAAGTTGGCGGAGGCGGGTATGCAATAGACATTACAGCAGTGGATGTTTCTAATTCCACCATCAAGGCCGGAGCTATCACCGCCGGCGGCGCAGGTTTACTGATGCTTGTGGGCGGACCTGTGCTGATGCCGTTTATCAGCATGGCGGCAGTCCTTTTTGCTTGACGTGCGACTCAGGTAAAGCTTATAATATTCGCATGAATATGCGGATGTTTACACTGTAACCGCAAAGCCGTGAAGGAAGTGGAAAGATTATGGAAAGACCGATTATGAGAGATGAAGCCTTTTTAGCGCAAAAATCGCAGCCTGCCACCTTTGCGGATTTGGCTGTGGCACGTGATTTGCTGGACACATTGGCAGCGAATGCGCATCGCTGTGTGGGCATGGCGGCTAATATGATTGGCGTGCACAAAAATATCATCGCTGTGAACGTGGAGGGGGAGTGTTTTGCTATGCTCAACCCCGAAATCATCAGGCAGTCAGGCAAGTATGCAGCGCAGGAGGGCTGCCTGTCGCTGGAGGGAGAGCGTCTTGCGGTGCGTTACCAAAAAATCACCGTGCGCTACCAGGACCTGCAGCTGAAGCAGCATAAGCAGGAGTTTAGCGGCTTCACGGCGCAGATCATCCAGCACGAGATTGACCACTGCAATGGAAAAATTATCTAGCAGTCAGAACGCTTAGGCCTTAACATTTTCGTTTTTATTTCTTTCCTTGCGCTTTGGTGCGTGGGGAGGCTGCTTTGTGCAGCTTTTTTACAAAACAAAAAAACCTCAGTCACATTGCTGTAACTGAGGTAAATTTCTGGCTCCCCGAGTAGGACTCGAACCTACGACGCCCTGATTAACAGTCAGGTGTTCTACCGGCTGAACTATCGGGGAATTAAGGTTGGCATGTCAACCAACGAAGATTATTATACTCGCTTAATGTGCGTTTGTCAATATGCTTTTGTAAAAAAGATGTGTGTAAAAAATTGAGCGTTTGCTAGCCACTCTATCCAGGATATTTTAGCAGGCAGGACAGACTTTGATGCAGAAAATTCCTAAATGTGCTATAATATCCTTAATGAAACAAAATACATTTGTAAAGGAGTGTCCCATATGGAAGAAGCTGTATTATATGCTGTAGAAGCTGGCATCGCCACCATTATGCTCAACCGTCCCAAGAGCCTGAATTCGATGAACGACGCGCTTATCGACGGTCTGCATGCTGCTCTGACTGCTGCGGAGGAGGATGCAGCGGTGCGCGCCATCGTGCTAACTGGTAACGGCAAGGCCTTTTGCGCCGGTGGTGATTTGAGCTTTTTGAACGGTCTGGAGGGCGTGGCTGCCAAAAAAGATTTTATTGCTAAGGTCGGCGCCGTCGCCAAACGCATAACCACAATCGAGAAGCCTGTTATCGCCTATGTGAACGGCGTTACTGCCGGTGCCGGTGTAAATTTGATGCTGGCCTGCGATTTGGTATATGCTTCTGCTAAGGCGCGCTTTGGTGAAAGCTTTGCCAAGGTTGGCCTTATTCCTGACTGTGGCGGTCTGTACTTTTTGCCCAAGGCTATAGGCGTACACAAGGCCAAGGAGCTGATGTTTACGGGAGATTTGATAGATGCATGCACAGCCAAGGAATTGGGTATGCTGAACCATGTGTATGAGGACGGTGAGCTGCACGATAAGGTTTATGCGATGGCTGCCCGCCTGGCGGCAAGTGCTCCGCTCGCCATCGGCCTCACCAAAAAATATCTGAACAACACGGCTCTGACGTTGGACGAGGTGCTGGCGATAGAAGAAACAACGCAGTCCCTGCTCATGGGTACGGATGACTGCAAGGAGGGTATTGCCGCTTTTTACGAAAAGCGCGCGCCGCAATTTACAGGTAAATAAAATATTTTACGGAACTGTCACATAAATTGTCCTGATGGTTCCGTTTTCTTTTTGACGCAGCAATAGCAGATGTTGTATAATAAATCTATTGAGAAACTTTCAGGAGGCCTATATGCTTGATCTTAGTACGATGATTTATCGCATTCCGGCGTTGCTGTTTGCGATTACTATACATGAATACGCGCATGCGCAATGCGCGGACAGCCTGGGTGACCCCACCGCCCGTTATATGGGACGCCTGACGTTTAACCCCCTGGCGCATCTGGATCCCCTGGGTGCGATTTTGCTGGTGGTGGCAGGCTTTGGCTGGGCCAAGCCTGTGCCGATTAACACCAGCTATTTCCGCAACCGCAAGGAGGGAGTGCTGAAGGTGTCGTTTGCAGGACCTGCCGCCAATTTATTTTTATGCTTCATCGCTGCGTTTCTGATGGCACTTATGAACCGTCTCGGCATGCTCAGCGACGGCATTTACCGCTTTTTGCTATGGATGCAGCTGTATAACGTGTGGTTCGCCTTTTTTAACCTCATCCCTGTGCCGCCACTGGACGGCTCCAAGATTGTGAGCGAGCTGCTACCGCCTGCCGCTGCCTGGAAATTTGATAACGTGGTGGGTCAATACGGCTTTTACATTTTGATCGCGCTGGTTTTTACCGGCATTACCGGTATCATCATCACGCCGCTGTCCAATGGCTATCTGCTCTTGGTGCGCAGTCTGCTGGGGCTTGTGTTTTAAGCGATGACGGCCAATAATTTATCTTTAAAGCTTACTGCCTTCGAGGGACCGCTGGATTTGCTTTTGCATCTCATTGAGCGCGAGAAGGTGGATATATACGATATACCTATTGTCGCTGTAACTGAGCAGTATATCCGATATCTGCGCAGCATGAGCGAGTTTGATATGGAAATTGCCAGCGAGTTTTTGGTGATGGCGGCGACGCTCTTGCAGATTAAGTCGCGTATGCTGCTGCCCAAGCAGGCTGCCGCCGCAGACGAGGAGGAGGCCGACCCGCGTCAGCAGCTGGTGGAGATGCTGGTGGAATACCGCTGCATTAAGCGAGCAGCCAAAATGCTCGCCGACATGAAGCAACAGGCCGACCGCTATTGGCAGCGCCAGCCGATGTTTGCTAACTTTTTGGAGCGCACTATCGCGCCCTGCAAGGTGCAGGATTTGCTGCAGGCGCTAGCAGGTATGGCTGCCCCTGTTGGCAGGCAGGAGGCGTTTATTGAACCGCAGGCCTTTAGCGTGCAGGAAAAAATGGCCGATATCTTGCAAAGGCTGCAGCAAAGACCGCAGGGATTTTTGCTGAGCGATGTTTTTGCCTCCGGACAGGTGGGCGAAAAGGTGGCTGCCTTTTTGGGAGTATTGGAGCTTTTGAAGCTGGGTATGGTCACTATCAGCCAGGCGCAGCGGTTTGCTCCTATTTATATTTTTGCTAAGCAGGGGGAAGAAGCACATGTATCAGGATAGGCTTGTGGGAGCATTGGAGGCAGTGCTTTTTGCTGCAGGCGAGCCCATATCGGTGGCAGAGCTGGCGACAGTGATGCAGCTGGAAAAGCCGCAGGTGTGGGAGCTTTTGACAACGCTGCGTGACAGCTATGAGACCGAAGCCAGGGGCTTGATGCTGCGGGAGACCGCAGGCAGCTTTCAGCTGGTGACTAAGCCTGTGCATTACAGCCTGCTTTTGGGACTTGCGCGCCGCAAGGAGATAAAGCTGACCAATGCAGCCATGGAAACCTTGGCTATAGTAGCCTTTAAGCAGCCTGTGACGCGTGCCGAGATGGAGGCTATCCGCGGCGTAAAGGTGGACGGCGTTTTGAACACGCTGCTGGACCTGGGGCTGGTGGCAGAGGCCGGACGCAAAAAGGCGTTGGGCAACCCCATTTTATATGCCACCACCGAAAAGTTTTTGTCGGTGTTCGGGCTTGTCTCGCTTGCCGACCTGCCGTTGGTAGAGGTAGGGACTGAGGATGAAGATGCCAAGCAGGATAATACAGAAAATAATACAGATGTGAAGGACTAATAGATTATATGGAAGAACGTTTACAAAAAATTTTAGCTGCTGCAGGAGTCGCCTCCCGCCGCGAAGCCGAAAAAATCATAACGGCGGGTCGTGTCCGCGTCAACGGTAAGGTGGTCACCGAACTGGGCAGCAAGTTTGACGCCGCCAGGGTGCGTATTAGCGTGGACGGCAACCCCATTGCTGCCGAAGCGAAGGCATATTATTTGTTTTACAAGCCGCGCGGAGTGGTGACGACGATGTCGGATCCGCAAAACCGCCGCAGCATTGCCGACTTTGTGCAGAACCTGCCGGAGCGAGTATTCCCGGTGGGACGCCTGGATTACAACACCGAGGGGCTTTTGCTGCTAACGAATGACGGCGCGCTGGCCCAGGCTTTGATGCACCCCAGCCATGAGGTCAACAAAACCTATCTGGTGAAGGTGCCGGGCATTGTGCCGCAGGAAAAGCTGGACTGCCTGCGCCTGGGTGTGAAGCTGGAGGATGGCATGACGGCACCTGCAATAGTAAATTTGCGTGATTATGACCATGAACGTGGCTTTACGCTTTTTGATATCACCATCCATGAGGGACGCAACCGCCAGATCCGCCGTATGTGCGACGCGATTGGCTTCCCCGTTCGCGATTTGAAGCGCATTAAGCTGGGTCCTATCCAGCTGCAGAACCTGGGACGAGGCAAGTTCCGTCCCTTGAGCGAGATAGAGCTGGCGCAGCTGAAAAAGGCGGCGAAGCTATGACGCAGGTTGCAATCATCGGTGCGGGGGCAGCAGGCCTTTTGGCAGGCATTGCCGCAGCGCAAAATGGGGCCAGGGTGACGATTTACGAAAAGATGCGTCAGCCAGGCAAAAAGATGCTGATTACGGGCAAGGGCCGCTGCAATATCACTAATGCCTGCGACCTCCCCGAATTCATAAAAAATCTGCCGGGGAACGGAAGATTTCTAAATAGTGCTTTACACAGGTTCACTAATAATGATATAGTATTCCTGTTAGAGAGCAATGGCCTGCCAACAAAGGTGGAGCGCGGCGGACGTGTTTTTCCGGTGAGCGACAAGGCCAAGGACGTAGTAGACACGCTGGTGAAAATTTTTACAATGGCCGGCGGCAGGCTGCTGACTGATACCAAGGTTATTGATGTCATGGTTAAGGACGGCGTTGCTACCGGAGTGCGCACGGTGAATGGCGTTTATACTGCTGACAGCGTTATTCTGGCTGCCGGTGGGGCTTCGTACCCCGGCACTGGCAGTGATGGCGGTGGTGCTAGGCTGGCTGCTAAAGCAGGGCACAGCATCGTGCCGCTCAAGCCTTCGCTGGTACCGCTAGTGAGCGATTATCCCTATGTGGATGACCTGCAGGGCTTGTCTCTGCGCAATGTGCAGGCAACGCTTTTGGCAGACGGCAAAAAAATTGGCAGCGAGTTTGGCGAGATGCTCTTTACGCATTTTGGTGTGTCGGGACCGATTATCCTGTCCTTGAGCAACCTGGCGGCAGAGGCGCTGGCAGAGGGCAAAGAGGTAGATCTGGAGATCGACCTGAAGCCAGCGCTGAGCGCGGAAAAGCTTGATGCGCGCATCCAACGTGACTTTGCCCAATACAGCCGTAAGCAGCTGGCGAACGGACTGAAGGATTTGCTGCTGCAGCGTCTTATTCCCGTGGTCTGCGATATGGCCTACCTTGATATTGATAAGTTCATCAACCAGGTTTCGCGTGAGGAACGCCAAAGGCTGCTGCAGACGCTCAAGCATTTTGTCGTACCCGTCACGGCAACCAGGCCGATTGCGGAAGCAATCGTTACGGCTGGCGGCGTGAGCGTAAAGGAGATTGACCCCAAAACCATGGCGTCTAAGCGCATCAGGGGTCTGTATTTTGCCGGTGAGGTTATGGACGTGGATGGTTATACAGGTGGCTTCAATCTGCAGGCTGCTTTTTCCTCGGGATACGCGGCCGGTATGGCGGCGAGTGACGCACAGTCCCTGTAATAGAGCCTTTTACTAAAATTTCTATATAAAGTGTGGTTATGGATAATGAAAAAAATTGTTGTGGCTATTGACGGTCCCGCAGGCGCAGGCAAGAGCACTATTGCCAAGCTGGCAGCCGAAAAGCTGGGTTATGCCTATATTGACACTGGTGCTATGTACCGCAGCGTTGCCTGGAGGTTTTTGCAGACAGGAGCTGCCTTTGACGAGGCTTTTATCAGTAAGCTTGCCTGTACGATGGTTATCGACTTTAAGCCGGAGGCTAAGCTTAACCGCGTTTTTGTGGATGGCACCGAGGTGACAGAGGCTATCCGCACACCTGAGGTTACTGCTATCGTGTCCCGTGTGGCCGCTATTGGTGCCGTGCGTGAGGCAATGGTGGAGCAGCAGCGCCGTATGGGTACTGTGGGCGGTGTCCTGATGGACGGCCGTGATATAGGTACAGTTGTCTTCCCTGACGCGCAGCTCAAGATCTTCCTTACCGCTTCGGTAGAAGAAAGGGCGCGCCGCCGCTATAAGGAAATGCAGCAAAAGGGTCAGCAGGTGGAGCTGGCGCAGCTGGCGGCTGATATTGCCGCCCGTGATAAGGCTGACAGCGAGCGTGCTATCGGACCGTTGCGCCAGGCGGAGGACGCCATCCTTTTGGACACCTCTGATATGGACATCAGCCAGGTTACCGAAAAAATTTTGCAGCTGGTGCAGGAGCGCGCGCAATGATTTATACTATAGTAAAAACAATCTTTAAGCTGATGTTTGCCGTAGGCCTGCGCCTGAGGGTGGAGGGTACGGAAAACATTCCTAAGGACGGGCCGCTGGTGATTGCGTGCAACCATTTAAGCCTGCTGGACCCGCCTGTTTTGGGTACAGCCGCCACCCGCAAGGTGCATTTTATGGCTAAAGAGGAATTATTCGTGCCTGTTTTGGGCACTATCTATAAAATTTTGGGCGCATTCCCTGTGCGCCGCGGCGGTGCTGACCGTGCAGCTATTAAGCATGGTATCGAGATTTTGGAGAGCGGCCAGGTTCTGGCCATCTTCCCCGAGGGCACACGCAGCAAAACAGGCAAGCTGGGCAAGGCACAGCCCGGAGCGCTGATGATGGCGAGCAAGGCCAAGGCGACGATCGTCCCGGCCTGCATCATTGGCACAGACTACAAGCGTCATGGGCGCATCTGGCCCAAGGTGACGGTGCGCTTTGGCAAGCCTATACCGTTTCCACAGGATGCAATCGTCAGCAAGGAGCTGCTGCTGCAGCTGACGGACGATATGATGCAGCATATTGCTGCTTTGCAGGCAGGTGAGGAGCAGTAATGGAGATTAAGGTAGCAAAATACTGTGGCTTCTGCTATGGTGTGAAGCGGGCGGTGGCGCTGGCGCAGCAGGCGGCAGCTGACCATGTGCAGGGGGCTACCCTGGGACCGCTCATCCATAACCCCCAGCTGATTGCCGACCTAGCGCGCAACGGCATTGACTGCAAGGACAGCCTGGAGGAGTTCAAGGCTGGTGAAACGGTCATCTTCCGTTCGCACGGTGTAGGGCCTGAGGTGTATGCAGAGGCCAAGGAGCGCGGGCTGCAGATTGTGGACGCAACCTGCCCCAATGTGCGCCTGGCGCAGAAAAAAGCTGCAGAGGCAGCCGCAGATGGATATTTTCCTGTGATTGTGGGAGAAAAAAATCATCCTGAGGTAAAAAGTATTTTAAAACATGCAGGAAAAAACGCTATCTGTGTCGAATGTATAAAGGATATCTCTAATGTACCGAAAAAGGAGCGTTATGGAGTAATCATCCAGACGACCTTTGAGCTGCAGAAGTTTAATGATATATTGCAGGCAATGCAAGAGCAGCGCCCGGGAGAATACCGTGTGGAGCGCACCATCTGTCTGGCGACATCGCAAAGACAGCAGGCAGCGGCAGAGCTGGCTGACGAGTCGGATGCGGTCATCGTTATCGGTGGACGTAACAGTGCCAATACGCGTCATCTCTTTGAGCTTGTGCACAAGCACTGTCCCAAGGTATATCACATAGAAACTGCCGGCGAGCTCGCAAGCGGTATGTTTGCAGGTTGCAATAAAATAGGAATCACGGCAGGAGCATCGACTCCGGACCGTTTAATTAAGGAGGCTATTTTAGTAATGGAAAACATGGATTTTGAAAGTATGCTCAACGAAAGTATGGAGGTAGAGGTATATCCCGGCAAGATTGTTAACGGTACTGTTATTCAATTGGATAAAGACGGCGTATATGTATCTTTTGGATATAGACATGATGGCGTTATTCCGTATTCCGAATGGTCCCAGACCCAATCTGCCGAAGAGCTGCAGGCTACCATTAAGGTTGGCGACGAGGTAGAGGCTAAGGTTGTTCCCGGCACCACCAAGAGCGATTTTGTACGTCTGTCCAAAATCAAAGCAGAGCGTGACGCTGCCTGGAAGACTGTTGCCGAGCTGCCTGAAGGTGAAAAGCGTCCTGCTACCGTTAAGGTACTGCGCATCATCAAAAACAAAGCTAAAAACATCGTCGGCCTGGCTGTTGCCGTTGAGGGTGTTGAAGGCTTCATGCCTGCTTCCCATGTAGAGCTGCGCCGCGTAGAGGATTTCTCCGACTATGTTGGCAAGGAGCTGGAAGCAGAAATCATCGAGGTTGACCTGGAGAAAAAACGCATCGTCGTTTCCCGCCGCGACCTGCTGCGCGCTGAGCTGGATGCAAAACGCAAGGCTAACAAGGAAGCAAGGGAAGCACGCATTGCTGCTGCTAAGGAAGCACGCGCTGCTGCTGAAGAGGCTGCTTACAACTCTGTTGAAGAGGGTCAGGTTCTGCCCGGCAAGGTTGTTAAGGTTGCTGAATTCGGCCTGTTCGTTGAAGTTGGCGAAGGCTTGGTTGGCCTGGTTCACAACACCGAGCTGTCCTGGGATCGCAGCGTAAAGGCTGCTGACGTTGCTAAGGAGGGCGACGAGGTAACTGTTCTGGTTAAGAGCATTGACCGCGAAAACAGACGTGTTGCCCTGAGCATTAAGGCTACCCAGGAGGATCCCTGGAAGGTAGAGGCTTCTAAATTCCATGTTGGCGACATTCTGGACGTAGAGGTTGTACGCTTCCTGGCATTCGGTGCTATTGTAAAGCTCAGCGATAAGGTTGAAGGCCTGGTACACATCTCCGAGATCGCCCAAGAGCGCATCAACAAGCCTGAGGACGTTCTGGAAATCGGCCAGGTTGTTAAGGCTGAAATCATTAAGATGGATCTGGATAGCAGAAAGATTGGCCTGAGCATCTCTAAGGTTAAACGTGATGCTGAAAAGAACGAATACCGTTCCTACATTGGCAACAAGAGATCTCATCTGAGCCAAAACCTGTCTGCACAGCTGGAAAACCTGGAAAAATAATTGGAGATAGGATATGCAACGTGCAAAGCGTAAGCTAGAACATATTCAGTATGCCCTGGAGCTGGGCGATGGCCCGGCGCGCACGCACCTTGCTGATCTGCGGTTTCTGCACAACTGTCTGCCGGAGCTTAATCCGGCAGACGTTGATTTATCGGTAAACCTTTGGGGCAAACGGTTGCGTTTGCCCTTTTTTATTGATGCTGTTACAGGCAGCACGGATGCGGTTACGGAGATCAACAAAAGGCTGGCGCAGGTGGCTGCCGCAGCCGGTGTGGGAATGGCAGTGGGCTCGCAGTTTGGTGCCGTGCGTGCCGGCAGCGGTCTTGGCAGCTACGAGGTTGTGCGGCGTGAAAATCCGCAGGGGCTGGTTTTTGCCAATATGAGCGCATTGGCTACGCCTGCGCAGGCGCAGGCTGCCGTGGATATGCTGCACGCCGATGCGCTCGAGCTGCATCTGAACGCGGCGCAGGAGCTGTGGATGGCCGAGGGTGACAAGGATTACTGCGGACTTTTGCAAAATTGCGTGCAGATAAGGCAGGCGCTGAGCGTGCCTGTCATTATCAAGGAAACAGGCTGCGGCATCGCGGCAGAGCAGTACGCGCTTTTGGTGGAGCAGGGCTTTACGTCCTTTGACTGTGCGGGGGCAGGGGGGACTAACTTTCCTGCTATAGAAGCACGCAGACAGGGGCTGGAGCTGCCGGATGAGTTTGCTGCTTGGGGCGTTCCCACCTGCTGGAGCCTTGTGGACGCACAGCAGGTGCTGCCACGTGAGGCACTGCTTTTGGCAAGCGGTGGCATCCGCACGGCTGGCGATGTGGCGCGTGCCTTCGCCCTGGGGGCGGACGCGGTGGGGATAACCGCCCCGGTGTTACGCCTGGTGCTGGAGCAGGGAGTGGACGCCGCCACCAGCTATTTGCAGAGCCTGGCGCAGGAGCTGCAAAAATACCTGCTGCTCTTGGGTTGCAGGACTCCGCAGGATCTGCGCAGGGTGTCTTTGGTTATCACCGGCGTGACACGTGATTTTATTGCTTCGCGTGGTTATGACCTGCCTAAGCTGTGCAGGGGCAGGAGAATATAAAACTGCCAAATTAAACCGCTGCTGGCCTCCGGGGCTGGCAGCGGTTTTTAGATAGGAAAATGCGGCAGGTAGGTGCAGCAGGCTGCAGAAATGGTGTATAATAAGGTATGATTACATTAATCGATGCGTATCGTGTTTAAATGTATGTCAGATGATATCATAGGTTTTTTTGTAGGAGAATATACCAGTAAAGACTACGGATTTGTTTTGGTCGTAAATTGTTCAAAATTGATAGCTTTAACGAATAGTAAGGTTTTGGTGTTTATGAAGGTTATAGAATATGGTCAGTATCCACAAATAGATAATAAAGTCATGCCAATAGAATGGTATATCCTTTCTGAAGGGAATGGCAAGTTATTACTTATTTCTAAGTATGCGATTGACTGTCATTCGTTCCATTATGATTTTGGCTCATGTGTGTTGTGGCAAAATAGCGCAATACGGGAATGGCTGAATAGGGATTTTTATTTGCAGGCTTTTAGCATGGAAGAAAGAGGTAACATTGTTCAGACGTTAGTATCTCAGTACTATGATAATAATATTGGGCATTGGGGAAAATCAACAATTGCTAAAGATAAAGTTTTCTTGCTTAGTGCTAATGAGTTAAGGGAATTCATGCCTAAGGACCTTAGGGGATGTATTCCTACGGATTTTGCATTAACCAAGTATAGATTTATATATCCTTATCTAGAACATGAAGAATGCGAGTGGTGGATAAGAAATTCAGGACTTAGGTCAGATGATATTGCTCTGTGTCTAAGTGATGGTACTATTGATATGCAAGGATGTGCAAATGGTTTTGTAATGTATGTAAGGCCAGCTATTCGTATCGTTTCACCATTTGCAAAAAATGGAGATCCAGCTCCTCAGGAGTTAAATATGTTTACAGGATGTTGGACAAATATGCTAAGAATAGGAATCGATGATGAGGATGTTGATTGGTGCTGGAAAATGGAAGATGAAAAATGAAAAACACCGCAATCGGAAAATAGAAATTAAAGCATAGATAAAGTAGCTACAGGACAAATGGGAGGAAATTGGATATGGATAAAATGCATAATAAAC
>CAVKMV010000012.1:0-5709 GCA_963657675.1 Ruminococcus intestinalis
TTAAGTGTGAGCCTTATACTATCAACAATTTGCAGCTCGGCCCTGATCTTTGGCATCGTCTTTAGCAGAGGCTTCTTTACAGGATTGTTTACTTCAGATGCTGCAGTAATTGACAATGCAGTGTTACGTATTCTATGCATCCTTTCTTTTGAACCGCTGTGCAACCTCTACGAAATCCCGGCAGGCTGCCTGCGCGGCAGAGGGTATTCACTTTATCCCGCTGTCGCAACGATGATTGGCACCTGCATATTTAGGGTGCTTTGGATTTTTACTGTCTTTCAAAAAGCACCGACGCTTAGCATGCTGTATTATACGTTTCCGCTTTCATGGATCGTAACGATATTGCTTGTAAACGCAGGCTTCGTTTTTGTGCTGTTAAGCAGCAGGCTTCACTTCGCCGCCAATAAAAACGAGCTCCGTCGCTAAAGCCTGACCGGCTTCTTGGGGAGCTCGTTTTACATACACCTTATAAAATTTTTCCTGTCTATTCCTTAAGCGAGGCGATGGCCTTGGCCGTATCAGCCGCGCCATAGACATAAGAGCCTGCCACCAGTACGCTCGCGCCCGCCGCGCGCACCAGCTTGGCAGTTTTGTCATTAATACCGCCGTCAACCTGTATGTCCACCTCCAGCCCGCGGCTGACCAGCATTTCATGCAGACGCGCCACCTTCGGCACCATGCTTTCGATAAAGCTCTGCCCGCCAAAGCCGGGGTTGACTGTCATCAAAAGCACCATGTCCACATAGGGTAAAATTTCCTCCACCGTGCTCAGGCTGGTCGCCGGGTTCAGTGCCACACCGGCCTTCATGCCCTCGGCCTTAATCTGCTGGATGCAGCGGTGCAGATGCTTGGTGGTTTCCACATGCACCACGATTTGGTCCGCACCTGCGGCCTTAAAGTCAGCAATATATTTTTCAGGATTTTCGACCATCAGATGGCAGTCAAAAAAGAGCTTGGTCACCTTGCGAATTTTTTTCACCACAGGTGCGCCAAAGGTCAGATTCGGCACGAACTGACCGTCCATAACGTCAATATGCACCCAGTCAGCACCTGCGGCCTCAATTTTTTTGATTTCGTCTGCCAGATAGGCAAAATCAGCAGACAAAATAGACGGAGCTACCTTAATCATCATTTTCTTCCCTCTTTCTCTTGCAAAAGCTTTACCTCTTCAAGCATCGCTAAATATGATTCGTAGCGGCTGGCAGCGATTGCGCCTGTCTGTACTGCCTCCTTCACGCCGCACACAGGCTCGTGCGTATGGGTGCAGGGGCAGAAGCGGCAGCCCTGCTCGTGGGCAGCAAATTCGCGAAAGGACGCCAGCACCATGTCGGCATCCAGGCCCTCCAGCAGCAGGTTGCCAAAGCCTGGCGTGTCGGCAATATAGCCTTCGTCAAAGGGCAGCAGCTGCGCATAGCGTGTCGTGTGCCTGCCACGGCCAATCTTTTCGCTCACAGCGCCTGTACGCAGGGCCACCGTGCTGTCGATAGCATTAATCGTCGATGACTTGCCTACGCCCGACGGTCCGCCAAAGGCGCAGATTTTACCACGCAGGCGCTCGCGCAGAGCCTGCACGCCCGTTCCCTGCTGTGCTGACAGGGTGTAGACCTCGTAGCCTATCGGCTCATAGACCGCCTTAATTTTTTCTATCAGGCCGCCAGGAGCGTTGTCCTCCTTGTTCAGCACCAAAATAGCCGGGATTTTTGCCAGCTGCGCCAGTGCCAGCAGCTTATCTGCCAAAAGAAAGCTGAAATCAGGCGCGGCGCAGGCAAAGGTGGCCACGAACAAATCCAGATTGGCCAGCGTCGGCCGCGGCAAAAAGTTCCTGCGCGGCAAAACACCTGTTATCATGCCCTCACGCTTTTCGGCATTAGCTACCTCAAAATCCACTATATCACCCGTTGCCAGCGAAAAACGGTTCTTTTTCATTTTGCCCTTCACCTTACAGGTATGTTCTGCCGCTTCGCCAGCCACCTTTACATAATAATAACCATTGTAATTTTTCAGGACTCTGCCCTGCAGCTGTGTCATAGCTTAAAGCGCCTTTTCGCTGATCAGCTTGTTGTCACACACTAGCTGCACCTTGGCGCTGCCTTCGTATTCCACCTTCTGGCGCAGGCGCACGCCGCCGTTTTGCCTGCCGCTGTACAAGGTCTTTTTGCCATTGTCATCGTTCAGCACAATCTGCACGTTGGCAGGTTTACCGTTTGGCACTACAAAATCAACATAAGCGCTCTTCTTCTCGCCGCCTGCCGCTACCGTAACCGTAACGGCCGCACCCTCGCCCAGGTTAGTGCCTACACCGGGGTTGCAGGCCAGGACGGCGTTCTTTTTGGCGCTGGCGTCCTGCACCTGTTTAACCTCGCCCAGCTTCAGTCCGGCCTTTTCCAGCATGGACCTTGCTTCATCCACGGTTTTGCCGATGATATTAGGCACCGGCTTATCGCCCTCGTTGATTACCAGGTCGACGCTGCTGCCCTTGGGTGCCTTGTCCGTTCCCTTGGGCGACTGGCTGAGGATAGCACCGATGTTCTTGCCCTCCTCGTGCCTGCGCTCCACCTTGCCCAGCTTAAAGCCTGCGTCTAACAGCAGCTGCTCGGCCTTCGTCAGCGACATGCCTGTAACGTCAGGCACAGCCTTCAGCTCCGCGCCCTTGCTGATGGTAAGCACGATGAGGCTACCCTGCTTACGCTTTTCGCCGGCCTTGGGTGCCTGCTCCATAACGGTGCCGGGCTTAAATTTATCAGGATCGCCGTATTTTTCCTGCAGCTCTACCTTAAACTCCTTTTCCTCCAGCAGCTTCTGCGCCTCCACTACCGTCATATTAGTAACGTTAGGCACCGCAATCTCTTCCAAATTGCGGTTAAAAATAAAATGCGCTACCAGTGAAACTGCCACAACGACCGCTGTGATAAGCAGCAGCAGTTTTGTATAATTAAGCTTTTTCCTCGTTGCCATTTCTTCCTCGGCACCAGCCTTCCCTGCGGGCTCCGCCGTCTGCGGCTCCTGCGTATTCTTTGTTACGGGTTCCTCATTTTGCGGCAGACTGCTGCGCACAGGCTGCATAATCACCGTAGCGCCCTCGTCGCACTGATCAACACATGGCTTTGCCTGCGCCTTCACTGCCCCCAGCTCCTGCGTGTAATCCTCGCTGCTATAAGGAAACAGCTTCATTTTAAGGCTCAGCAGGTCACGGCGCAGCTGACCCGCGCTGGCGTAACGGTCCTCGCTGCGCTTGGCCAGGGCCTTATTGATGATCTCCTGCAATCCGTCCGGAACGTTTTCCATATAATCTGCCAGCTGCGGTACAGGCTTTTCCACGTGCATCATGGCTACAGCCACGGCTGTCGCACCCACGTAGGGCACCTGCCCTGTAAGCATCTCAAACAGCACTATTCCCAGTGAATACACGTCGCTGGAGGCCGTAACCTTATTGCCGCAGGCCTGCTCCGGCGAAATATAATGCACTGACCCCATCACCGCCTTGGAATAAACCATTGTCTGGTTGGTCACCATCTTGGCGATACCAAAATCGGCAATCTTGGGGTTCATGTTTTTATCAATCAAAATATTCTGCGGCTTAATGTCGCAGTGGATGACGTTATGGCTGTGCGCATGCTGCAGCGCGTCTGCCAGGCGCACACCAATTTCCAGTGCCGCGCTGACGCTCAGTCTGTGCTCCTGCATATATTCCTTCAGCGTTACGCCGTCCACGTATTCCATGACGATGTATTGGTTATTACCCTCGGATACAACGTCATAAATATTAATGATATAGGGATGCACCAGGCGCGCCGCCGACTTTGCTTCCCTGCGGAACTGCTCCAGCAGCTCCTTATCCTCCAAAAACTGGTCACGCAGCATCTTGACTGCCACATTGCGGTCCAAAAGCTGGTCGTGGGCCAAAAAGACTTCGGCCATACCGCCATAGCCAACGGGCCTGATAAGCTCATAGCGTCCGCTTAAAATGGTCTTGCCATTTTTATCCATTACAGCCTTCCTCCCCCTGTCTCGTCAAATCAAGTAAAATCAAGGATACGTTATCACGTCCGCCGTTGTCCAGGCTGCGCTCCAAAAGTGTGTCCGCTGCCTGCTCTGCGTCAGCGCTGCCCATAATCGTGCTGATTTCGTCATCACGCAGCATATCCGAAAGACCGTCGCTGCACAGCAAAAGTCTGTCGCCCTCCTGCAGGCTGAAGGTGAAGAAATCGGCCTGCACCTGCTCGTACACACCCAAAGCCTGCAGCAGAATGTGGCGCTGCGGATGGACAAAGGCCTCCTCCGCCGTAATCTTGCCCTGCGAGCGCAGGTCCTCCACCAGCGTATGGTCGCGCGTCAGCTGCTGCAGCCTGTGCTCACGGTACAAATACAAACGGCTGTCACCAACATGGCAGCAGCAGGCAGTGCCGTCACCCGGCAGATACAGCGCCGTCATCGTCGTGCCCATACCTGTATAGGCCTCGTTGCTTGCAGCCATCTTATAAACGTGGGTATTAGCCTTGTCAAAGGCCTCCAGCATCGTCTTACGGATGCTTTGCTCCCCCTGCTCGTGGCGCAGGCTGTGCGTAGCGGCCTCAAAGGCCTTAACTGTACTGCGGCTGGCTATTTCCCCTGCCGCATAGCCGCCCATGCCGTCGGCCACCGCAAACAGATATGGCTCGCGCACTAGCAGCGCATCCTCGTTATTCTCCCTGACTAAACCCACATGAGTTCTGCTGATTACGCGCATTATTTCTGCTCCTGTTCCCTGGCAAATTTAGCCCGCAGCTGGCCGCAGGCCGCATCAATATCCTTGCCCATTTCCTTACGTACGGTAGCGTTAATCCTGTTCTTCTGCAAAACCCTCAAAAAGCGCTCCACCGCGTTTTTAGAGGGACGCTCAAAGCCCTGTTCCGGCACAGGATTGGCCGGTATCAGGTTCACTGAAGCCTGCTTATAACGCAGATAGTTGCTCAAAAGCTCTGCATCCTGCACGCTGTCGTTTTTGCCCTTCAGCAAAATATATTCATAGGTAATCTGCCTGCCGCTGCTCCTGCTATATGCTTCGGCCGCCGCCAGCACATCCACAAAGGGATAGCCCTTGTTGACAGGCATCAGCGCCGTACGCAGGTCGTTTTTGACGGCGTGCAGCGATATCGCCAGATTGATCGGCTTACCCTGCTCCGACAGACGTTTAATCCCCGGAATGATACCGCAGGTGGAAAGCGTCATGTTACGGTAGCTCATATTACAGGTGTCCTCGCGGTGCAAAAAGTCCAACGCTGCCAGCACGTTATCAAAATTGAGCATCGGCTCGCCGCTGCCCATGACCACAACCCTGCTGACCATGGCGTTTTGCGCACGCAGACGTTCGTTAAACAGGTAAACCTGTGCCACGATTTCGGCTGCCGTGAGGTTGCGCACCGCCCCCTTCAGGCCGCTGGCGCAAAAGGCACAGTGCATATCGCAGCCCACCTGGCTGGAAACGCACACGCTGTAGCCATAATCGTGGTGCATCAGCACCGTCTCCACCGAATTACCGTCGGGCAGGCCCAAAAGCAGCTTGCTGGTCATGCCGTCAGCTGAATTCTGCTCACGCAAAAGCTGCAGCCTGCGTGGCAGCACGCAAAAGCTTTGCTCCAAAAGGGCAATATCCGCCTTGCTCAGATTATGCATAGCGCTAAAGTCAAAGACGGACTTTTGGTACAGCCATTGAAACACCTGCCTGGCGCG
>CAVKMV010000012.1:5719-36794 GCA_963657675.1 Ruminococcus intestinalis
CCTGTAATTCTTCTATTGATAAAGCAAAAATATCCTGCATTTTTTTACCTCATGGTTTGCTGTAAGACTACTTTTTTTGCAGCTTACAGATATAAAACCCGTCAATGCCGTCGTTTTGCGGCACAAGCTGCAGCTCGTCCACCATTTCTCCGCTCAGCGGATGTGCAAAGGGCACACGCTGCCACTGAGGATTATTAGTCAAGAATTCCTCCACCAGATAATGGTTCTCGCTCTGCTCGATGGTGCAGGTGCTGTAAACCAGGCTGCCGCCAGCCTTTACGTATTGCGACGCGTTTTGCAAAATTGCCAGCTGCAGCGGTGGGAACAGCTTCAAATCCTTGCGCTGCTTACGCCAGCGTGCCTCCGCACGGCGGCGCAGCACTCCCATTCCGGAGCATGGCGCGTCCACCAGCACCCTGTCAAAGCTGCCCAGCCAGTCACTCCGCAGCAGCGTAGCGTCATTTTGCTCCGCCTTGATGCTGCGCAGGCCCAGACGCCTGGTGTTTTCAGCAATCAGCTGCAGCTTGTGCTCATGGATGTCGCAGGCGATAATTTCGCCTTTATCCTGCATTAGCTGCGCTATGTGCGTAGCCTTGCCGCCAGGCGCGCTGCACAAATCCAGCACCCGCATCCCCGGTGCAGGTGCAACAATGGGTGCCACCAGCATCGAGCTTTCATCCTGAATATAAAAATGCCCCGGCAGCGCTGCCATGAGCGTGTGCAATGCAGGCAGGTGCTCTGCCACAATACCATCAGCGCTCCAGGCAGAGGCCCGCACCTGCGCGCCCAGCTCCGCCAATGCTGCCAGCAGCTGCTCACGCGTCGTCACCAGCGTATTGGTGCGCAGGCACACAGGCGCCGCCGTGTTATCAAAGGCCAGCAAACGTTCCGTCCCCTGTCTGCCCCATGGTCCCAGCCAGCGCTTCACCAGCCAGCGCGGATGATAATATTTGAGCGACAAATAGCCTGCATCATCTGCTGCCTCGTCCGGCAGCACAAAGGCACCTGCCTCCTGCTTGCGCAAAAGCCCACGCAGCACCCCGTTGACAAACTTGGCGCTGCCCTCATGGCTCACAGCCCGCGCCAGCTTCACCGCCTCGTTGACGGCTGCAGACGCGGGGATGCGCGGCATATACAGCAGCTGGTAGGCGCTGATGCGCAGCACTGCCAGAATATGACCGTTCACCTTGGTCAGCGGGCGCGTCACGCACTGCCCCAGATACCAGTCCAGCGTACCGCAGGCCTTCACCGTGCCATACACCAGCTCCGTCGTCAGCCGTCTGTCTAGATCGCCCAGACTGCTGCCGCGCAGATATTGGTTAAGCGCGATGTTGGTATACGCGCCGTCATCTAACACCATGCGCACCAGAAGCGCTGCCGCTCCGCGCGCCGTGTTAGGATAATTTGCTTTTTGTTCCATCCTCGTCCTCATCATCTTCCATAAATGCCAAAATCGCCGTCTCCAGCTTGGCCACATCCACACGTGTATTAAAGCAGGGC
Organism: Ruminococcus intestinalis; assembly: GCA_963657675.1. GTDB lineage: Bacteria > Bacillota > Negativicutes > Acidaminococcales > Acidaminococcaceae > Phascolarctobacterium_A. The sequence goes on from CAVKMV010000012.1 coordinate 7,220, forward strand.
CCGAAGGGACGCTCGTTAAGCACGCCCAAAACCGGCAGTGGGAACACGTCCTGGATGCCGCTGGTCAAATCGCGCTCACAGGCCACAGCGACAATTGCCTTGGGGCGCGCCTGCTTCACCATCTGGCGTGCCAGCGTACCGCCTGTCGCCACCGCGAACGAGCAGCCATACTTATGCGCCAGTCCCAGCATCGCACCCACGCTGCAGCGGCCGCACTGCTTGCAGTTTTCCACATTGCGGGTTATCTTATGCACGCAGGTATCCAGCTGGATACAATGCGGCGTCAAAATCATAATCCTGTTGGCAGGCACCTTCACCTTGTGCTGCAGCACCAAATTGTTGCTGACCTCGATAAAGGACTGTTCTATCCTGACGCGCGGGATGTTGAACAGGCGTCCCAGCACCACGGCGAAGGGAAAAAGAATGTTAATTGCCTTCCAAGCCCAAAAATACAAAAGCTTCACCACGGGTATGCCCAAAAGCGCCATCACTATTCCCAGCACGCCGCTGAGCATCGCCAGGACGATGGCTATCCCCAGCACACCAAAGGCGATGGGCAGCATCCAGCTAATCTGGTACAGGCCAGGGAAGGTCACCTTCCATACCACGTAAACCATCAACGCGCCCAAAATGGCGCTGATGGAGGTCAAAGCCATAAATATACGCTTTTTAGGTTTAAAAACTATATCTTCGTTCATCAAATACTCCTTTGGCTCAAGCGAGAACGTCGCCCTCCTGCACACCGCGACCGTTTAAGAACACCTGTGCCGGCATCCGCTTTTTGGATTCAGGCTGCACCTCCATGATTTCCAGTACGCCTGCGCCGCAGGCCACAAAAAAGCTGTGCTTGGACGCTTCTACAACCGTTCCCGGTGCTGCGGCAGTGCTTTTGTCCGTCAGGACGCTGCCCCAAATTTTGAGACTTTTGCCGTTGGGCAGCTTGGTGAAGGTGCTAGGAGCAGGGTTAAAGCCACGAATGAGGTTGTGCACCTCCTGCGCGCTCTTAGACCAGTCAATATGCTCCATACTGCGGTCAAGCAATGTAGCATAGGTCGCTTCGGCGTTATTTTGCGGTTCGGCCTTGGCCGTTCCCGCCGCGATCGCGTCAATAACCTGTAAAAGCAGCGCCGCACCCTGCGCGCGCAGCGCGTCGTGCAGCTCGCCCATGGTGGTATTTTCGCCGATAGGCACCACCACCTTGTCCAGCATTGCACCGGTGTCCATGCCGATATCCATCTGCATAATCGTCACGCCCGATTCCCTTTCGCCCTTGATGATGGCATACTGGATAGGCGCAGCACCACGGTACTTGGGCAGCAGCGACGCATGCACGTTGATGCAGCCATATTGGGGCAGCTCCAAAATTTCCCTGCTCAAAAACTGGCCAAAGGCGGCCACTACAATCAAATCCGGGTTCAGGTCGCGCAGCACCTGCACAAATTCCTCTGTCTTTACCTTTTGCGGCTGGTAAACAGTCAGCCCCTGCGCCAGAGCGTATTCCTTAACCGGCGTCATCAGCAGCTTGTTGCCGCGTCCCTTGGGACGGTCAGGCTGCGTCACTACGCCCACGATTTCGTGCTTGCCGCTTTCGCACAGCGCCTGCAAACTTCCAACTGCGAAATCCGGCGTTCCCATAAAAACTATACGCATAACTAAATTCCTCTTTCTTCCTGCCATGGATGATGCTGCAAGGCTGATGCCACTGCAATAGCAGCACTCCGTCCCATTATCTTACTACGTCCTGCGGACGCTCCTTTTTCTTAGGCGAAATTGTTTTGGCCTTATCAATAAAGAGCACGCCGTCCAAATGATCCAGCTCGTGCTGGATGCACACTGCCATCAAATCATGCGCCATCACCAGCATGCGCTGGCCGGTTTTATCGGTATATTCACATTCCACGTAATTGGCGCGCTCCACCTCGCCCTCGTATTCAGGAACGGACAGACAGCCCTCGCTGCCCAAAACGCAGCCTTCCTTTTTTACAATGACGGGGTTAATCAGCTCGAACAGGCCCTCGCCCACGTCAATAACCACAATGCGCTTGGATACGCCCACCTGCGGTGCTGCCAGGCCTACGCCATCGGCGGCGTACATTGTCTCGGCCATATCGCGCAGCAGACGCTGCAGTTTCTTATCTATACGCTCCACCGGCTTAGCTACCTCGCGCAGCACAGGGTCACCGGCAACCATAATTTTTAATTTAGCCATATATATAAAGCCTCCTTACTATCTTAACACTTAATTATAGCATATTCAGAGCTATTTTATCAAATATACATTAATAGTCTCAGCGTAAGCCTGGCAGGCGAAAAATTTCTTCCTTGACCACTGCTTTTGTGCTATAATCTTTTATTAAGTAATAAAAAGCAGGATATCCTTATATCCTGTGCTTATGATGATTAGGGAGGAATTATTCATGCTCAACCAGGTTTCTTTATTCACCGAAAACAACGAGGGCGGTCTGTTCAAAATCACCACCGTTCTGGCCAAGGCCAATATCAATATTTACACCATGCTGGCCAACGACAGCGCGGAATTCGGCATTGTGCGCCTTATCGTCGACAACGCCGAAACCGCTATCAACGTGCTGCGCCAGGCAGGCTACCAGTGCCGCCAGGACAAGGTCATCGCTGTGGAAATGGATGATACCCCCGGCTATCTGGATGGCATTCTGTCTGCAATACACGGTGCCAACATCGACATTTCCTATTTGTATATTTCCTTTAACCGCGACAACGTTAAGCCTGTCGTCGTATTCAAAACCAACGAGCCCGAAACAGCCACCTTCCTCATTGGCCGTGGCTACAAGCTGCTGGAAACATTTTAAGCAAATATAAGGCTGAAGACCGCCTATGGCGGTCTTTTTGTATGTAAAAAGAGAGGCTGCCACATTTTAGTGTGACAGCCCTTTTTTGTTTGCCTAGCATTAAATAGCTTTATAGCACTGATATTTACTTCTGCCTTTACTTGCTCAGATACTCGTCAATGGCGGCAGCAGCCTTCTTGCCTGCGCCCATGGCGCTGATGACTGTGGCAGCACCGGTGACAATATCGCCGCCGGCAAAAACACCTGGGATGGACGTTGCTCCTGCCTCATCCGCCACAATGTTACCGCGCTTGTTGACCTCCAAATCAGGCGTGGTCTGCTTAATGAGCGGGTTGGGACCCTGACCGATGGCCATAACCACCATGTCCACATCCAGCACGTATTCGCTGCCTGCGATAGGTACAGGACTGCGACGGCCGCTGGCATCTGCCTCGCCCAGTTCCATCTTAACGCATTTAAGGCCGTTCACCCAGCCCTTTTCATCGCCCATAATAGCAACAGGATTGTTCAAAAGGCGCAGCTCAATACCCTCTTCCTTAGCATGGCCGATTTCCTCCTTGCGGGCAGGCATTTCCTCCTCGCTGCGGCGGTAGACGATATACACCTGCTCGGCACCCAGGCGCTTGGCAGTGCGCGCAGCGTCCATAGCGACATTGCCTGCACCCACGATGGCAGCCTTTTTGCCAACATATACAGGAGTTGCGTAGTTGGGGAATTCATAAGCCTTCATCAGGTTTACACGGGTCAAAAATTCGTTAGCGGAATATACGCCGTTCAAATTTTCGCCGTCGATATGCATAAAGTGCGGCAGGCCTGCACCCGTGCCTACGTAAACAGCACTGAAGCCCTCCTCCTCCATCAGCTCCTTGATGGTGAAGGTGCGGCCGATGACAGCATCAACAACAATCTTTACGCCCATATCCTTGAGAGCGGCGATTTCATGCTGCACAATCTCCTTGGGCAGACGGAACTGCGGAATGCCATACATCAGAACGCCGCCTGCTGCGTGCAGAGCCTCGTACATAGTAACGTCATAGCCAAGCTTGGCCAGGTCGCCGGCGCAGGTAAGGCCGCTGGGACCGCTGCCGACAACAGCAACCTTTTTGCCCTTGCGCTCTGCAGCGGGGGCAGCATCGTTATCCAGGCCGTTTTCACGCGCATAGTCGGCAACAAAGCGCTCCAGGCGGCCAATAGCGACAGGCTCGCCCTTGATGCCCAGCACGCATTTGCCCTCGCACTGGTTTTCCTGCGGGCATACACGGCCGCAGACAGCAGGCAGGGTGCTCTTGCGCTTTAGGATTTTGTAGGCCTCGGCAAAGTTTTCCTGGGCCACCTCATGGATAAATTTGGGGATTTCGATATTTACAGGACAGCTGCCCACGCAACGCGGCTTGGGGCAGTTAAGGCAGCGCTGCGCTTCGTCCACAGCCATTTCCCTGGTGTAGCCAAGCGCTACCTCCTTAAAGTTTTTGTTACGCACGTCTGCCGGCTGCTCCGGCATAGCATTTCTCATTCCTCCACGCATTTGCAATGACCTCCACAGCTATATTCCAGAGCCTCCTGGTTTTTGTACATCTGCTGGCGCATAACCAGGTTGGCAAAATCCACCTGGTGCGCGTCAAATTCCGGGCCGTCCACGCAGGCAAATTTATTTTCTCCGCCCACCATTACACGGCAGCCGCCGCACATACCGGTGCCGTCAACCATAATGGTGTTGAGGCTGGCAGTGGTTTTTACGCCAAAGGGCTTGGTAGTAGCAGCCACGTTCTTCATCATGATGACAGGACCGATGGCCAGGCACAGGTCTACCTTCTCGCCTGCCTCCAGCATTTCGCGCAGGGGATCGGTAACAAAGCCCTTGCGGCCGGCGCTGCCATTATCCGTGGTCAAAATCAGCTCATCGCTGACGGCAGCCATTTTATCGTGCCAAATCACCAAATCCTTGTCACGGGCGCCGATGATGGAAATAACCTTGTTGCCGTTTTCGTGATAAGCGCGGGCGATGGGGTAAACGGGTGCTACGCCAATGCCGCCGCCTACTACTACTACGGTGCCAAACTTGCCCATTTCGGACGGATGACCCAAGGGTCCTACTACGTCCAGGATGTCATCGCCCTCGTTAAAGGTGTCGCACAAATGGCGCGTGGTGTTGCCCACAGCCTGCACTACGAGGTTAATGGTTCCCTTTTCGCGGTCAAAATCGCCGATGGTTAAGGGAATGCGTTCGCTGAATTCATCCGTGCGGATGATGACGAACTGTCCCGGCTGGCACTTGTGGGCTACCAGCGGTGCTTCTACGACAAATTCGCAGACAGCAGGTGCTAAAATTGCTTTTTTAAGAATCTTGCTCATAATTTTCCCCCAATATATTTTGGGCATATCCTAGCTTGTAAAGCACAATATGCCTGTAATTTGCTTTATCTCTTCAGCAGCCTTCTTGTGCAGGCCTCTGCCTCGGCGTAAATCTTTTCTTCGTCAAAGGTGAGCAGGCGGCCGCCCTCCACCAGCTTTTTGCCTGCCACGAAAACGGTGTCGGCATCGGTGCTGCTGGCAGCATACACCAGCTGCGACAGCTTGTTGTGACGCGGATACCAGTATGGCTTGTGCATATCCCACAACACGATATCGGCCTCCTGTCCTGCTGCCAAAAGTCCCAGGTTTGCAAAGCCCAACGTTTTAGCACCGTCCACCGTCGCCATCTCCCACGCCTTTTTAGCAGGCACGACGAGCGGGTCAAAGGTAGTGGCCTTGTGCAGCATAGCCACAGCACGGCATTCCTCCAGCATATCCAGGTTGTTGTTGCTGGAGGCACCGTCCGTGCCCAGGCCCACGCAAATGCCTTTTTCCAGCATTGCCGCCACCGGCGCGATGCCGCTTGCCAGCTTCAGGTTGCTTTGCGGATTGTGTGCCACACGCACGCCCTTGGCCGCCATAAGCTCCATGTCGTCGTCAGTCAGATGCACGCAGTGGGCGGCAATCGTACCCAGCTCAAACATTCCCAGGCTGTCCATCAGCCTGATGGGAGTAACGCCATGCTCCTTGATGACGGTGTCCACCTCAAATTTGGTTTCGCACAGGTGCATCTGGATTTCGGCGTTGTTGGCTGCAGCCTCCTTAATCACCTTCTCCAAGTATTCTATAGGACAGGTGTAGGGCGCATGCGGGCCATAGGTGACACGGATGCGGCCATTGTCATAGCCCTGCCAGTTTTTGGCGAGCTCGGTGTTTTCGGCCAGCTTTTTATCCTTGTCCGGGGCGACGCCAATCAGGCCGCGGCACAAATTGGCGCGGATACCGGTTTCGGCGCAGGCACGTGCCACGTCCTCCATAAAGGCATACATGTCGGCAAAGCAGGTGGTACCGCCCTTGAGCATTTCCACAATGCCCAGCATGGCGCCCCAGTAGATGTCGTTGGCATCCATCTTGTCCTCAATCGGCCAGATTTTATTCTGCAGCCAGTCCATCAGCGCCATGTCGTCAGCATAGCTGCGCAAAAGCGTCATGGACACATGGCCATGGGTGTTGACCATACCGGCGGTGGCCAGCTTACCCTTGCCGTCAAGCACCTCGTCTGCCGCAAAATCAGCAGGCACGCTCGTGCCTACGTAGGTAATTTTGTTATCTGTAATAGCGATATTTTGCATTTCGCCATTGGGAGTCTCCAAAAGCTCCACGTTTTTCAGTAATAGCTTGGACACAAACTTCACTTCCTTCTATTCTTCACCGCGCTGGCGTTTGGCGTAATGCTGCTCGTAAAACGTGTGCATCGCGTCAATATCCGCAGCGTCAAGCTCGTATATCCTACCGCTTGCGCTTTGGCAGATGCAGGCGATCTGCGCCGTCTTTTCCAAAATCTCAGCTACCATCAGGGCATCTGCCAGGCTTGTTCCCCAGCACACAGCGCCATGATTAGCCAAAAGCGCTGCCTTGCGTCCGCCCAGGGCAGCAACAGCGTTATCCGCCAAGGCCTGCGTGCCGCACATGGCATAGGCCGCACAGCGCACCCTGCCGCCAACAATCTGCACAATATCCTCGATAAGCGCAGGCACGTCCTGACGCATGGCGGCCAGGGCGCTGGCGTAAATGCTGTGCGTGTGGATGATGGCCTGCGCCGCAGGACAGGCGGCGTAAATTGCAGTATGCAGCCTGCTTTCGGACGAGGGGATGAGCCTGCCCTCCACAACGTTACCCGCAGCGTCAAGCAGGACGATGTCCTCTGCCGTCAGGCCCTCGTAGCCACGCCCGGACGGCGTAACAGCAATGCAGCCTGCATCCGTACGGCAGCTGATGTTGCCCCACGAGCCTGCCACCAGACGCCTTTGTATGAGCGTGTGGCCCATCGCGACAACGGCCGCACGCGCTTCGTTTTTATCCATAAGCATTTATTCTGCAGCCAGGTAAGCCTTCTGCTCCTCGGTGAGGGTGTCGATGCCTGCGCCCATAGCAGCCAGCTTGAGTGCGGCCACCTGTGTGTTGAGCTCCTCAGGCAGCACGTACAGCTTATTTTGCAGCTCTCCCTTGTGGTCCAGCAGATACTTCATTGCCAAAAATTGCATAGCGAAGGACAGGTCCATAATCTCGATGGGGTGACCGTCGCCGCAGGCCAGGTTAACCAGACGTCCCTCGCCCAAAAGGTTCAGCTTGCGTCCGTCAGCCATGGTGTAGGTCATAATGTTCTTGCGCACCTCGTAGGGAGCCTGTACGCTCAGCTCCTGCAGATGCTGCTTGTTAACCTCGCAGTCAAAGTGGCCGGCGTTGCACAGCACGGCGCCGTTTTTCATCACCTGCATGTGCGGCTTGGTGATAACGTCCTTGCAGCCTGTAACTGTGATGAAGATATCGCCATACCTGGCAGCCTCCTGCATCGGCATTACGCGGAAGCCGTCAAATACTGCCTCCACGCCCTTGATCGGGTCAACCTCGGTGACGATGACGTTGGCGCCCATGCCCTTGGCACGCATAGCCACGCCCTTGCCGCACCAGCCGTAGCCTGCAACGACCACGGTCCTGCCGGCGATGGACATATTAGTGGTGCGGATGATGCCGTCAAGCGAGGATTGGCCTGTGCCATAACGGTTATCAAAAAGATACTTGCAATAGGCATCGTTGACAGCGATCATCGGGAACGCCAGATGGCCTGCGGCGGCCAGCGCCTTGAGGCGGTGCACGCCCGTAGTGGTCTCCTCGCTGCCGCCCATCAGGTTGGCAATTAAATCCTGACGCTCACTGTGCAGCATATTCACCAAATCACCGCCATCGTCAATAATCAGCTGCGGCGCGCTCTTGAGTGCCTCGCGCAGGTACATGTCATACTCCTCGCCCGTGCAGGCGTGGGTGGCGAAAACAGTGACGCCGCTATCAACCAGGGCAGCGGCAATCTCGTCCTGGGTGGACAGCGGGTTGCTGCCGGTAACCACCACGTTGGCGCCGGCGTTCTTCAGCACCAGTGCCAGGTAGGCGGTTTTGGCCTCCAGATGAATGGTTACAACCATGTTGATGCCGGCAAACGGCTTGGTCCTGCTATATTCCTCGTTCAGATGATTGAGCAGCGGCATATATTCCTTCGCCCAGGCAATGCGCTGATGTCCCAGGGGCGCAAGCTTGATGTCCTTGATAATGCTTTCCATAAGCTGTTAAAATCCTCCTTTGGCCGCTTCGGCCTTGTGCTTTAGTTTTTGGATGTTTTCTATATAAGGCGCAGTAACTACGCCATATTCCGTGATAATACCGGCGATGAGCCCTGCAGGTGTCACGTCAAACGCAGGGTTGAACACGTCCACGTCCTGCGGCGCGGTCCTTTCGCTGCGCAGGCAGCGCACCTCCTCCGCACCACGCTCCTCTATGGGAATATCCTCTCCCGCAGCCAGAGCAAAGTCAAAGGTGCTCACCGGCGCGGCAATATAAAAGGGAATGCCATGCGCCTTGGCTGCCAGCGCTACGCCGTAGGTGCCAATCTTGTTGGCGGTGTCGCCATTGGCAGCAATCCTGTCCGCACCCACGACAACGGCGTTCACACCCTTGGTGTACATCGTCCAGGCCGCCATACCGTCAGTAATCAGCGTCACGGGGATGCCGTCGGCGTGCAGCTCGAAGGCCGTCAGGCGTGCACCCTGCAGCAGCGGCCGCGTTTCGTCGGCATACACGTGCTGCAGCTTGCCCTTGGCGTAGGCACTGCGGATAACGCCCAGTGCCGTGCCCCAGCCGCAGGTGGCCAGCGCGCCGGCATTGCAGTGCGTCAAAACCACCGCATTATCCGGCAGCACGGCGGCGCCATATTCACCCATCGCCTTGTTGGCAGCAATATCCGCAGCAAAAATCTGTTGCGCTGCCTCCTCCAGTGCGGCGATAATTTTGCAGGGAGCTAGCCCCTCCTCGTGCAAATCCTGTGCCAGGTCGTACTGCTTGTTTGCTCCCCAGGCAAGGTTAACCGCCGTCGGCCGTGCAGTGACCAAATCATCACGCACCGCTGCCAGCGCGCCCAAAAAGTCCGGGGCGTCGGCTGCGGCACTCGCGCCCAGCACCATAGCAAAGGCGGCAGCAGCACCGATAGCGGGCGCGCCACGCACCTCCAGGCGTTTTATCGCCAGCTTTACACGTTTATAATCCGTGCAGGTAATCCATTCTATTTTTTGCGGCAGCAGCGTCTGGTCTAAAAGCACCAGTGCTCCCTGCTCCCAACGCATTGTTTCTACCATAGCTTCTCCTTACAGCTTAAAGCCACCAAATTCCTGCATACAGTGTGCGCAGCCGCAGGTGGTCTCAACAGGCTCATCATAGGCCACAAACGCCAAAATCAGCTGCTCCATATGCTTAATGCTCTGCGCCATGGCATCGCACACCTCCTTGTGTGACAGCGGTACTGGCGAAATGCCTGCGCCCATATTGGTGACGATGGAGCAGTTGGTATAGCAGATTTCGGCCTCGCGTGCCAAAATCGCCTCAGGCATATTGGTCATGCCCACTACGTCGCCGCCAAGCATAGCATACATCTTGATTTCGGCAGCGCTTTCAAAGCGCGGGCCCTCGGTGCACACATACACGCCATGCTCATGGAAGGTGATATCGGTCCTTTGCAGGCATTTGATAACCTTTTCACGCAGTGCGCCGCAATAGGGATGGGTGAAGTCGCAATGCGCCACGCCACGCTCCGGTATGTCATAAAACGTATTAATACGGCTCTTGGTAAAATCAAGCACATTGTCGCACACAACAAAATGCCCTGTCTGCATCTTTTCATTGAGCGAACCTACGGCAGTAGTAGCAAAAATTTCCTCCGTCCCCAGGCTCTTCACCGCCCAGATATTGGCACGGTAGTTTACCTTGTGCGGCGGCACCGAATGGTCCACGCCGTGACGGCTGACGAACACCACCTGGTTACCGTGCATCGTGCCGATGTTGCACAACGCCTGTCCGTAGGGTGTGTCTATAATCTTCTTTTCAAAACCGCTCAGCGTCTCCGGGTTATCAATACCTGTTCCGCCAATAATAGCAATTTTGCGCATCATCTCTGCCTCCTTTAACAAATACCAGCTTGACTGCTCTGTCTGATTTTAAACACTTTCGCTATTATATATTACCACACTCCGGCGTTAATTAAAAGGAGTAAAGGCTTTGACGGCGGGGAGTATTGTTGTTTGATTTTTTGCACAGCTTTTAAGCATAGAACAAATGCACTCCCAAAGCTAAATCTCCTTGTTAGTTAATCTCAGGCGCTCTGCCCCACGTGGGCAGGGGGCTTTTTTATCTGCGCCCACAGCCTATGTACTACTACTACCTTTACTAACTACTAACCTTTAGGTAGTACTCTAAGGAACAAGGTTACTACTAACTACGTTAGTAGTTTTGATCTGGGCGAAGAAAAAGACAGAGAGAGAAAATTTAATAAAAGAGAGAGAAAGAAAAAGAAGTCTCACTATATTAATAACAAAAAAAAGCAATTTACTCACCCCCTGGCGCATAATTTTTTTGAAAATTTTTCTTTTACAGGGGTGAGTAAATCGGCAAAAATTGTTATTAGTATAGTGAGAGGCAAAAACGCATCGCCTAAACTCCCCCAGTCACCCCGGCTTTACGCGCACAAAAAAGCGCAGCGGTAATCCGCCGCTACGCTCCCTGTCGCTTTATATATATGGCATTATTCTCCCACTATCTTCTGCAAAAGCTTCGCTTCCCTGGCCTTAGCCACCTCATCCACCCTGGTGGTCAGCTCCAGGCTGCCGCTCACAGGGTTGTGGCTCACAGCAATATCTGCCTCGTAGGCACGTCCCAAAAGCTCCTCTGTGAACACCGCGTCCGGTGCGCCGTCAGCCAGCAGGCGGCCTTCACCCAAAAGCAGGATGCGGCTGCAGTATTTGGCCGCCAAATTCAGCTCATGCACCACCATCAGCACCGTCTTGCCCTTGGCCGCCAGCTCCCGTGCGAAGCGGAAGATCTCCTCTTGGTAAACCATGTCCAGACCCGTGGTGGGCTCGTCCAAAAACAGCACCGGCGTCTGCTGCGCCAGCACCTTGGCCAGCAAAATGCGCTGCTTCTGTCCGCCCGATACCTCGGTGACAGGCTTATCGGCCAAATCCTTCGTTCCGGTGTAATCCATGCAGTCCAGCGCCAGGCGCTTGTCCTCCTCGCCCTCCTTTTGCCACCATTTAAGGTAAGGGTAGCGCCCTGCCATCACAATGTCCTGGCCCGTATAGCCAAAGCCCACCTCGACATGCTGCTGCAGATAGGCCACCTTGGTAGCCAGCTCCCTGTCGCCGTAGTCCTCCAGCGCCCTGCCAAAAAAGCGCACCTCACCATCCTGCTTGGGCAGCAGGCCGCGGATGGTCTTGAGCAGCGTGCTCTTGCCTGCGCCGTTGCAGCCGATAATCCCCACCAGCTCGCCCCTGCCGATGGCAAAGCAAGCCCTGCTGATGACGCAGCGGCTGCCATAGCCAATTGATAAATCCTTAACCTCCAGTACCGAAGAATCCATCTACCACACCTCATCCATTAAAATATTGCAAATAAAATATTCTCTAAAATGCTTAACAGGCTGATCTAATATATTATACCACATGAAGCAGAGGCGTACAATCTGCCTGCCACAGGCATGCAAAAGGACCGCCACACCCTGCGGCGCGGCAGCCCTTGTCTTTGTTATTTTATAACCTTTTCCTTGTAGGGACAATCCTCCAGCAGCGGACATTCGCCGCACAGCGGCTTGCGTGCCCTGCAGATTTCGCGCCCATGCCAGATGAACCAGTGGTGTGCGTCGCCCCACTTGGCACGGGGGATGATTTTTTCCAGCTCGGCCTCGGTCGACAGCGGGTCGCTGCCCTTTGCCAGCCCCAGGCGGTGCGACACGCGGAAGACATGCGTATCCACAGCCAGCGCGGGGATGTTGAAGATAATGCTGGCGATGACGTTGGCCGTCTTCTGACCCACGCCGGGCAGCTCCATCAGGGTTTTGATGTCACCGGGGATGACGCCGCCAAAGCGCTCCACCAGCAGGTGACAGGTGGCCAGCAGGTTTTTCGCCTTGGCGCGGTACAGGCCGCAGTCACGGATTTCGGCCTCCAGCTGCGCCTGCGTCAGCGCGCCCATCTTCTCCGGCGTGTTCAGCCTGGGGAAAAGGCGCGCTGTGATGACGTTCACGCGCTCGTCCGTACACTGCGCCGACAGGATGACAGCCACCAGAAGCTCAAAGGGCGAATTATAATTGAGCGCGGTTTTGCGTCCATGGTAGCGTGCTTCCAATTTGGCCAGAATGGCCTCACGTTGAGCCTTGCGCAGCATCAGTTGGTCAGGCTCCTTACAGGGGCAGGAATGCGGCCGCCACGGCTGATGAATTTTTCGGCGCTGAACTTTTTGACGCCCAAAATCGGCGCGTAACCCAAAAGGCCGCCAAATTCCACAGTATCGCCCACGTCCTTGCCAGGTACGGGAATAAGACGCACTGCCGTAGTCTTGTTGTTAATCATGCCAATGGCCGCCTCGTCCGCAATGATGGCCGAAATAGTAGCCGCCGTGGTATCGCCCGGAATGGCGATCATATCCAGGCCCACGGAGCAGACGCAGGTCATAGCCTCCAGCTTTTCGAGCGACAGGCTGCCACGCTCTACGGCGGCGATCATGCCTGCATCCTCGCTTACAGGGATAAAGGCGCCGCTGAGACCGCCCACGTAGCTGGAGGCCATCAGGCCTCCCTTTTTAACAGCATCGTTGAGCATAGCCAGCGTTGCCGTCGTGCCGGGGCCGCCGCAGCTTTCCAGGCCGATTTCTTCCAGGATGTGCGCCACGCTGTCGCCAATGGCAGGGGTGGGTGCCAAGGACAGGTCGATGATGCCAAACTGCGTATGCAGGCGGCGTGCAGCCTCCTGTGCCACCAGCTGGCCCACGCGCGTAATTTTGAAGGCTGTCTTTTTGATGGTTTCGGCCACCATGCCGATGTCACCGTCACGCACCTGCTCCAGGGCGTATTTGACCACGCCGGGGCCGCTGACGCCCACGTTGATAACGCTTTCAGGCTCGGTAACGCCGTGGAAGGCACCTGCCATAAAGGGGTTGTCGGGTACGGCGTTGCAGAAGACCACCAATTTAGCGCAGCCGATGGCATCGCGGTCGGCAGTGCGGGCAGCGGCAGCCTTCACTACCTCGCCCATCTGCTTGACGGCGTCCATGTTAATGCCGCATTTGGTGGAGCCCACGCTCACCGAGGAGCAGACGATGTCCGTAACGGCCAGCGCCTCAGGGATGGAGGCGATAAGGTTGCGGTCGCCCTTGGTATAACCCTTGTCCACCAGCGCGCTGAAGCCGCCGATGAAGTTGACGCCCACCTGCTTGCCTGCCCTGTCCAGGGCCTGGGCCAGCGGCACGTAGTCAGCAGCGTCACAGCTTTCGCCCACCATAGAAATAGGGGTGACGCTGATGCGCTTGTGGATGATGGGCACGCCCATTTCCACCTCTATGTCCTCGCCCGTCTTTACCAGGTGCTCGGCCTTATGGCAGATCTTGTCATAAATCTTCTGCGCTGTCACCTTGATATCAGGATGGCCGCAGTCACGCAGGCTGATGCCCATCGTGATTGTGCGCACGTCCAGCTTGTTTTGGGTAATCATGCGCGTGGTTTCTAAAATATCCTGTGTATTAAATAACATGGCGGCCTCCTATATGCGGTGCATAGCGGTAAAGATTTCTTCGCTCTGCAGGCGGATCTCCACGCCGATTTCCTCGCCCAGGGCAGCCATTTTGTCGCGCGCTGCTGCCAGCGGCACATTGGCGTTTGCCATATCGGCAATCAGCACCATGTTAAAAAAGCCCTGCATGATATTTTGGTTAATATTGATGATGTTAATATTCATGTCGGCCAGGGCATTGCTCACCTTGGCGATGATGCCCACCTTGTCCTCGCCTACTATAGTTAATACAACTCGCATTGTCTTGCGTCCCCCTTCAAAAAGTTTGCTAAATAAATAAGAACAGCACACAAAGTGTTGTCCCTATTTTAACACATAAAGCGGCGGATGTCTTGTATACATTTATGGTTAGACGCCATACGCCCCCAATCATACTGAAATGAATTTCACTGAAACTGATTTCAGTATGATTCTATAGTAGTGCCGGTAATTTGTCAATGCTTCGGGAACTTCATGATAAACTCCGTGCCCTCGCCCACGGTGCTCACCACGCGGATGCTGCCGCCGTGAAAGCCCACGCCGTGCTTGACGATGGACAGCCCCAGTCCCGTGCCGTCAATCGCCTTGTGGCGGCTGCGGTCCACGCGGTAAAAGCGCTCAAAGATGTGCGGCAGCTCGTTGGCGGCAATGCCCATGCCTGTGTCGGCTACGCTCACCACCAGCTTGCTTTCGGTCTCTGCCAGGCGCAGCGTGACGCTGCCACCTGCGTGGTTATACTTCAAACCGTTATCCAGCAGGTTGAAGAAGATTTCCTCCATCAGGGACGCTATGCCCAGCATCCTGCTGCTGCCACAGGTGGCATCCTCCAGCTTCATCTCTATACCCAGTCTGGCTGCCTTGTCCTTCAGCCGCGCCAGCGCGCTCTGCGCGCTTGCCTGCAGCGTGAATTCCTCCAGCATGTCATGCGTCAGCTCGTCCAATTTGGACAGCTTGATGATGTCGTCAATCAAATGCAGCAAATTTTGTGCCTCGTCATAAATCTTCTGCAGAAAGCGGCGGGTGTCTTCGGGCTTCACCAGGCCGCTGAGCATGATTTCCGAATAGCCCAGCACCGACTGCAGCGGCGTTTTCAGCTCATGCGATACGTTGGCCGAAAATTCACGGCGCAGCTTTTCTGAAGCAGTGCGCTCAGTCACATCCATAATCATCAGCACAAAGCCCTTGTCGGCGATGCGGCTGCCGTTGAGCTGGTAATAGCTGCTGCCGCGGTTCACCACCAGGCGTCCCTTACCTGACTCCTCGATTTGGCGCAGCAGGGCGCGCACCTCTTCGCTGTCATCAAACAGCAAAAAGCTGGTACCCAAAAGCTCCTGCTTCTGGCGGCCAAAAAACTTCACTGCGCTTTTGTTCAGCGATTCTATCTCCCATACAGGGTTCAAAAAGAGCATGCCCTCGTCCATATTGTTGGACACGGCCTTGAGCTCCTGCTTTTTGTTCTTGTAGCGGCGCATCTCCTTTTGCAGCTTCTGCTGCTGCAGCTCAAAATGCTGCACTATCGGCTGCAGCTCAGGGTAGACCACGCTCTGCGCGTCCGGCTGGTCCAGATTGAGGCTTTCTAGCGGCCGCAGCACCCTAGCCGTAATGCTTTTGGCGGCAAAAAACGCCCCGCCCAGCACTAAAAGTGCCAGCAGCACAAAATATCCCAGCAGCACGTTGGCCTTTTGGTAGATGGCATCATTGGTGCGTGACATCCGCAGCACGTTGCCGTCAGGCAGCAGCACTGCGTAATACAAAATGCGTCTGCCCAAGGTTTCGGAGGCACGCTGGCTGCGGCCCTCGCCCTGTGCCAGTGCCTGCTGCACCTCCTCGCGCTGCAGGTGATTTTCCATGGCCTCGGCATCAGCATAATTATCATACAGCGCACGTCCGTCAGGGGCGATCAATGTCACACGGTCGGCCAGCTGCAGGCGCTTGAGCTCACTCACTGGAACCTTGCCGTCAGCATCGGCCACAATCAGCAGGTTGGCCTCCCGCTTAAGGCTGGCGTAGCTGTCGTCCGTAATGTAGTTATAGGACAGCCAGAAAAAGAACAGCAGCACCAAGGCCACCGCCGCGCCGGTCAAAAGCAGCAAGCTGCGAAAGAGCCTCTGCTTCATTTTTGTGCCGCCATTCTGTAGCCCACGCCACGTATGGTCTCCACCAGCTCGCCTGCACTGCCCAGCTTCTGCCGCAGCGTGCGGATGTGCACGTCCACGGTGCGCGTTTCGCCGCTAAATTCGTAGCCCCAGATGTCGTTCAGCAGCTTATCACGCGAAAAGACGATGCCGGGATGCTGCAAAAACTTTTTCAAAAGCTCGTACTCCTTCAGCGTCAGCAGCACCTCGCTGCCAGCAACGCTCACCTTATGCTCCAGCTGGTTCACCTCCAGGTCGCCAATGCGGATAACGTCCCTGGCGGCTTCATCCTCCTTCGGTGCGCTGCAGCGGCGCAGCACTGCCTTGATGCGCGCCACCATCTCCAGCATACCAAAGGGCTTGGCAATATAATCATCAGCGCCGCTGTCTAAGCCCTTCACCTTGTCAAATTCCGTGCCCTTGGCCGTAGCCATAATCACAGGTATATTTTTATAACGTGCATCGGCACGCAGGCGGCGCAAAATGCTCACACCGTCCTCGTCCGGCAGCATAATATCCAGCACAATTAATTCCGGCAGCTGTGCCTCCAGCAGTGCGAACAGCTCCCTGCCGCTGCCGCAGCCCTGCGCCTGCATACCCACGGATTGCAGGGTGTAAACCTCCAGCTCGCAAATATTCTGTTCATCCTCAACGCAAATAATCATGAAGCTCACCTCAGTATCATATTAATCAATCCCCAGCAGAGAATACTTATGTCTTAGCTTGTGCCGACTTCCCCCGGTCACCTGCGGTAAAATGGCGCAGCAAGCAGACTGAAGGAGTTTTCGTTATCATTATTATAGCTATAATCCTGCTCTCAGCTTGTAAAATTTGCGTAAAAAAAACGGGCAGCCATCTGCTGCCCACTCCCTACTGCTTCAGCGCCGCCTGCTTATCAGGCAGGTCCAGACGGAAGAAGTCATACAGCGTCTGCGCCGCGGCGTGGTTCATGCCCTCCACCGCCGCCAGCTCCTCGACGCCTGCAGCACGCATGGCGTCCAGCGTCTTGAACGCCTTCCACAGCTCCTGCCTACGCTTGGGACCGATGCCCTCCACGTGGTCGAGCACCGAAACCAGGTTGCGCTTGCCGCGCAGCTTGCGGTGAAAGGTAATAGCAAAGCGGTGCGCCTCGTCACGGATGCGCTGGATGAGGTGCAGGGCGGCACCGTCACGGTCCAGCAGGATGCTTTCGCTGGTGTGCGGCTTAAAGATTTCCTCCTCACGCTTGGCCAGGCCAACCACAGGCAAATCCTCCAGCCCCAGCCCGCGGATAACCTCCAGCGCCGAGCTGAGCTGCCCCTTGCCGCCATCGATAACCACCAGGCTGGGCAGATCCTCGTAATCCTTATAGCGGCGGTAAACTACCTCCTGCATCGACTTAAAGTCATCAGGCTTGCCCTCGGCCGAAACAATTTTATACTTGCGGTAATCCTTCTTGCTGGCGCTGCCGTTGCGGAACACCACCATCGAGGCAACCGTCTCGCTGCCCTGCGTGTGGCTGATATCAAAGCAGTCCATCCGCTCCAGCGGCTGCGTCAGCCCCAGTGCCTGCTGCAGCTCCTCTGCCGCCTGCTCGTCGTTCTTTAGCGACAGGCTGCCCTTGCGCAAGCGTTCGGCCAGCAGCTTGGCGGCGTTATCGCCTGCCAGCGCCAGCAGCTCCTTCTTCACGCCCCGCTGCGGCAAAAGCAGCTCCACCCTGCGTCCTGCCCGCTGCGTCAGCCACGTTTCAATCAGCTGCCTTTCCTCCGCCGGCGGCAGGGCAAACAGCACCAGCTCATGCGGAATATAGGTGGCGTCGTTATAATACTGCTTGACGAAGGCGGCAGCCACCTCCTCAGGTGCATCGCCGCCATCTGCCAAAAAGAAGTTGTCGCGGCCGATGAGCTTGCCCTTGCGCACAAAAAAGATCTGCACGCACAGGCCCGTCATATCCTGACCCAAGCCCAAAACGTCCATATCGCCGCCGCTACTTGTAACAGCCTTCTGCGACTCTCCCAGGCGCTGCACGGCCTGCAGCTGGTCACGCACACGCGCCGCCTCCTCAAAGGCATAATTATCGGCCGCCTCCTGCATGCGCTGCTTCAGGGCACGCTCCAGCTCCGCCGTGCGTCCGTCCAGCACCATGCACACGCCCTGCACCATCTCACGGTACTCTGCCTTCCCCACGTGTCCCGCGCAGGGCGCCAGGCAGCGCCTGATGTGATAATTCAGGCAGGGCCTGTCGGTGTTCATGGTGCGGCAGGTGCGCAGGAGAAACATGCTGCGCAAAAGCTTCACCGTGGCGTGCATCGCACCGGCGTCGGCATAGGGACCGTAATAGCGTGCGCCATCCTTTGCCAGGCGGCGGGTAACAAACAGGCGCGGAAACTCCTCCTGCACCGTCACCTTCAGATAAGGATAGCTTTTGTCGTCCTTGAGGCTGATGTTGTAGCGCGGACGGTATTTTTTGATCAGGTTACACTCCAGGATAAGCGCCTCCACCTCGCTGGAGGTGACGATGGTTTCAATTTCCGCGATTTTGGCCACCATGGCCTTCACCTTGGGCGTGTGGCTTGCCAGATTGCGAAAGTAGCTGCGCACACGGTTTTTGAGCACCACGGCCTTGCCCACGTAGATAACCTTGCCCGTGGCATCGTGCATCAGATACACGCCCGGCTTATCGGGCAAAACCGCCAGCGCGTTTTTAATGCTGTCGCTAAAGCCTGCTGCCAGCTCCGTCATACATACCACCCGTTTTCTTTGGCCTTGGCCAGCTCTGTCTTAATATATTGGCCGGTGTAGGACTTCTTTACCCTCGCCACCTGCTCCGGCGTACCGCAGGCCACCAGCGTACCGCCCTTGTCGCCGCCCTCAGGACCCAGGTCGATAATATAATCTGCCACCTTGATCACGTCCAGGTTGTGCTCTATCACAATCACGCTGTCACCGCCCTCCACCAGGCGCTGCAGCACCTCCAGCAGCTTGTGCACGTCCGCGATATGCAGTCCCGTCGTCGGCTCATCTAAGATATACACCGTGCGTCCCGTGCTGCGGCGCGACAGCTCCGTCGCCAGCTTCACGCGCTGCGCCTCGCCGCCGCTCAGCGTTGTGGCTGCCTGTCCCAAATGGATGTACCCCAGGCCCACGTCCTGCAGCACCTGCAGCTTGCGCAGGATGCGCGGCTGGTTCTTAAAGAAGTCGCAGGCCTCCGTCACCGTCATATCCAAAACATCGGCAATGGTCCTGCCCTTGTAATGCACCTCCAGTGTATCGCGGTTATAGCGCGCGCCGTGGCACACCTCGCAGGGAACATAAACATCAGGTAAAAAGTTCATTTCTATCTTATTCACGCCGTCACCCTTGCAGGACTCACAGCGGCCGCCCTTCACATTAAAGCTGAAGCGGCCTGCCTTGTAGCCACGCAGCTTGGCCTCGTTCGTCTGAGCAAACAGCTCGCGGATAAAGTCAAACACACCCGTATAGGTGGCAGGGTTCGACCGCGGCGTGCGGCCAATGGGTGACTGGTCAATATTAATCACCTTGTCGACAAGCTCAATGCCCTCAATCGCGTCATGCTCCGACGGACGCAGGCGCGCACCGCTAAGCTTAGCAGCCAGGGCGTTGTACAAAATATCGTTGATGAGCGTAGACTTGCCGCTGCCGCTGACGCCTGTAACTACTGTGAATACGCCAAGCGGAACGGCCACGTCAATATTTTTGAGATTGTTGGCGCGGGCGCCGCGAATCACCAGCTGCCGTCCGTCACCCTCACGGCGGTGCTTGGGCACGGGGATGAATTTGCGGCCGCTCAGGTAGGTGCCTGTTACCGATGCCTCCACCTGCTTAACCTCCTCAGCCGTGCCCTGCGCCACCACCTCGCCGCCATGCTCGCCTGCACCCGGACCGATGTCGATAATCTCATCAGCCGCGTACATCGTCTCCTCGTCATGCTCCACCACCAGCAGCGTGTTGCCCAAATCGCGCAAATGCTTGAGCGTTTCCAAAAGCTTGCCGTTGTCGCGCTGGTGCAGGCCGATGCTGGGCTCGTCCAGAATATACAGCACGCCCGTCAGACCGCTGCCAATCTGCGTCGCCAGACGGATGCGCTGTGCCTCACCGCCACTGAGCGTCCCTGCGCTGCGGTCCAGCGTCAGGTAGTCCAGGCCTACGTCATGCAAAAACTGCAGGCGCGCGGTTATCTCCTTCAGCACCTGGTGCGCAATCAGCTGCTGGCGCTGCGTCAGCTGCAGCTGTGCAAAAAACTGCAGGCAGTCGCGCACCGTCAGTGCCGTCACCTGGCAGATATTTTTGCCACCAATCAAAATCGCCAACGCCTCGCCCTTCAGGCGGCTGCCGTGACAGGTGGCGCAGGGAGTGCTGGTCATGTACTCCTCCAAATCCTGGCGCATGGCGTCGCTGAAGGCCTCACGGTAACGACGGCGCAAAAGCGGCAGGATGCCCTCAAAGGGCAAGTCGTACTGCTTAGTTTCGCCCATCAGGTTCTCGTAGGTAAACTTAAATTTGCGCTCACCGCTGCCGTTCCACAAAAGCTCATGCAGATCGTCATCCAGCTCGTCCCATTTGCTTTCATATGAATAGCCATATGCCGCCAGCACCGCGCCCAGCTGCCGCATAAAATACGAATTCATATTGGTGCTGAAGCAGGCAATGCAGCGCTCAGCAAAGCTTTTAGTGCTATCAGGAACGATCAGCGCCCTGTCAAATTCCATGTGAATGCCAAGTCCTGTGCAGTCAGGGCAGGCGCCAAAGGGATTGTTGAACGAAAACAGGCGCGGCTCGATTGCAGGCAGGCTGATGCCGCAGTCGTTGCAGGCAAAGTGCTCACTAAAAAGCAGCGTCTCGCTCCCCTCGCCCAAAACCGCCACCTCCACAAAGCCGTCCGCCAGCTTCAAGGCCGTTTCCACCGAATCCGTCAGCCGCTGCTGAATTCCCTCGCGTACCGCCAGGCGGTCCACTACGACCGAAAGGCTGTGCTTACGCTTTTTGTCCAGCCTGATATCCTCGTCGAGCGTACGCACCTCGCCGTCAATAAACATACGCACATAGCCTGCACGTCGCATATCGTCCAGCACACGCTGGTGCTCGCCCTTGCGCCCCCGCACCAGCGGCGCCATCACCATAAAACGCGTCCCCGCCGCCAGCTCCAGCACACGGTCCACAATCTGCTGCACGCTCTGTTGCTCAATCAGCTTGCCGCACCTGGGGCAGTGGGGCTCGCCTGCACGTGCAAACAGCAGACGCAGATAATCGTAAATTTCCGTCACCGTGCCTACGGTAGAACGCGGATTGCGGCTGGTCGTTTTCTGGTCAATGGATATTGCAGGGCTCAGGCCCTCGATATAATCCACCTCAGGCTTGTCCATCTGCCCCAAAAACTGGCGCGCGTAGGCCGACAGCGATTCCACATAACGCCGCTGGCCCTCCGCGTAAATCGTATCAAAGGCCAGGCTGCTCTTGCCGCTGCCGCTCAGGCCGGTAATCACCACCATTTTATTACGCGGTATCTTCACCGTAATATTCTTCAGATTGTGCTGACGCGCACCCTTAACTATCAAAAAATCCTGCATTTATCTTACCCCCATAAAGCAGTCGACTCGTGTGTATATTCCAGCTCAAAGCAGCTCTCCCATTTGGCAAGGGCGATGGCATTTACCTTTTCTGCAAGCTCATGATATTTTTGAGCCTTCTCAATTATATAACCGTACTTCATCGCAGTCCTCCAGGTTTTGTATTATTATATGTCTAAAGACTTATTACACTGCAATATTTATATTATAACACGTCCCGCTGCCAAAAGCATTACAGCAAAAAAGCAGCAAGCGCCGCTTCTACCATCGGCGCTCCCTGCTCCTTGCCAATTCTACATATGTTTTGTTTTCTGCGCCCCTTGCGCCATACAGGCACTTTGCCTGCCGTCACAACGGCCTGTTTGCTAAGCACAAGCCTGTAAACCAGCTATCATAAAGCTGCGCTTGCGACCAGCAGACGGTTACCTGTCCTCTACCTCCAGCTTCAGCACGTCCGGCCTGCTGTAATGGCCACAGGGGTCAAACTCCATACGGCTGGCAGGCACCTTGTCCATATCCAGCTCAGCATAAATAATGGCCTCCTTGTCCCACACCGGCTCGGTCACATAGTGGCCAAAGGGATCGATGACGCAGCTGCCACCGCGGCACACCAGCTCGGGCAGCTTGGCAATCTCGTCCTGCGCGTGCAGATCAGCAGGATACATGCTGCGCGTAAAGAACTGGTCGCAGTTGATGTAGTAGCAGCGTCCCTCCAGGGCAATGTGCTGAATGGTGGCCTGCCATTCGGGATTATCATTTGTGTTGCACGAAATCAGCAGCGTCACGCCCTTTTGGTACAGCGCCACACGTGCCAGCGGCATGTAGCTTTCCCAGCAGATGAGGTTGCCAACAGGTCCCCAGGGAGTATCCACCACGGGGAAGAAGTCCTTATCCGCATCACCCCACACAAAGCGCTCTGCTCCCGTCGGCTTCAGCTTGCGGTGCAGGGCGGCAATGCTGCCATCCGGTGCGAAAATAATATTACTGTTATACAAGGTGCCGCTCACAGCGTCACGCTCCGAAATCCCGATGCTCACGTACGCACCTGCCTCGCGCGCTGCCTCACCCAAGGCAGCAGTTTCCGCGCTGGGCACCACGATGCTGCCATCATAATAACGCTTCCAGTCCACACGACCGTCCTCCTGCCTGCTGCCCACGGTAAAGCCAAAGGTCAGGCCATAGGGATAGCACGGGATAATCAGCTCAGGCAGCACGATCAAATCAGCGGCGTTCTGCCCTGCCTCCTTAATCAGCTGCACGCACTTAGCGAGCGTAGCCTCCTTATCAAACATAACCGGTGCGCACTGCACCACTGCAACCTTGCATTTCTTTTGCAAATCCTGCATTTTGTTCCCCTCATTTCTCTCTAAATATATAGTAGGCACTAAGGCCCGTGATTCATAGTCTAACACAAGGAATTATATTTCGCAAGAATAAAATTTTGTAAACATAGCAGGTCACTTTTGCTTAATCACCATATTTTGTGTAAAAAAACAGGCAAGCAAGTCTCGCGGCCTGCTTGCCCAGTAAATGTATTACGTCTTATTTATTTTCCAGCTTCATCTTACGCTCGGCAACACCGTTCAGGAAGTACAGTGCCAGCCAGCAGCCAACGTGGGAAGCCGTCTGCAGGGTGCCGTTTTCTGGATAGATTTCTACGAAATCCAGGGAGGACGCACCGGCAAGACCGGCCTCATGCACCATCATCAGCAGCTCAAAGCTGGTCAGTCCGCCCATATCCTGAGGACCCTGCGGCATGTAGGCAGCGTCCAGGCTGTCAGCGCAGATGGTTACATACATAACCTCGGTGTCCTTAGAGGCAACGGCGATAGCCTTATCGATAGCGGCCTTCCAGCCGTCGCGCTTAATTTCCATGCAGGGAATAACGGTTGCGCCGTATTTTTTGGCGTTTTCATATTCGCGCTTGTGGTTTCTGGGACCACGGATACCAATATGAACCATCTTGGTGGGATCCATGTTAGGATCGTTGTACAGCTGGAAGAACGGGGAGCAACGGGAATATTTGTCATCACCGAAGACATCGTAGTTATCCAGATGTGCGTCAAAGTGCAGCACACCAACCTTGCCGGGATGACGCTTAGCCATTTCGCTGATCATAGGATAAGCAATGCCGTGGTCACCGCCAAAGACGATAGGAATGCACTTGGCATCCAGTAGCTTGCCATAGTTTTCACGGATTTGGGCAAAGGTGAAATCATAGTTGCCGTTTTGTACAGCAACATCACCAAAGTCGCCGCCGGTCAGATGCTCAAAGGAGTCAATACCAAAGTCAGGCAAAAAGCCGGTGTAACGGATAGAAGCAGTACGGATGGATTTAGGGCCATCGGTGCAGGAGGAATAGCCGCCGATAGTGCAGCCGCCTTCCCAGGGCACACCCAAAACTGCAACGTCAACCTTCTTCAGGTCGTCTTCATTTTCCAATACAGGCAGGTTCAAAAAGGTAGGAACGCCGCTGTAAATGTTGGTAGGTAAAAAATTAGGGTCATAAATAGTAGGTTTGCTATCTTTCATTGTAGATATTTTCCCTCTTTCCTAAAGTTAGATGAAATATTTATATGCCTTCTTAGAACAGGCTGATTACGCTGCTCAAGCCAAGGTAAAGGCTAATCAAGAAAATTAACCAGCCAAGCACTGTTTGCAGGGTGCTGTTGGTGAATTCGCCCATAATCTTCTTGCTGCAGGTGAGGTATACGGTTACGCCTACAACTACGGGAAGCACGATGCCGTTAACTGCCTGCGCGGTCATAATCAGGGCAATCGGGTTGAAACCAAAGGCGGAAATTACGATACCGGTAATCAATACAGCTGCGTTGGTGATAACAAAGCGCTTGTCGCTACGGTCGGTCTTCCAGCCCCACAGGCCTGCAAGCACGTAGGAAACGCCCATCGGGGTGCAGACTGCGCTGGAAACGCCTGCTGCAACCAAGCCTACCGCCATGAAGGGCTCAGCCATGCTGCCCAGGGTAGGCTCAAGCTGTACAGCCATATCCATAGCATTTTTAACGGTCATACCATGCATAACGGCAGCGGAGGTAATCAAAATTGCGCCGGTAACAATGCCGCCGATAATCATCGGGATGTTGGTGCCAAAGGAAACTAAGGGCAGCTCCTCGGAGCTGTGCCAGGTGCGTTTGGCGCTGGCAGCATGCAAAAACATATTATAAGGAACGACGGTCGTGCCGATGAGAGCCAGGCAGGTCATCAAGGAGCCATCGGGAATGTGCGGTACGATGCCGGCAAACAGGGCGCCCATGTCAGGCTTTACAACAACCATGGTGATCAAAAAGACAATCGCCATAATAACTACGCAGATGGCGAGCAGCTTTTCCAGATATTTGAGCGCATCACCCGCAAAGCTCAGCAAAATCATGATACAGATGCCCCAGATAGGAGCGATAACGTGGGTAGATACACCGGTGAGCGCGCTTACGCCCAAAGCAGTACCGGTCAGGTCGCCGCCCATGTAGGCAAAGCCGCCGACGGCGATAGCAATAGCAACCAGAGCAACCAGCAGCTTGCGCAGCAGCGGACGGTCATCAAAGGCAATCTGCAGCGTTTCAGCCAGGTCCTTTTGGGTTACAACGCCCAGACGGGCTGCCATGCCCTGGGTAACAATAACTGCGATAACAGAAAATACAATACACCACAAAAGTTCATAGCCATAGCCTGCACCTGCTCTGGTGGAACTGGTTACAGTGCCGGGACCGATAAACGAGCCGCAAATCAAGAAACCGGGGCCAAGGGCCGCAATTTTTTCTTTCCAGGTAAATTCACGCGGCGCTTTGGCGCCATTGTTTTTCACTTCTTTTTGCATTATACAATGCCCCCCTCAAAATAAATTACGTTAAACGCGTCGCTTTACATTGTCGTTTTTAACTTTATATTATCGTTTAACTTAACCCTTTTATATCACCTTTTGCACTAATTGTCAACATATTTGTTTTTTCAGTTATTTTTGTCTTGCAGTAGCTTACACTAACCATAAACAGTGTAGCCTGATAGCCAAAAATTACGCTTATTTTCTTAGGCAAAGTGTGCTATAATTAGGCAGGAAAAGGAGGGAGCTTATGACTACACCAGCCAGCCCCAAGCTCATTCAGTCAGTGCAGCGTGCTATTGATATTCTCAACTGCTTTAACAACACCAAGCCTGACATCAGTATTAATGAAATCAGTGCCCGCACAGGTCTCAACATCAACACCGCGCGCGGCCTTATCAATACCATGGTGGCCAATAACCTTTTGATTTTGGACCACACGACCAATCTGTATCATCTCGGCAGCTTCTTTTTGGGCAAGGCAGGCATCATCCAGGCGCAGATACGCTCGTACATCATCATGTGCAAGCCGCTCATGAACGCCCTGGCCGAAAAATACCACATCACCGCCAGCCTGCAAATCGTCAACCAGGATGAAATCGTCACCATCTACTGTGCCTACCCAGTCAGCAGCTCGTACTACATCACCCTGTCCGAATACACACCCCTGCCCGAATACGTCACCTCGTCCGGCAAGCTGCTTTTGGCGCACACGCTGCTGCCTGCCCGCCCCGATTACCTTGACAGCATCAGCTTCGTCCCCTACACCCCCTACACCATCAAAGGCAAGGAGGAACTGCGCCGGCAGCTGGATGCCATCTTCATCAACGGCTATTCCACTGAACAGCAGGAGTTTAACCTGGACGTCGGCAGCATCGCCGTCCCAATTTTTAACATGAACAGCGAGCTTATCGGCACCGTCAGCGTCACAGTCTTTGCCAGTGCCATGCAGCACCTGGTGCGCGACCTGGTGCGCGACCTGCAGCAAATTGCCGCCAGCGTCGCCGGCACCCTGGGGCGTAGCTGAGACGCCAGCCAGAGGTCTCATGTAAGCAAATGCAGACTCTAGTAGCTGCCACACAAAAGGCCGCCGCCTGCTACCATGAAAGCAGCAGACGGCGGCCAAAATTTTAACTATAAAACCTCGGGAAATCTAAAGTGAGACTTTATTTTGCCCAAAATTTTGCTTATATAATACTCACAGGACAATACCAGCACTCTCTGTTATACGGTATCAGCTCATCATTCATACACATAATCAGGCCTGTCTGCACCTGCAGCCCCAATTTATCCAGAACCTTAAAATTTTTATCGGCATGCTGGGGATTTTTACCCTTCTTGATTTCGATAGGATAGAGCTTATCTCCGCTAATAATCAGCAGATCAACCTCCTTCCTATCTGTATCGCGATAGTAATACAAATTAGGCTGCCTGCCATTATTATAATAGCTTTTGATAATTTCAGTAACTACGTAGGTTTCAAAAAACGCACCGTCCATAGCACCATTTGCCAAGGTTTCGGCATTCGGCCATCTGCACAAATAAGCTGCCAGACCGGTATCCATAAAATAAACCTTAGGTGTTTTCACTAAGCGGCTGGTGATGTTGCAATAATACGGCCGCAAAATATAAATAACCCCGGAGCGTTCCAAAATAGAAACCCATTGCTTGGCAGTTGGTGACGATATTCCCACTGCACGGGCAATTTCCTCATATTTAAGCTCCTGAGCCGTACGCGCAGCCATAAACACCAAAAAATCATAAAACGCCGTCAGCTTGCCCACCTGAGCCAGTTCTTTAATATCCCGCTCCAAATAGGTATTGACATAATCCATATAAAACCGATCGCGATCTATGTCCGTCGTCACCAGCTTTGGCATACCGCCACGAAATATGCGTTCATAAAGCTCATGCATATTCTGTAGCTTGATATTCTGCATTCTCTCCTTCAATGTAGAAATGTCAGGAGCAAATAAGTCTGGCATACGCTGCTGCAGCTCTGCTGTAGATAACGTGGACATATCAAAGACAGCTATTCTTCCGGCGAGCGAATCAGCAGCACCCTGCATCATCTTAAACTTTTGCGAGCCTGTAAGCCAAAACATCCCACTGTTATCCTCGCCGCGCAGAGCTCTTTCATCCACTATGCGCTTCATCTCTAAAAGCAGCGAAGGCACGCGCTGACACTCGTCTATTAAAAGCCTGTCACCGTAATTTTCAAAAAAAAGTGCCGGGTCACTTTCCGCAAGACGACGTGCGTTAGCATCATCCAAGGTCACATAGCGACGTTCTTCCTCCTTGATGTGGTACAGCATCGTTGATTTACCGACCTGACGCTGGCCGCACACCATTATCACAGGATATTGCCTTGTTGCCTGTAATATCTGCTTTTCCAAATGTCTATTGAGATACATATATATCACCACCCTTAAGCTTTTGGAAAATCTAAAGTCAGACTTTATTTTACCCGCATTTTCTTACCCTGTCAATATCAAGCCTTACCCAACACCAAAAGGCCGCCGCGTGCTACCATGAAAGCAGCAGACAGCGGCCTTTTTATCACCCCAGGCATTTATCTACCATTTCCTGCAGTGTGAACACATCCAGATTAGTAAAGAAAAATTCCCTTTGCGGATGCAGCGGCAAGGATCTGCTCACCGCCTGGTTATATTCTGCTCCTTTGGCAAAATCTGTCGTGATAAGATCTGCCTGAGCACGGACAGCGGCAAGCAAATCTACCCTGGCCTGACTGTTTACCAGCACCAGGGTAACTCCCTTATCATCGTCGAATTCTGGGAACTGCTTATCAATACCCCAATAATCTGCAATCGTTATATCAGCCAGACTGCGTTTATTATTAAAGGCACAGCTCCCACACGACGGCCTGATGCTGATGTTATTCAAAAACAGGCGCATATATCTTTCCCTGCGCTTGCTATCGCCAAATTGCCTGTGTCCGGTAAAAAACAAAGTCTCGCCATGCTTCCAGCCCTTGGCCTTATCGCGAAAGCGCACCTGCAGCACCGGCTCGCCTGCTTCTGCCTGCAGCTCCTGCAAATGCTTTCGGTAAACCTTAGGACTTGGTACGCCATGACACACCACATCCACCGTCACCAGGTTGTCATACGGCTTCAGCAAAAATCCCTTCAAGCCTGCAACCTGGCAGGGCGTACCGCTAAAAAGCACCCTTTGGCCTGCACGCAGCGCCCTGCGCACCTCGCTGTAAATTTTGCCTATTTCGCTCTGTACGTATTTGGAGCCGCGTAGCTTATAAAGGTCGGCGGCATTATCTATCAATATATGGCGCACCGTCAGCTTGTCATCTAAGGCGGCACCTACGACAACACCGCCCTGTCGCAATATCTCTTCGGCAAGCAATGAAAACATACCGCCGCTGGAGCTTGTATAACGCACCTCGTCATCCTTATTTTTAGCACCATATACTGCCACGACAGGATGCTGCTGCGGCTTGTGCAGCATCGGACAGACATCCTCACACAAACCGCAGTCAGCGCATAGCTGCGCGTCAACCTCCGGATAGCAAAAGCCCTCGCTATCCGCCACCATCGCAATACAGCCACGGGGACAAATATTAGCACAGGCACTGCAGCCGGTGCAATTCTCTTTGGCAGCAATACTAATCATAAGCACACACCTCCCTACAAATGCAGACCTTACACATATTATACTACAATCAGCAGCCAATGATAAAGAAAAGGGCACAACGATCCGCACTACACGGCTCATTATGCCCTTTAAGACTATATAATTTTAAAACCTCGGTGTCTGCAGGCCTTAAGGCTTATTTACCCAGCCAGGAGCGTACACCGCTACTCTGCTTAGGGGCTTCCTTATCCACCTGCACCTTTTCCGGCGCATACAGCAGTAAATCATCACTAATCGCCGTAACCGACGCATTAACAATGTAGCTTACACCATTAAGGTAATCAAAAATACGGTTCTTGAGCGCAGCATCCACTGCGTCAAAGCTAATCATGATAGCACTGCCGTTCATCAGGGAATCAGCATATTCACGCACCTCCGCAAAGGATTTGGG
>CAVKMV010000013.1:0-35121 GCA_963657675.1 Ruminococcus intestinalis
ACGCAAAGCTCTTTGGCATAACAAAATCCACTACCGCAAAAACCTAAAGGTATTAAATTGTCATCCAGATATAGTGCTCACAAAATATAAAATTGCCATATTCTGCGATGGGGATTTTTGGCATGGAAAAAGAAATATTAACAAATGTAATCCATATTGGAAAGAAAAAATCAAAAGAAATGTAGAGAAGGATTTAGAAAACACCATCAACCTACGCGACAATGGTTGGATAGTGCTTCGCTTTTGGGAATCGGAAATAAGAACACAGCTCGAAAATTGTGTAAAGGAAGTACAAAAAAGCATACTAAGCCGAAGCAGTTCCTAATATTCAAAAAGCGGCCAAATCTGTCCTCTTTTTGAATATTGTTGACAATTTACTGCCATAAGAGCAACACTCACCTATTACTCACTAGCACCTCTTGCAAAAAATCAAATTTGGTACTACAATAACTTCAACGCAAAGCAGCTACCCCCTGCACAAACTTGTTGGCTAAAACGCTGCCAAAGCTGCGGAGCAAAGCCAGCTGGCTGCTAAAAGCTAGCTGGCTGTTCAAACTATATTAAGAAAGCTGGAATAAAACTATGCAATTACCCGAAAAGCAATATATTGCGTCCTTCGACATAGACGCCCAAAACACCTTCACGCCCGTCTGCCCTGACGAGCTGCCTGTAGCAGAAGGCGACACCATCGCCTCCGAGCTTAACGCCCAGGCCAAATTTGCCAGCCTGCGCCTCGCCTCGCGCGACGCCCACAGCCGCTGCGCCCTATGGCTGAGCGATGCAGAACACGCACCGCTTTCACCCATCAACGGCCATCCTGATTTAGATGTGCGCTGGCCGGCGCATGCCATCATCGGCACCAAGGGCTTTGACTTCATCGCTGGTCTGGACCCCGCCGCCTACGACTTCCAGGTATTTAAGGGCATCGAACCGGACAAGCACCCCTACGGCGCCTGCTACCATGACCTCAAAAATACGCTCTCCACAGGCGCGATTGAATACCTGCGCTGCCACGGCATTACCACCGTCATCTGCGGTGGTCTGGCTACAGATTACTGCGTAAAAAACACCGTGCTGCAGCTTGTGGCAGCAGGCTTTGACGTTATATTAAACAAGGCTGCCTGCCGCGGCATCGCTCCTGACACCATCACCAGCGCCATGCAGGAAATGCAGGATGCAGGTGTGCGCTTTGTGGACTGCGCCGCTGACCTTGCCAAATAAGCAAAAAAATTTGAGGCTGGGACAAAACCCAACCTTAAACAGAAAAACCAGTGGAGGTTTATCGTCAGATAAATTTTCACTGGTTTTTTAGTAGAAAAATTTTAGGAAATACTTAAATTATAGAGATTCTCTAATTCGTGAAGTTAGTTTTGTCCCAGCCTCATTTTCTTGCTTAAAATTTGGTAAACAGCTCTTGTATTTTTTCCCTGTCAGCAGTCACTGTCAGCGCCAGCTGCAGCAGGATGCGTACCTTTTGCGGGTTCAGATTATCCGCCGGGACAAAGCCTGCCTGCTGCCAGCGCGGCAGCCCCTCGGCCACAATGCCGCTGCCAGTGCGGCTCGCACGCACCACCGCTATTCCCTGCGCAGCGGCCGCTACAAGCGCAGGCTCTGCTGCCTCATGCACGCTGCCCATACCGCTGCCTGCGTAAACTATACCCTTGGCACCTGCCGCCACCGCTGCCTGCACCAAGGCATCATCCTCGCCCACGTGCGTATAAATTATGTCAACACGCGGCAGTGCGGTCAAGTCAGCTACGTCAAAGGGAGCGGCCACGGTATGCAGACGGCTGGCGGCATAATAATAGCGCACAGCGCCACCAACCACGAAGCCAAGCGGCGCACCGCCCGGAGCCTTAAAGGTGGCGACATTAGTTGTGTTGGTTTTACTCACATCACGTGCGCCATAAATTTCGTCATTCATCACGACAAGCACACCACGTCCTGCGCTTTCCTCCTGCACCGCCACCTTCACGGCGTTGATAAGATTAAGCGGACCATCCGCACTGACTGCGGTAGCAGGACGCATCGCCCCCACAACGACAACAGGCTTGCTGCTCTTGAGCACCAGATTGAGAAAATAAGCTGTTTCCTCCAGCGTATCAGTGCCATGCGTAACCACCAGGCCATCCACGTCAGTACGCGCCAAAAGCTCATTGGCACGCTTTGCCAGCTGCAAAAGCAGTGCATCTGTCATGCTGCTGCTATCAATATTGCACACCTGCTCGCCGCTGATTTGGGCAAGCTCGTCCAAGCCAGGCACTCCTGCCAGCAGGTCCTGCACGCTGAACACGCCTGCTGTGTAGCCTGTCATCTGCGTAGCGCTTGCTGCCTGACCTGCGATGGTGCCGCCTGTCGCAAGTATGGTGATCTTCTTTAACATCATACCCTAATCTCCTCTGCTAATCAATCCAGGCCAAACATTGCTTTTGCCATTGCCAGTCCACCAGGCGTGCGGAAGATATTTTGCACAGCCTTGGCAATGTTTTCCTTAGGCAGACCGTCCTCGTAAAAATTCACCAAAAAGTCGGCCTCCACCAAAAGCTGGTAATCCAGTCCGTCAATATTATCATACGTGTGATGATGTCCCACAAGATAGCAGATGCGCTCCACCTTTTGCGGTTCGTAGCCAACGTCCTGCAAAAGCCTGCGTGCTACCGCTGGTCCTTCCTGCTCCTGAATTTTACCTGTGCATTTGCCTGCGCCGTATTTTGCCTCGCCAGACTTAATGCCGCAGTCATGCACCAGGCCTGCCGCCTCCACCAGCTCCAAAAGCTCTGCGTCTGCACCCTCGCCCTCGCCCAGATGGCGTGCCAGACTGGCAACCTTGATGAAATGCTGGCAGCGGCGTGCATCGCCTCTAAACAGCTGCACCATAGCGTTATATAAAGCAAAATTTCTTGTCATCTTCTGACCCCCTAAATGTATTGCTAAGCTAATTTTAAGTCAAAAACCGCACCTTGTAAAGAAAACCGTCCTGCATTTTTCAGGACGGTCATTTTTAGGCAACTCCAATAGCCACACCCACAATAACGATGATTGTCGCCACAGCCGTCCACAGCAAAAACGCGTATGAGCAGCACGATAAAGCGGTCAATCGCACCTGTGGCTTTGTTGCCTGCAGCACAGCTTTTGCTAAGTGTGTAACGCTTTTAAGCAAAAAATGACGCATCAGCCGCAGCCGATGCGTCAATAGCGTTAACAGGCTTATTATTTTACCAGGCCCTTTTCCAGCAGATAGTCAGACACCAGGTCTGCAGCCTCAGCAGTAATTTTGATGCACTTGGTTCTGTATTCCGGTGTGCCAAAGCTCAGCTTATTCAGCACACGGCAGCAGGAAGCACCAAAATGCTCCATAAAGCGCTCATAAAATTCGTGTGTGTATTTATAAACCTCCGTCTGATGCTTTTCAGACGGGTCCACACGGCCGACGATAGCACTGATAACCATGCAGGAGCCGCTTAAAGCGCCGCACACGCAGCCACTACGGCCAATGCCGCCGCCCATGCCGGACACCATGCGGATGGCCATATCCGGTATACCAAGCTTCAGGCCGTCATTGCAGGCTTTCACTACAGATTCCACACAATTATTGCCCTCGTTATGATAGGCCTCTGCCAAAGCATAAATTTCCTTCATCTTGCATCCCTCCAAAATTTCCTTGACTCTTTTATTTTAGCAAGTAGCAGAAGCAATAGCAAGAGTGGAAATTGTTTATAGTAAAGAAATTAAGATTTAACGCAAAAGAACGCTAAAGCCCCGCACCAGGCAGGGGCTAAAGCGTTCTTCTGCTATATTAGGGAGTAATTAGGGAGAAGCAAATTTGTGTGGTCCGATGCTGCTTATTTTTCCTCAATAGGATAATCCTGCAAAGCATCGAAGCCGGTTTCACCGGTACGGATTTTTACAACATCCTCAACATCGTAGATGAAGATCTTGCCATCGCCGTATTTGCCGGTGTACAGAACCTGTTTAGCAGTGTTAACTACTGTAGCAACAGGAATTGCGGAAACAATCATTTCCACCTTTACCTTAGGCAGCAGGTGGGCAGCAACCTCGGCACCACGATACATTTCTGTGGAGCCCTTTTGGATGCCGTAGCCCAAAACCTTAGTAACAGTCATACCGGTAATTCCCAGTTTATCCAAAGCATTCTTGAGTGCTTCAAAACGGTTTTGCGAGGTGATAATAACAACCTTGCTCATCTTAGCAGCGCCCTCAGGCTTAGCTACAGGAGCTGCTGCTGCAGGAGCGACATAAGTGGTAGTAACGGAAGCAGTTTGTGCTTCCAGCGGAGTGGGCATGAAGTCGGCATAGCTGCTCATCAGGCCATGCTCTTCCATATCCAGGCCCTTGATTTCTTCGGATTCCTTTACACGCAGGCCGAAGATTTTATCCAAAGCACCGAAGATAATCGTCATAGTAATGGCAACATAGATAGCAACGGTTACAACGCCGATAATCTGCGTTACGAAGAAGGAGGTGCCGCCGCCGTAGAAGAGACCGCCATCCAGGGCGAAGAGACCGGTTGCCAGAGTACCAAAGGCACCGCAGACACCGTGAACGGAAATCGCACCAACGGGGTCATCAATCTTAAGCTTTTGGTCAAAGAATTCTACAGAAACAACTACGAGGACGCCGGCCAGAGCACCAATAATCAAAGCGCCTGCCGGACTGACAACGTCGCAGCCGGCGGTGATAGCAACCAGGCCTGCCAAAACGCCGTTCAGCGTCATGGAAACATCAGGCTTGCCGTAGCGTACCCAGGTGTAAATCATAGTAGCAGTTGCAGCTGCGCAGGCTGCCATGTTGGTGGTGATGAAGATAGCGCCCATGGAAACCAGAGCATCATCGCCAGTTGCGCAAACGGTGGAAGCACCGTTGAAGCCGAACCAGCCAAACCACAGCAGGAAGACGCCAAGAGCGCCCAGAGGAATGCTGTGACCGGGGATAGCGTTTACGGTACCGTCAGCATTGTATTTGCCAATACGGGCACCAATCATTTTAGCACCGATGATGGAGGCAACGCCACCAACCATATGCACCGCGGTGGAGCCGGCGAAATCATGGAAGCCCATTTGGGCAAGCCAGCCGCCGCCCCAAATCCAGTGACCGCTGATAGGATAAATGATAGCGCTGATTAACAGGCTGTAGATGCAATATACCAAGAAGTTGGTACGCTCTGCCATAGCACCGGAAACGATGGTAGCCGCAGTAGCGCAGAACATTGTCTGAAAGATGAAGTAGGCGGTGCTGGGATAGCTGGCACCATAATCACCCTGTACGAAGAAATCCGGCGTGCCGATAAAGCCGCCGATATCTGTACCAAACATCAGGCCAAAGCCCAAAATCCAAAACACGATGGAGCCAAGGCACAGGTCCATAACGTTTTTCATAACGATGTTGCCCGCGTTCTTCGCCCTGGTGAAGCCTGTTTCAACCATTGCAAAGCCAGGCTGCATGGAAAATACCAAAAAGGCACCAATGAGCACCCATATAGTGTCGGCGGATACATATTTATCCATAATTTATTCCCCCTCAAAAAGCATTGGCTGCTGCTGCTCACCCTTAAGCGCAGTGCCCGTTTAGTATAAGAAAAACAAAAGAGGCGTATCCCTTGCGGGATACACCTCATTGTGTATTGTTAGAATAGTACTTACTGCCTCACAGGCAATCACTCTACCAAAGGCAAACGATAAAGTTCCAGATACGCGAAGTGGCGACGACGGCGTACTAGAAGTACGTCTAGGAGCCACGACAAAGTAGATGGTGCTTTACGCGTTTGACTTAATTACTCGTTGACGCCGAAGAGCAGCTCCCCATAAGTAGGATACTCCAGATACTTACCACCGGTCAGAGCTTCAGCAGCGTCTACTGCGCTACGCAGCTTGCCCATTTCCTCAAGCACAGTGTCGTGATAATACAGGGCCTGCTTTTCGCTGTCTTCGATTTCAGCAGCAGCCTTGATATCCTCATCCAGCTTTACAGAGGATGCATACATTTCAGCACCCAGCTTGCTCAGCTTGTCAGCCAATGCGCCCTCAAAGCCTGCGGCTACGCCGGCAGCCTTTTTATCCAGCACTGCCTTGGTCAGGTCTTCGCTGTAGGCAGCTACGGCCGGCAGGATATCCTTGTGGAACATATCCAGCATGGTTGCAGCTTCGATAGAAATGGTGGTGCTGTAATTTTCCAGCAGGATTTCTACACGGGATTCAACCTCAGCCTTGGTAAAGATGTTGTGTTTTTCAAACAGCTCCACGTTCTTAGCATGTGCCATGTACGGCAAAGCCTCCGGAGTGGATTTGAGGTTCAACAAGCCACGCTTTGCAGCTTCAGCAACCCATTCATCGGTATAACCGTTGCCATTGAAGACAATGCGTTTGTGAGCCAGGTAGGTTTCTTTAACCAAATCATATACTGCAGCCTCCAGGTCAGGAGCATCTGCCAGCTTAGCGGCAAATTCTTCCAGCTCTTCGGCTACGATGGTGTTCAGTACGATGTTAGGACCGGCGATGGAGAACATACTGCCCAGCATACGGAATTCAAATTTATTGCCGGTGAAGGCAAACGGAGAGGTTCTATTTCTATCGGTGTTATCCTTAACCAGAGCCGGGATGGTATCCTCGCTAACCTTGATGTAGGCTTCGGGGTTACCGTTATAAACCTTGTCGGCAGCGATTGCTTCCAAAACGGCTGTCAGCTCGGTGCCCAGGAAGACGGATACGATTGCCGGGGGAGCTTCGTTAGCGCCCAGACGGTGGTCATTGCCAGCGCTGGCAACAGATACACGCAGCAGATCCTGATATTCGTCAACGGCTTTAATGATAGCTGCCAGGAAGGTCAAGAAGCGCAGGTTCTTGTACGGCTCCTTGCCGGGATCCAGCAGGTTGAGGCCCTCTTCGGTGGACAGGGACCAGTTGTTGTGCTTGCCGCTGCCATTTACACCATCAAAGGGTTTTTCATGCAGCAGGCAGACAAGGCCATGACGCAGGGCAACGCGTTTCATGAATTCCATCATCAGCTGGTTATGGTCAGAAGCGACGTTGGTAGTAGTAAAGATAGGAGCCAGCTCGTGCTGTGCAGGAGCAACCTCGTTATGCTCGGTCTTTGCCAGTACGCCAAGCTTCCACAGCTCGTCATCCAAGTCCTTCATGAAGGACAGAACTCTTTGTTTGATGATACCAAAGTAATGGTCGTCCAATTCCTGACCACGGGGAGATTTGGCACCAAACAGGGTACGGCCGGTGTAAACCAAGTCTTTACGTTTTTCCCACATTTTTTTATCAACCAGGAAATATTCCTGTTCAGGACCAACGGTGCTATTTACGCGGACGGTATCAACACCGAAGATTTTGAGCAGCTTGCAGGCTGCCTTGCTGGCAGCGTTCATGGAGCGCAGCAGCGGGGTCTTTTTATCCAGCACTTCGCCGGTGTAGGAGCAGAAGGCTGTAGGAATGCACAGGCAGTTATCTTTGATAAAAGCATAGGAGGTGGGGTCCCATGCGGTATAGCCACGGGCTTCAAAGGTAGCACGCAGACCGCCGGACGGGAAGCTGGAGGCATCAGGCTCGCCCTGAATTAACTCCTTGCCGGAAAAGTCCATGATTACACGGCCTTCAGCAGTCGGGGAAATAAAGCTTTCATGCTTTTCGGCGGTGATACCGGTCATCGGCTGGAACCAGTGGGTGAAGTGGGTGCAGCCATGCTCCAGGGCCCAATCCTTCATAGCGTTAGCGATAATATTGGCAATTTCAAGATTCAGCGGGGTTCCTTCCAGAACTGCTGCTTTATAAGCTTTGTAGGTTGCAGTCGGCAGACGATCCTTCATTACAGTTTCGTTAAAAACCAGGCTGCCAAATAATTTCGGTACATCATTCATGTGTAAAACCTCCCTAATCCTCATTCAGAACATTTTCTTGGGTTTACTCACGTAAGCCCCTCATATACAAAATAGCTTGTGCTTTACAGATTGTTCTTCTCTCTGGCTCTGTAAAATAAGAAAACACCGCCAGCCGCGCCCTGCGCTGCCCCGGTGCTTCGTTGCACATATCACCGGATGAATAGCATCCCTGTGATATAAAACAATAAAAGCAACGACCTGTCGGATTTGCATCCTACAACCACGTCGTTGCTTTATGAGTGTATTATAATGCCTGCCAACGGATTTGTAAAGGGGGGCGCAAAAATTTTTTTCGCAGCCTTCGGGAGGTGGGCGGCACATGATGGCAAATTTATTGCCAAAGCAGCAGGAATTTTGCCTTCCACAAAGAATTTTACGGTATGGAATATGTAATGCAAAATGCAATATAACTAGTTGCCAAAGGAGGACATTCAAATATGGAGCTAACTGCAATCGCGCAGCTACGGCGCATGGTGCTTGAGCATCTGTCGCGCTATACCTGGAACGGCGAACTGCCTGAACGCGTATATGATATTCTGCAGGAGGTGCGCGAGGACACGCCGCGCTACCGCTGCTGCGTCTATAAGGAGCGTGCGGTGCTCAAAAACCGCATTGATATGGCCCTAGCCCAGGACTGCAAGGAAAACATCATCGAGGCAGCAAAGAAGACGTTGACCGAACCACCACGCAAGGATTTGCCGCTGATTGACGTGCTGCCTGCAGCCTGCGACCAATGTCCTATTGAAACCTACTTCGTTACCGATATGTGCCGTCACTGCATCACCCATAAGTGCATGAATAACTGTCCCAAAAAGGCCATCAGCCTGGTGCAGAACCGTGCCTTCATCGATAAGACAAAATGCATCGAATGTGGCCGCTGCAAGCAGTCGTGTCCCTACGGCGCTATTTTGGAGATTCACCGTCCCTGCGTGCGCGCCTGTGCCATGAAGGCTATCAGCATTGGCAGCGACCGCAAGGCCGCTATTGATTACGAAAAGTGCGTCACCTGCGGTGCCTGCCGCAATGCCTGCCCCTTTGGCGCCATTGATGAGCGCAGCAGTATCGTGCGCGTCATCAGCCGGATTTTAGAGGGAAAGCAGGTCATCGCCCTGGTCGCTCCCTCCATCGTCGGTCAATACGGTCTCAAAATCACCATGGCACAAATTTATGAAGCCCTTAAAAAGGGTGGCTTTGCCGAGGTCATCGAGGTTGGCGTGGGTGCCGATATCACCAGCGTTAAGGAAGCAGCCGAATATATTGAAAAGGTGCCTGCAAAGCAGCCCTTTATGACCAGCTCCTGCTGTCCGGCCTTTGTTAAGATGATCAAAAAGCAGGTTCCCGACGCTGTCAGCAAAATTTCTGCCACCGCCTCACCCATGGTTGCCTGCGGCAGATTGGTTAAAGAAAAATGGCCTGAGGCCGTCACCGTCTTTATCGGTCCCTGCATCGCCAAAAAGGGCGAGGCCGCAGAGCATCCCGATGTTATCGATTACGTTCTGACCTTTGAGGAAATTATGTGCCTGCTCGAGGGCAGGGATATTAAATTTGCCGAAATGGTCGGCGAGGATTATGAGCGTGATGCCTCCAAGCTGGGGCTGAGCTTTCCGCTGACCGCCGGCGTTACCGCCGCCGTCAAGGATACCGTCGCCGCTATGGGCGGTGAGGTGCGGGCAGCGCGTTACGCCGCAGGCCTGGACAACTGCCTGCGCGATGTTAAGGATGCCGCCGGCAAGCTTGACTGCAGCTACCTTGAGGGCATGGCCTGTCCCAATGGCTGTGTGGATGGCCCCGGTGCTGTAGGTGACTTCCGCATCACCAAGGTGGCACTCACCAAGTACGCTGCCGCCTCGCCCAACCAACAGGCTGCGCAGGACAAGCACGCGCACTAAGGCTGCAAAATAAAACTGCTGACCGACTATATTTCAGGTATAGTCAGTCAGCAGTTTTTGTATTGCTAAATTATTTTATTTCACGCAGCCCGTGCGAGCGTCCCGTCAGGGAGCGTGCGCCATGCTCTGTGATGACGTAGGTGTTTTCCGTTCCCACCATGCCCAATCCCGGCAAAGCGATTTTAGGCTCCACGGCGAAGGTCATGCCCGGCTCTAAAAGCTGTTTAAAGCCCTTGGCGATAGCAGGGGCCTCATCCATCACCAGACCGATGCTGTGTCCCAAAAACTTGCCGCCGTTCATAAAGGCATCACCATAGATATTGTTGAACTTGGCCATAGTGCGCAAATATAAGCTTTCGATGGGTACACCCGGAGCCATCAGCTGCACAACCTCCTGCTCCAGCTCCAGGCAGCGCTGCTGTGCGTCCTGTATCCTTGCGCCCTGCGCATCCCTGGCAAGGTCGCCAAAATAATAGACAACGGTTTTATCCGTATGATAACCGTCAAAGC
The DNA here is from genome assembly GCA_963657675.1 of Ruminococcus intestinalis. Taxonomy (GTDB): domain Bacteria; phylum Bacillota; class Negativicutes; order Acidaminococcales; family Acidaminococcaceae; genus Phascolarctobacterium_A. Next base: position 10,300 of record CAVKMV010000013.1, read on the forward strand.
CACAGGGAATATCCAAATACACCAGACGGCCGTTTTGCAGCTTGCGGAAGGCACTGCCTATAGACTGCACGGCAATACAGGTGCCATCGGTGCCGCCAGGTCCGTCGAAGCCGGTGCGCACCAGGCCGCTTTTGCCAAACGATGCCAGACCCACGGCCTCCTCGCCCAGTGCTTGGTTAAAGCGCGCCGTGCCATGCGAGCCGCGCTGCACCATCTCGCTATAAATTTCTATCGCCAGCTGTGCCTCGCTGATGCCGCCGTGAATCAGCTTAGGCGCGACAACATCCAAAACTGTTTCGTGGATAGCACCGGAGCGTTCCATCTGCTGCAGCTCATAGCTGCTCTTACGCAGACGCAGCTCCTGCAGAACATCATCAAAGCCTGCTGTCTCCTCAAAGGCAAAATATTTGTGCAGCATCCGCGCCCAGTCCAACGTTGCCTTTTTTGCTTCCACATACATTACCTTGGGAGTGCTGCCATAAAAGGCCGCTGCCTCGCGAAAGCTGTGCATAGGACGGATGTCGCTGAAGTGCGATTCATTAACCGCACGCTCGTAGCTGCGACGCACCCAAAAAACAGCGTCCTGCGGACGGATGAGCAGCACGCCCTCCTGCATGGTACCTGTAAAGTAATACATCGCCACCTTGTGGTTAACTGCCGCCATCTCCCAGCCCGGGTGCGCTGCATCCATCGCCGTGCGGAAGGAATGCAACCTCTGTTCCAGCTCACTTGCAGGCACTGGACGGATAGCATCCGTCAAAACTGCTTCCTGCTCCAATATTGCCATAATCCCATCTCCTTGCTTTTAACCCCTACGCTTATAAATATTGCAAAATCTCCTTAGCGTGCGGCAAAATGATATCCGGCTTAATATTGCCGTTTTCTACATCCGCCATAGTCGCCTCACCTGTCAGCACCATTACCGACAAGATATCATTATTCAGGCCAAAGGCGATGTCTGTCGCCAGGCGGTCGCCCACCATAGCGATTTCATCCTTTTGGTAGCCTGTCTTGTCCAAAACCACGTCCACCATATATTGGTACGGCTTACCAAAAATCAGCTGCGGTGCCTTGCCTGTAGCCGTTTTGATCAGCTCAATCATCGCCCCTGTATCGGGGATGAACTCGCCGCCCTCGATAGGACAACGCACATCAGGATGGGTCGCCACATAAGGCACGCCCCTGTCAATCAGGCGGCAGGCAGTCGTCAGACGGTCATAGGTAAGCGTCTGGTCAAAGCCGACTACGACGTAGTCTGCCCCCTCCTCCAGCGTCTGCGTCAGCACAAAGCCGGCGTCCTCAATAGTCTTTAGCAGCTGCGGCGTACCCAGCACAAACAGGCGCGCACCTGGCTTATTTTTTTGCAGCCAGTTCGTCAGCGCATCCGACGAAATCAGGATATTGCTACGCGTAACAGGCACCCCCAGGCCGTTCATCTTGTTCACATAATGCTCGTGGCTGCGGGAGGAATTGTTCGTCAGCAGATAATAATCCCTGCCTGCTGCCTTCAGCTTATCAAAAAAGCCCTCCATGCCCGGTATCAGCTCGTTACCCAAATTTATCGTCCCGTCCATATCAAATAAAAAGCACTTAATTTTTGCTAAGCGCGCGTAATCATAAGTCATGCTTAGTCCTCCACTAGTATAAAGATAATCTTATTATATAGCATAAAGGCAGATTGTGCTATAATGGTGGGAGAAAATTCCACAATAAAGGAGAAGCTTTATGCGTTATCAGACGATAATTTTTGACCTTGACGGCACCCTGCTAAATACCTTGGACGACCTGGCTGTCGCCACCAACTTCGCACTGGCGCAGCAGCTGCTGCCACCACGCAGCACGGACGAGGTACGCCGGTTTATCGGCAACGGCATCCGCAGGCTTATTGAACGCGCCGTGCCGCCAGCCACGCCGCAGGCAGTGCAGGAGGCAGTTTTTGCCAGCTTCAACGCCTACTACAGGGAGCACTGCGCCGACAACACCCGTCCCTATGACGGCACGCTCCAGCTGCTGCAAGAATTGCGCCACGCAGGCTGCAAAACAGCTATTGTTTCCAATAAGGCCGATTATGGCGTGCAGGCACTGGCCGCGCAATATTTTGCCGGCTGTCTGGATGCCGCCTGTGGTGAGCGCACAGGCATCGCCCGAAAGCCTGCGCCCGACATGCTGCTGGCAGTAATGCAGCAGCTTGGGGCAACGCCGGCCACTACTATATACGTCGGCGATTCGGACACGGACCTTGAAACTGCGAAAAATGCCGGTGTTGATTGCATTGGCGCCTGCTGGGGCTTTAGGGGCCGCGCCTTTTTAAAGCAGCACGGAGCCAAGCTTTTGGCAGACAGCATAGGCGACGTTTGGGAAATAGTAAAATAAAATAATCGATGCAGCTAAAGTAAAAGCCTGCAGGCAGTACGCTTGCAGGCTTTTGCTATTCACATTATGTATTTACCAATGGTACTTTTCACCCCTGCTGATTTTAAAGGCGCGGTAAATCTGCTCCACCAACAGCAGACGGATCATCTGATGCGTGAACGTCAGCTTGGAAAAGCTCAGCGCCAAATCCGCACGCTTGCGCAGTGCGTCCGTATAGCCAAAGGCGCCGCCAATCACAAAGGTGATGTGGCTTTTACCGGCCAGCGCCAGCTCATCCAGCTTTGCCGCAAGCTCCGGGCTTGAAAGCTGTCTGCCGATTACATCCAGCAATATGACGTAGGAATTAGCAGGAATGATAGCCAAAAGGCGCTGCGTTTCCCGCTCCAGCACCTGCTGCTTTTCAGCCGGCGAAGGCTCATCCGGCATCCGCTCCTCATTTATCGCCAGCGTTTCCAGCTTACAAAAGGGCGTCAGGCGCTTGCTGAACTCCTCAATACCGGCCGTCAGGTATTTTTCTTTAATTTTGCCCACACAGGCTATCGTTATCTTCAATTGCCGTAATCCTTAGGAACCTCTTCCAGAACAACAGTCCTGCTTTCGGTCTGACCGTTGCGCATGATGGTTACCTCCACCTTTTCGCCAACCTTGCATTTAGCCAGCGCAGTGCGCAGGTCAACCGCAGTTTTTACCTTAGCACCGTTAAAGCTCAAAATGATGTCGCCAGGACGGATATCAGCCTTAGCTGCAGGGCTGCCCGGTACGACCTTTACCAGGAAGATGCCGCCATGCAGGTTTATCTCAAAGCCATAGCGCTTAGCGATTTCCTGATCCATCAGGGATGCGCCAAGATACGGACGGGCTACACGGCCACGGTCTGCCAGCTCCTGCAAAATCGGCTTAGCGGTGTTAATAGGGATAGCAAAGCCAATACCCTCTACGCCGCTAACAGCAATCTTGGCACTGTTGATGCCTACGACCTCGCCATCAGCGTTGACCAGGGCACCACCACTGTTACCGGGGTTGATGGCTGCATCTGTCTGAATCAGGTTAAATTTGCGCTCGCCCACCTCAATGCTGCGGTTCAAGGCGCTGATTACGCCCGCGGTAACACTGCCGCGAAACTCCAGGCCCAGCGGATTGCCGATAGCGATGGCAGGCTCGCCCACCTGCAGTGTATCGCTGTCGCCAAAGGTGGCAACGGTCAGATTATCTGCCTCAATCTTTACAACTGCCAAATCGGTCACAGCGTCAGCACCCAGCACCTTGCCCTTAAAGGTGCGTCCGTCAGGAAGGCTGACGATAATCTCAGAAGCGCCCTCGACAACGTGGTTGTTGGTGGCAATGTAGCCGGCCTTGTCATAAATTACGCCGCTGCCCGTACCGCGCTCCATAAGCTGTGTGCGGTTAAAGAAGTCACGCACATAGGCCTTGTTCGTGATACCTACGACAGCAGGACCCACCTTTTTTGCAGCCGCCACAATAGGCGTGTTGCGGGCAGAGCTCAGCTGCTGCTCCGTTGTCGCAGCCGGCTTTTCCTTTACAGCCGCGCTGGTTTTATTATCACCGCAGCCCGCTACTAAAATTGCCGCGCCCAAAAGGCCGCAGACAAAAATATTCGCTGATTTTTTCCAGATACTCTTTTTCATCTGTATTCTCTCCTTATTCTAAATTCAGGCCCAGCAAAACCGGACCATCAGTCACCACCCTGTCCTGCGCAGCCACAAAAAGCTGTGTTTCCTGCAGGCGGTGTTTATTGTCCAAAATTTCCTGCACAGTATCCTGCGCCAGACGCGGCAGATTATTATGCTCGCTGAGATGCGCCAGCACCACGTGCTCCGGCAGTCTTGCCAGCTCCGTCAGCAAGTGTCCCGCCGCCATGTTAGATAAATGACCACGCGTGCTCAAAATGCGCTGCTTCAGCTGCTTGGGATAGGGTCCGTTTTTGAGCATTTCTATATCGTGGTTAGCCTCCAGCACCAGGGCGCTGCTGCCTGCCACCGCTTCACGGATAGTATCGGTCACAAAGCCCGTATCCGTAAGATAAGTGCATTTGGCACCACTCGTGCGGCTGGTAAAGCAATAACCATGTGGGTCCACCGCATCGTGCGGTATAGCAAAGCTCGCTATCTCCACATCGCCGCACAGCAGACGGCTATTATCTATAATGCGGCAGCTTTGCCGCTCAAGGCTGCCGTCCCTCGCCAATACCGCCCTCCAGGTAGCAGCACTGCTATAAACAGGCACCCTGTATTTTTTTAAAAAGGTCGCCAGCCCGCGGATATGGTCAATATGCTCGTGCGTAATAAACACGCCGTCAAGCTCCTCAACGCTAGCACCCACTTCCTTCATCCTGCTCGTCAACGCCCTGCAGCTTATACCAATATCAACCAAAAAGCGCTGTCTGGGCGTGCTCAGCAAAGCAGCATTCCCTTTACTGCCGCTCGCCAGCATGATTATCTGAAAATCATTTAGCACAAAGCTTTCTCTCCTATCAATACAACATCTTTATTATAGCAGATTCCAAAACCACTATTGTGGCATTTTAGTAAAAATAACTCTGCAAAAATCTGACAAACGTAAAATATATAAGAAAAGTGTACCAATCAATTGCTTAATCGGTACACTGCTTCTTTGGTTAATGCAGTTTGGCGCACTGCGGGCACACGCCGAAAAAGTAGAACTGTCGGCGGCTGATTCTGTAACCGCTTTCCTTTTCCACCTCGCTTGTCAGCTGCTTTTTGATATTCTCATCCATCATTGCATCATCCACGGCACCACATTTTAAGCAGCGCAGGTGGTAATGCTCGCTGACATCGGCGTCATAGCGGAAGCTGTCCTCCCCGGTATTCAGAATTTGGATAACGGCAATATCCTCCAGGATTTCAACAGTTTTGTACACGGTGGCAAAGCTCATGGCCGGAAAGCGCGGCTGCAGCTTTTTGAACAGCATCTCCGCATTGGGATGCCAGGTCTCATCAGCAAGAGCTTCATATACGGCCAATCGTTGTGGCGTCACCTTGTAGCCACGCTCACGCAACAGGTTGGATAATTCCTGACTTGTAAGCATTTTGCATCACTCCATTGCCAAAAGTACGGGATAAAGCGGCTGACCGCCGTAAAAAGTCTCCACTTCCCATTCATCGTTCACTTCCTGCAGACCCTCAGCCAGCTTTTCGGCCTGCTCCTTAGTAACATCCGCACCGTAATAGAGACTGATCAGCTCATAGCTGCCGTCGGCAAGCATTTGCTGTAGCACCTTTTCTATGCTACTGCCGGTGCAGACAATCTTGTCATTTAAAATTCCCAGATAATCACCCTCGTGGATTTCCAGACCGTTGACCACGCTGTCGCGCACAGCCACGGTCACACTGCCACTGGTTGCTTCCTTGGCTTCCTTGGTCATAATCACGGTATTTTCATCCAGGCTGCGGGTTGCGTCAAAATGCAGCAGCGCTGCCAGCCCCTGCGCCATATTGGTGCTGGGAACGAACGATACCTTGGAATTACCCAGCAGCTTACGCACCTGCTCAGCCGCCAGGATGATGTTTTTATTATTAGGCAGGATGATATACTGCTCGCAGCTGCCATTTTCAATAGCATTGACAAAATCCTCCACTGGGGGATTCATGCTCTGACCGCCGCTGATGATTTCAGCAGCACCCAGCTCGTGCATAATCTTGGCAATGCCGTCACCTGCTGCCACAGTCAGCACGCCCACGCCATGCTTCACAGGCTGGATGTCCTCCGCCGTAAACAGACGGTTTTCGTGCTGGTCCTTCATGTTTTCGACCTTGATATCGTGCAGCGTGCCCCAGGTCTGCGCCATATTGAGCGCATCCCCCGGATGCTTGGTGTGGATATGTACCTTGACGATATCCTCCACCACGGCCACAATCATAGAATTACCCATGCCCTGCAGCGCTTCGCTGACAGTCTTTTTGTCTACGCTCGCACCCTTGACGATAAATTCCGTGCAATAGGGATACTCCAAATCCAATGGCTCACCGCGCATATTTTGCGTTTTCGCACGCGGCGCTACCTTCAGCACCTCGCAGTCCTGGCCACGCAAGCCTGCCAGGCAGCCCTCAAAGAATACTATCAGACCCTGGCCGCCGGCATCAACAACTCCTGCCGCCTTCAGCGCAGGCAGCATATCCGGAGTTTTGGCCAGCTCCTCCTTGCCCGTACGGATAGCCTCGAGCAGAACCTCCTCCAGGCTCACATTGCTGCGTACTGCGTTATAGGCACCCTTGGCCATACCGCGCGCCACTGTCAGGATAGTGCCTTCGACAGGCTTGGATACACTGCGGTAGGCATACAAAATGCCAAATTGGAAGGCCTTACCGATTTCTGTATTGTTGAGCGTTTTTTTACCTGCCACGCCCTTGCCGATGCCACGCAAGAGCTGCGACAAAATGACGCCGGAATTGCCACGCGCGCCCATAATCGCGCTGCGTGCGGCGGCAGCGCCAATCTCGCCAGCCTCTGCCCCGTCGCTCATGGCGCTCAGCTCCTTGGCCACGGAGGCCATAGTATGCATCATATTGGTACCAGTATCCCCATCCGGTACCGGAAAAACATTTAAATCATTAATAGCTTCAAAGTTTTTTTCAAAGCTATGGTAAGCACCCAGCAGCATATCCTTAACCTGCTTGCCGGTAATTACCTTGCTAATATTCATCTGAATTCCACACCTTTCCTTCAGGCCCTGTGACGGACAAACAAGCCGATAACACCAGGTCCGAGATGGGCTGCCAAAACTGTGCCGATACTGGTGAGCATTACAGGCACATCCGGGAAGAGCGCCTGCATCTGCGCCTTCATCTCCTCCGCGTCCTGCTGCGCCTCAGCGTTGGCAACATAAATAGCCTCCAGCGGTGCTTTTTCCGCTGCCAGCTCCACCATGCGCTTGAGCACCTTTTTACGTGTGCGGCATTTATCTACTACTTCCAGCTTCCCATCCTTATCTAAGTGCACAATCGGGCGAATGCCGAAGATATTGCCTATCAAAGCACCGACTGCACCGATACGGCCGCCCTTTTGCAAATAGTCCAAAGTATTTACGCTAAAAAATGTATCTGTACGTGCAACCATGTCAAGGCCAAGCCTTTCGGCAGCATCGATATCCATACCCTCAGCCGTGCGTGCCAAAAGCTCCATAGCTATGCCGCTGATGGGGCAGGCAGCAGTCTTGCTGTCAATCACACGGATGTCCGCGCCCTTAACTTCATCCATCACCTGGCGTGCAGCCACGCAGGCAGTCTGATAGGTGCCGCTCAGCACACTGTCCACCGTCAGCATGATGACCTTTTTGCCGTCCCTGGCAAGCTTGCCAAACAGCTCCAGCATTGCGCCAATCGGCGGCTGGGACGTACCAGGCAGCTTGCCTGTTTCCTCTACCATAGCAAACATCTGCGCCAGCGAGCGTTCACCATCCTGCCATTCTAAATCGCCATGACGGACGATAAGGCGCAGCACATGACAGCGGGCATCATCCTTCAAGGGTGTTTCGTCTGCCGCTGCAATGCTATCTACAACAACATGTATTTCATCGTGCATAATTGCCTCCCAGTAAATCTATTTAAATTCCGTACTCTCCCCATATTATAGTATATTGTACCATATTCTGAAAACTATTGCTACATTAACTATAGCTAACCAACAATATTTCCTAAATTAATTAGCAAAACTTAAAAAAGGACAAAAAAAAAGCCCTTACGAAGAAGGGCCAAATGAGGGGCTGTTTTGATGTTCTTAGTATAACATCTTTGTATACAAAATGCAAGCCCCTTTCTGTAATATTTTTCACATGCGCATTTTTTCATATATACTGCCCTCCCTGCAAAGCAGGACGGGCAAAGCTACTATTTAAAGTCCGCTCCCAGCATCACCACGCCGTCGCAGTCAGCAGCACCATCACGGCTGATGCGCATCTGGTGGGCGAAGGGAACGTTAGAAAGACGGTTTACCACTGCGCCATTATTAGTAGTAGAAATGACGGTGGTCTGGGCAATCACCTCGCCACTGCCGCCGCTGATAACCTCAAAGCCGGCGCTGCGCAGACGTGCTGCCGCCTCGCTGCCCGCGGTCTTGCTGCCGCTGCAGTTAACCAAACGCACCACGCCCCTGGCGGTAGCAGGCTCAGCAGCTGTTTCTTTAGCAGCAGCTGCTTTCTTGTCTGTTTTTTCGTTCTCCTGCTTCTTAGCCTTGTCCTCCTTGGCCTTTTCCTGTTTTTTAGCCTGCTGCTCCTTTTCTTCCTTAACAGCTTCCTTGTTTTCCTCGCTGCTGTCGCCACTTTCGACCTTGTCTACAGCCTTGTTGTATTCCTGCTCCATCAGCTCGGCCGCAGATTTATAGCGCTCGGTCATAGTAGCTCCCTGCATTTTGACCATCAGCTCGCGCAGATCGGTAATATCAGGCAGCCAGTAGCTGATGCCGTCAATATATTTAGGTGTACCGGGCACCATAGCCATAGACAGGCCCTTTTCCTTGACCATGGCATGCAGGGCCTTGCCCAAATCCATCATATCTCCCAAGGGCAGGTCGGTCTTGACCATGCTCGTCAGCTGCTTGGCGAGACCCGGGATGTGCAGCAGCATGTCGGCTGAAGCGATCTTATCATACACAGCCATCATAAAATGCTGCTGGCGGCGGATGCGGCCGATGTCACCCTCCTCGTCACGGTAGCGCACATACTGGATCGCCGTCCTGCCGTCTAGGTGCTGGCGGCCCTTTTTCAGGTCAATGGTGAAGCCGTCCCAGTCATCATGGTAATACATATCCTTTTCGACATCAATGTCAATGCCACCGATGGCATCCACCAGGCCGGTGAAGCCCTTAAAATCAACCATGACGTAATTATTTATTTTCAGGCCCAAAAGCTCCTCGGTAGTTTTTTGCGTCAGCTCGCGTCCACCATAGGCATAAGCGTGGTTAATCTTATCCCAGCCATGTCCGGCTATACGCACACGCGTATCACGAGGGATGGATAACAGCGAAGCACTTTTAGTGTTGCTGTCAAACATAACCACGAAGAGCGTATCGCTGCGGCCAACGTCATCCGCACGCTCGTCCACGCCCAAAACGACAATATTCTTTTTCACGTTCAGCCTGTCGGACGGGCTGAGATCATCCATCCCCTTTTCGGGGAACAGATAACCAAAGGCGATATAGCCCACGACGCAGATGGCTGCGATTATCAATAAAATCTTTGTCTGGAGAATGCTTTTCATGCTTTTAAAAACCTCTCAATCCTTTTCTCCTGCCAGATATTCCGTCAGCTCCTTGCGGCTGCGGTACAGGAAAGCATACAGCATGCGTGCCGTCAGTCCCCAGATGACCTTATCCTCATACAGATAAAAATACACATAATAGGACTTATTCATACGCCAGCCACGCTTTCGCTGCGGCACCAGGTCAAAGGGAAAATCGTCTCCCGGATGGTCTGCCAGCTGCACCGACCCACGCCGCGGCGTCTGCGCCAACAGCGCCGTCAGCGGCACGGTAAAGACACGCTCCACCTCGCTTTTATTAAAGCTTATGCGGCTAATGTCGTCAATCAGGCCCACAAAGGGGTGAATAATAGGGCCATTGTGCGTAACCAGGCAGTCCAGCTCGCCGCAGATGGTGATATTTGCAGGCGTAAGCCCCAGCTCCTCGCAGGTTTCGCGCACGGCAGTGTTACGGAAGCTGTTATCCGCACATTCGTACTTGCCGCCTGGGAAGCACACCTCCCCGGGCTGGCGGCGCAGCGTATGCGCCCGCTCCTCAAAAAGCACGCTTATTCCCTGCTCCGTACGCACCAACGGCAGCAGCACCGCCGCATCCCACAGCCTGTCCAGCTTATCGATACCGGGAGCGCGGCGGTGCAGACGCTCAAACAATACATACTGTAATTTTTCCATGTCAGTCATAATAACACCTTATTTTAACACCTTTGTCCGCAAAATAAAATAGTCTTTATAAACTTCTCTGACAGGCAGACAATATCCTGCCTGCGAATGTAGCGAAGCTGTAAAATCTGCGCACACAAAAAGCGCCTGCGGCAAAACTGCTGCAGGCGCCATAATAAAAGCTTATTTTTCTGTAGCTTAAGCTGTAGGCTGCAGGCATGCCTTACTTTAGCAGCAGCTCGTACAAAACCACGACGACTGCGCCGGGAACGCCAAAAAAGCCTGCGATCAACGCCTTGATGACTGTTATCTTCATGCTGAAGCCAATAAAGGAGCCAACAAGGTTGATGCACCACAAAAGCAGCGCACCACAAAGACCGTTGTACACCAGCTTAAAGGGCATAGACAAAAGCTTTACCACCAGCCACACCAGCAGCACCCCGCAAACCAAGGGGGCAATAGCTCCAAGCGGTGATAAAATAGCGTTAAGTTCCATAATAAACGCCAGTCCTTTCTACATTGCGCGCCGGTTTTCCAGCGCCTTAGACAGGGTGATTTCGTCAGCGTATTCCAAATCGCCGCCCATGGGCAGGCCGTGCGCAATGCGGCTAACAGCTATCCCGATTGGCTTTAAAAGCTGCGCCAGATAGGTGGCGGTTGCCTCGCCCTCTACGTCGGAATTGGTGGCGATAATAATTTCGCTCACCGATTCCTGCTGCAGCCGCAGCAAAAGCTCCTTAATCCGCAGCCTGTCAGGACCAATGCCGTCTAGCGGCGACAGCACACCGTGTAGCACGTGGTACAGCCCATGATAGCCGTGACTGCGCTCCATGGCCGCAATGTCCTGCGGCTGCTCCACCACGCAGATGGTGAAGCTGTCGCGCGTCGCATCAGCGCAGATTTCACACACATCACCATCCGTCAGGTTGTAGCAGCGGCGGCAATAATGTATCTGCTCCTTAGCGCCATTAAGTGCCGCCGCCAGCTGCCGCACATCCTCCGCAGGCATATCAATTACATGATAGGCCAGGCGCATGGCCGTTTTTGAGCCCACGCCCGGCAGGCGCCGCAGCTGCTCATACAAATTAGCCAGCGGCCTGATCATCCTTGCCATTTTTAGAACATGCCAGGCAGCTTCATACCGCCGGTAACCTTACCCATTTCCTTTTCCGTCAGCTCATCAATCTGCTTCATAGCGTCATTCACTGCTGTAAGGATCATGTCCTCCAGCATCTCCACATCCTCAGGGTCAACAGCTGTGGGGTTGATTTTGATGGATTTGAGCTCCTTTTTGCCGTTGACAACGACTGTTACAGCGCCGCCGCCGACAGAGGTCTCTACCGTGCGGGACTTCAATTCCTCCTGCATCTTCACCATATCAGCCTGCATCTTCTGCACCTTTTTCATCATTGCCTGCATATTACCCATGCCACCTGGAAACATAATTAAATTCCTCCTTATTTATTGCGATATTTTTATATTCAACCAGAAATTTTGGTTTTATATCTCTGTCACCGTGCCGCCCAGGGCGTTCACTGCCTTGCGCAGGTTTTCGGGCAGCTCTGCCGCTGCCACAGGCTGCGTGTCTTCCTCCTGCACCTGTTTAGGCTTAGGCGCTGCCTTCACCGGCTGCAACCTGCCCTCGATTACCGCCTCCAGACGGATTTCACGCCGCGCCAGACGCAGCAGCACCTCCTCAAAGGCTTTACGGTAATCGTCCTTATTCATCCTGTCCGCCAAAAAGGGGGCCTTAAACGCCACCTGCAAAATGTTATTGGCAAAGCTGTACACCCTGCCGTTTTTGGCACAGGACACCATCGAATTTTTCTTTTCGGCCTTCATCAGGGACAATGCCTGCTGCCAATAATCCTCGCCTGCGGCAAAGTCACCGGCATATTCCTGCGTCTGCGCTGCCTGCGCGCTCTTGGGCCTGGGTGCTGCCTGCATTGCCGCCTGCAGCGTGTCCGCCTTAGCTCCTGCGGCTGCGACAGGCTCAGGCGCCTTCGACAACCTATTCACCTGCGGCTGCAGCGCAGCAGCCGTTTCCTGCACAGCTTGCGGCTGCACCTGCTGCGTCGCGGAGGTTGACTGTATTATTGGAGCCTGTACCAGCTGCTGCGCCACCTGCACAGGCACGCCGCCTGCCAGCTGCTGCTCCAGCTGCTCCACACGTGCTGCCAATGCCGCCAACGTGCTGCCCTCCACGCGGCACAAATCCATCAGGCACAGCTCTGCCGTAATGCGTGGGCGCATGGAGTTTTTTGCTTCCCAGACTGCGCTGTGCAGCCTCTCCTCCGCCGCCATCAGCCGTTCGCTGCTAAACAGCGGTGCCAGCTGTTGCAGGGCCTCAGCTGTATCTGTCAGATATATTTCGTCATAGCCTGGCACGGATTTATACAGCAGCAGCGCACGCAGATATTCCATCAGCTCATTTAACACCTGCGCCACGTCCTTACCCTGCGCCAAAAGCGCGTTGAGCTTGGCCAAAGCCTCCGGCAGCTGCTTTTGCCCGATATCCTGCACCAGGGCATGCAGCACCTCGCGCCCCACAATGCCCAGCACCTCGCGCACGGTGGCAGCAGTAACGTGCCTGTCCATAACGCCGCACTGGTCCAAAAGGCTGATGGCATCGCGCATACCACCCTCGGACTGGATGGCGATAAGGCGCATGGCCTCGGTGTCAACCTGCAGGTCACTGCCAGCAGCGACCTGCGCCAGATGCTCTACGATGTCATCCACCGTAATACGGCGGAACTCAAAGCGCTGGCAGCGCGACTGAATCGTGGCAGGCACCTTTTGCGGATCCGTCGTCGCCAAAATAAAGACGGCGTGCGGCGGCGGCTCCTCCAGCGTCTTCAGCAGGGCGTTGAAGGCACCAGTAGAAAGCATGTGCACCTCGTCAATAATATAGATTTTATAACGGCTTTCTACGGGAGTAAAGGCAATCTGCTCACGCAAATCGCGGATATTATCCACGCCCGTATTCGAAGCAGCATCAATCTCAAACACATCCATGGAGGCGCCTTCAGTTATGCGCTCGCAGTTGTTGCAATGGCCGCAGGGATGCACCGTCGGTCCCTGCTCGCAGTTGAGCGCCTTGGCCAAAATACGCGCCGCGCTGGTCTTGCCTGTGCCACGCGGGCCGCTAAATAAATAAGCATGGGCAATTTTGCCCTCTGCCAAGGCATTTTTCAGCGCAGTCTTAATGGCCTGCTGGCCTACAAGCGCATCAAAGTCCTGCGGCCGCCACTTGCGGTATAAGGCGATATAAGACATGCAACGCCACCTCCCCGGAATTTTTGTCATACATAGATATTATACTCAAAATAGCCCTGATTGTAAAACAAAGTTTGTGTATGCCTACGCCTTCGGCGTTCTGGCTGCTATCCACAAAAAACTTAATTTTACTAACAAGAAATATTAGTATATAATATCATTAAGAACGCAAGCATAAAAGGAGGCTTTTCCATGACCATTCCCACGATTGATAAGGCTGCCCTGCACGCGCAGCTTGCAGAATTTGTTGCCAAAACTGCCGCCTACCACGACGGCAGCCTCAGCAAAATTGATTACAAGGGCTACAGCGGTTACTTTGGCAGCTTTGCCCAACGCGACGGTCACAGCAATATGGTGCGCCTGCGCACCAGCGCCGGCCGCATTACCAAGGAACGTCTCGCCGCCATCGCCGCCATGATCCGCAAGCACAACGTGCAGCGCCTGCATTTCACCACGGGTCAGACCTTGCAGCTGCATGATTTAAGTGCTGATGCCGCCGGCGATATTATCGCCCAGGCACTGGATGCCGACATCGTCCCCTTCGGCTGCGGCGGTGACTATCCTAGCAACGTGCTCTGCTCCCCCTTAAGCGGCACCGAGCGCGAGGAATACTTTGACGTTCTCCCCTACGCCGAGGCAGCAGCGCAGTACCTCGTCGCCAGCATCGGCGAGGGCAGGCTGCCACGCAAGCTCAAAACAGGCTTCAGCAATTCGCCTGCCAACCTCACACACGCCACCTTCCGCGATTTGGGCTTCGCCGCCCGCAGCGACGGACGCTTTGACGTGTACACCGCCGGCGGTCTGGGCAGCACCCCCTGCATGGGCATAAAAATGGCGGAGGGCGTAGAGCCAAACAAAATTCTGTACCACATTAGGGCCATGCTGCTCACCTTCCGCGAATGCGGCACCTACGACAAGCGTCCCAAGTCGCGCACCCGCTACCTTCCGGAGCTTTTGGGCGGCGAAGCAGCCTACAAGGCAGCCTACAACGAACGCCTGCAGCGCGTGCTGCTGAGCGAAAGCCTGGACCTGGATATTGTGCCTAAAAAGATAAAAAAGCGTAACTTCAGGCTCATCACCGGCTACCGCATCACCTCGCAAAAGCAGCCCGGCCTATACGCCGTCAACTACCACCCGCAGGCTGGCCTGCCCAAGGCAGAAAACTTTTTGGCCCTGACCGATTACCTGCAAACCGTTGAGGAGGCCGAAATCCGCCTCGCGCCGGACCAAAGCGCCTACATCATCAACCTCACTGCCCCCGAGGCAGCCAAGGTGATAGCACTCACCGAGGACAGCGCCTATAACGCCTTCACCAGCAGCGTTGCCTGCATTGGTTCGGGCGTCTGCCAGATGGGTATGGGCGATACCCAGGCGCTATTAGCAGACTGCTTTGCCGAAATGGCCACCCAATACGCCGCCAGCGACGCCCTGCCGCAAATTTATATTTCCGGCTGTCCCTCTAGCTGCGGCACGCACCAGATTGGCGCGTTAGGCTTCCGCGGCACACTCAAGGTGATCAAGGGCAAGCCCTTTGCTGCCTTCACGCTCTACGCCAACGGCTGCTCGCTGCAGGGCAGGGAGCACCTGGCCGACGAGGTCGGCACGCTGCTGGCCGAGGATATCCCCTTCTTTTTGCTGGAGGTGGGCAAGCACGTAGCCCAAAGCGGCCTGAGCTTTGAGCAGTGGACGCAGGCGCAGCCTGACGGAATCAGGAAAATCGCCGCTGCCTACATCGAAAAGATTAAGCTCGTCAGCAAATAACCCAGGAGAATCGCAAAAAAGCTCCGCCACTTTCGTGACGGAGCTTTCGTTATTTCCCTGTAGGACCGCAAAGGCGGGCACCCCTGCGGCACATGAAAGTATCCGCTTAAGGCTGCTTCCTTCCGGACCTGACCTGGTTCACAGGCTCCCATTGCGCAGGACCCAACTCTACGATCCTACAGAGAAACAAGCATTGTTATGAAAAAAGCCGCTCGTGCGGCAGATTTTAAGTGGCGGAGAGAGAGGGATTCGAACCCTCGGTACGGTTTCCCGTACACACGCTTTCCAGGCGTGCACCTTCAACCACTCGGTCATCTCTCCAAGGTTGAAAACTTTAAGCAATTTTCAATTTGCCAGCACAATACGTACCTGCAGTCAACATAACTGCAAGTAGTATTATACTAGTATTATTGACTGAAGTCAAGCATTTTTTGTGAAATATTTTACACTATGCAGGATATCGCCTTAGCTACAACAGGCTAAGCAAACGGTGTAGCCTCATCCTCGCCATCCTCGGCAGGCAGCAGCATCACAGCGCAGTCCGCGTTCAGCACAACGTTTTCCGCTGTACTGCCCAGCTCGTCGCCGCTTGTCATATCCGCGCCCGTCTTGGCCATCATAATCAGGCTCACGTTGTCACGCTCGCAGATAGCCGCAATTTTTTTAGATGCAATGCCGTGGGCAATACGAAAATCGGCATCAATGCCAAAAATTTTCATTTCGTCCACCAGCTCCTGCAAAAACATCCTGGCGCTGCCAAATTTTTCTTTGTAATCGTGCTTATTGCGGCTGTGCTCAATAACGTGCACAAAGAGCACCCTGCCCACGTATTCACGCAGGCTGCGAATGATATTCAAGGCCTCCAGGGATTTACGCGAAAAGTCTGTTGGTATAAGGACAGTTGCTAACAGATTTTCGGTAAGCTCATCCTCCTCGTCCTTGTTTATCAGCAGGGGAATGTTCGTCGCCCGTGCCAACTCGTAGGTAGTGCTGCCCATCAGCGCACGCTTCAAAAAGCCCTTGCGGTGCGAAGCCACCAGCATTAAATCGGCATCACTTTCCTCCGCCAGACGGCCAAGGGCTTCGCAGGGCTCGCCTGCGGGAGTTACAATGGAAATTTCTTCATAGCCTGCTTGCTCTATATCGTTTTTATACCCGGACAACCTGCTGTGAGCCTTTTTATAGCTACTACCGTCAGGGTCGGCGTCGTCATCATCATCAAAAACGTGCGCCAAAACTACTTCTGTTTCTGTATCGGGGCATAAGCAAAACAGACACGCGGTCAATTTATCAGCCTGCGGGGACAGATCAGTGGCCAACAGGACCTTGGTGAATGTACTCATTAAATTGCTCCTTTAAAAAGATTATCAGGTTCTATTTCGCTATAAATTGCAAAAATCCTGCCACTATAGCAATGCCGGTGAAAATTTAACCTGTAGCGCACACAAAAAAACGGCGCACCCCTACGAATAAAGGATGCGCCGGTTAGTGCTTACAGCTTAAGCACGGATGAGCTTGCCGGGATTCAAAATGTTGTTGGGATCCATAGCGCGCTTAATCGTCTTCATGATGGACATTTCGACAGGGTCGCAATAGGCAGCCAGCGCGTCAATCTTCTTAGCGCCAACGCCATGCTCACCGCTCAGGCGGCCGCCCAGGCTGTAAACATAGGCGTAGCAGATTTTGTGGAATTCAGCCAGCTGCTTTTCCCATTCCTCATCGGTCATATCCATCTTCAGGCAGTTGAAGTGCAGGTTGCCGTCACCGGCGTGAGCCAGGCACATGCATTCAAAGTCAAACTGCTTGGAAACCTCCATCAGGTGATTCAGGCAGATAGCGATTTTATCGATAGGCACAACCAAATCGTCGGAGGTGGAAACCTTGCTCAATGCCTTGGAGCCCTCCAGGCAGCTGCGGCGTACCTTCCAGACGCGCTCGTCTGCCTCAACAACGTCGGTGGCACCGCAGGCAGTGCAGATTTCGTCCAGCTGCTCCATCTTCACGTCCAGCTCGTCCTCGTTAAAGGTTTCTACAGTAACAATAACGTAGCTGCCATCCTCGTAATGCGGCAGGCGCAGCTCAGCATAGTCACTGGCAGCGCGCACGAAGCCGTTGTCCATGAATTCAACGCTGGTCGGGTTCAGGCCAGCCTTAATCAAAGCAGGAACCAGGTCTACAGCCTTTTGCACGTCGTCAAAAATGGCCAAAATATCCAGGCGGTACGGAGCCAGCGGCAGCAGCTTCAGCGTTGCCTTGGTGATGATACCCAGCGTACCCTCGCTGCCCATAACCAGCTGGTCCAGGCAGTAGCCGGTGCTGCACTTCTTCAGGCGGTTGCCCAGCTCCACAATTTCGCCGGTCGGGGTAACAACCTCGATGGAATATACCTGGTGGCGGGTGGTGCCATAGCGTACGGCCTTGTTGCCGCCGGCGTTGGTGGCGATATTGCCGCCAATCAAGCAGCTGTCGGCGCTGCAGGGATCACCGGCGTACAGCAGGCCTGCTTCGTTGGCCTTTTGCTGGATTTCGGAGGTGAGCGCGCCTGCCTCCACTACCATATACATAGCGTCAGCATTCATCTCGATAATTTTATTCATGCGCTCCATCATCAGCACGATGCCGCCATAAACAGGGATAGCACCGCAGGAAACGCTGGTGCCGGCGCTGCGCGGGGTTACAGGCACCAGGAATTTGTTGGCCAGCTTCATGATTTCAGCAACCTCTTGGGCACTGCCAGGCCAAACAACTACCTCCGGCAGATGATGGTAATGCGGATCCGGCTCCTCGTCGGTTTTGTAACGGTCCAGGGTTTCAGCATCAACCTTTACATGCTCTGTGCCAACTACTGCGCGCAATGCTTCCAATACTTCTTCGGTTACGGGGTTATAGGTTGTCATTTTGTCAAATCTCTCCTTTGCTACTGAGCTACAATGCTACTTATTTTTGCTATGATCCTATAGCTTGTTAAACACTAAATACCTTGCCAGGGTTCAAAATATTGTTAGGGTCCCAGGCGCGCTTAAGCTTGCGCATCAGCTCCAGCTCGCCGCCAGGGGTGAAGCGCTCCAAAAAATGCGCCTTCTTCGTGCCAATGCCATGCTCGCCGCTCAAACGGCCGCCATGGGCATAGGCATAGGTATAAACCTCCTCCGTAAAGCGGGAAAGGTTTTCCTCCCATTCGGCATCGCTCAAGGCCAGCTTGCACAAAACAATGTGCAGGTTGCCGTCGCCGATGTGCGCGTTGATGCGCAACGGGAAGGGATACTTGGCAACAGTCTTGATAATATATTGAATCATGTCGCTCATTTCATCAACAGGCACGACCACGTCATCGGTGGTGCACACCTTGCTGATGAGGCTGACGGATTCCAGACAGTTGCGGCGCATCGCCCAGATGCGGTCATCCGCCTCCAGCACGTCAATAGCGCCTGCCTGCTCACAGATATCCGCCGCCTGCTCCATCTTCATATCCAGCTCGTCCTCGTTAAAGGTTTCGATGGTGATGATAACGTAAATGCCATCCTCCACGTGCGGCGCACCCTCAAACTCCAGATATTTGGAGGTGGTGCGCACATTGGGATTATCCATATATTCAATGCTCGTCGGGTCAATGCCGGCCTTCACCAGCTTAGGCACCACGCCAATGGCCTGCATGGTGTCGGTAAACACCGCCAGCATATCCAGCTTGTACGGCGGCAGCGGCTGCAGCTTCAGCGTCACCTGGGTGATGATGCCCAAGGTGCCCTCGCTGCCAATCACCAGCTGCTCCATGCAATAGCCTGTGCTGCATTTTTTGAGCGGCGATCCCAGGTCCACAATGTCGCCATAGGGAGTAACAATCTGCACAGCGTATACCTGGTTGCGCGTTACGCCGTAGCGCACGGCCTTGATGCCGCCGGCGTTCGTCGCCAGGTTGCCGCCAATCTGGCAGCTGTCGCTGCTAGACGGGTCGCCTGCATAGAGCAGGTTTTCGGCACGCGCCGCCGCCTGGATATCAAGCGTACGCACACCTGCCTGCGCCACCATGTACAGACCCTCCTTGTTCAGCTCGATAATCTTATTCAAGCGCTCCATTAAAAGCACCACGCCGCCCAGGTCGGCGATAGCGCCATCAACAATGCCTGTACCGCCACCGCGCACCGTCAGCGGCACCAAATATTTATTGCACAGCCTCACTACGGCGGCAACCTCTGCGGCATCAGCCGGGCTGACTACTACGTCCGGCAGGTGAAAGCAGCGCTCGTCCGCCTCCTCGTCCGTCTTGTAGCGGTCCAGCGTTTCAGCGTCCGTGCGCACGTAGCGCTCACCCAGGGCCGCAGTCAGCTCTGCCACGAAAGCCGCTGTTACAGGATTATATTTAGTCATTTTACTGCCCCTCATTTATTACGCCTTAGGCGTTAAACACCTTGCCAGGGTTCAAAATCAGATTGGGATCCCAGGCACGCTTAATCCTGCGCATCAGCTCCAGCTCACCTGCAGGGGTAAATTCCTCCATATAAGCCAGCTTTTTGGCGCCAATGCCGTGCTCGCCTGCCAGACGTCCGCCCTGAGCGTAGGCATAGGCATAAACCTCCTCATGGAAGTCATGCACGATCTTTTCCCAGGTCGCATCGTCCAGATCGCATTTGCACAGCACAATGTGCAGGTTGCCGTCGCCGATGTGGGCGTTAATCTTAACGGGGATGGGGAAGGGATACTTGCTGCCGATATGCATAATCTCCTTGATGGTGCTGGCAATGCGGTCAACAGGCACAACCACGTCATCCGTCAGCGATACCTTGCTTACAAGGCTGATGGACTCCTGGCAGTTGCGGCGCATCGCCCAGATGCGGTCATCCGCCTCCAGCACCTCCACGGCACCGGCCGCCTCGCACAGCTCGTCCAGCTGCTCCATCTTCATGTCCAGCTCGTCCTCGGTAAAGGTTTCCACCGTGATGATAACGTAAATGCCGTCCTCATAGTGCGGTGCGCCCTTAAATTCAATGTAATCAGCGCAGGCACGCACATAAGAATTATCCATATATTCCATGCTGGTCGGGTTCAGGCCTGCCTGCATAATCTTGGGCACGACGTCCAGAGCCTTCATGGGGTCGTCAAAAACAGCCAAAAGGTCAAAGCGGTACGGCGGCATAGGCTGCAGCTTCAGCGTCACCTTGGTGATAATGCCCAGCGTACCCTCGCTGCCCATCACCAGCTGCTCCATACAATAACCGGTGCTGCACTTTTTCAAGCGGCTACCAATCTCCACGATTTCGCCAGTCGGGGTAACCATCTCCAGGCTATATACCTGGTTGCGCGTTACGCCGTAGCGCACGGCCTTGCTGCCGCCGGCGTTGGTTGCCAGGTTGGCACCAATCAGGCAGCTTTCGGCGCTGCAGGGGTCGCCTGCATAAAGATAGCCGGCCTCGTTGGCCATTTTTTGGATATCCACGGTACGCACGCCGGCTTCGGCGATAACATACATCGCCTCGGTGTTCATTTCGATAATTTTATTCAGGCGCTCCATTAAAAGCAGCACGCCACCGCAAACGGCGATAGCACCATCTGCCAAGCTGGTGCCACCGCTGCGCACGGTCAGCGGCACGTTATACTCGTTGCACAGCTTGACAATGGCGGCAATCTCCTCGGCGTTGGCCGGGCGCACAACGACATCCGGCACGCGGAAGCGGCGGGGGTCATATTCTTCGTCGGTTTTATATTGATCCAGCTTATCCGGGTCAGTAAATACATTGGCGTCACCCACTGCGGCACGCAAAGCAGCCAAAAACGGCTCTGTTACGGGACTATATTCTTTCATGCAATTCCCTCACTTCTAAGCTATATTGTAGCAACACCTCCCACACGAATGCGAGAGGTGTTGCCTTCCTAAGATAATATTATATTACAATTTTTGCCGTTTGTCTGCAAGCTAATTGCAAGATTGTGTTAGCCTGGGCAAAACTTTTATGCCATGCGCTCATCTGTTGCCGTACATGCGCGCATAATAGCTTTGGTATTCGCCGCTGATAATGTCCTGCCACCATTTTTTGTTATCCAGATACCAGGCAATCGTCTTTTTGATGCCGTCAGCAAATTGGGTTTCGGGCAACCAGCCCAGTTCGTTATGAATCTTCGTCGGGTCGATAGCATAGCGCATGTCGTGCCCCTTACGGTCGGTGACATGGGTTATCAGGCTTTCGCTCTTACCCAGCTCCTTGCAGATGAGCTTAACGATGTCGATGTTGCGCATTTCGTTGTGACCGCCAATGTTATACACCTCGCCCACTCTGCCCTCGTGGATGATCAAATCAATCGCCTTGCAATGGTCCTCCACATACAGCCAGTCGCGCACGTTCAGTCCCTCGCCATACACAGGCAGCGGCTTGTCGGCCAGCGCGTTAGCAATCATCAGCGGGATGAGCTTTTCGGGGAAGTGGTAGGGGCCATAATTGTTGCTGCAGCGCGAAATGGTCACAGGCAGGCCATATGTGCGGTGGTAGGCCATAACCAAAAGGTCGGCACCGGCCTTGCTGCTGCTGTAGGGCGAGCTGGTGTGGATGGGCGTTTCTTCGGTAAAGAACAGATCAGGCCTGTCCAGCGGCAAATCGCCATACACCTCGTCGGTAGAAACCTGGTGATAGCGCTTAATGCCGTGCTTGCGGCAGGCATCCATCAAGGTCGCAGTTCCCATGATGTTGGTCTGCAAAAAAATGCCAGGGTCCTCAATCGAACGGTCCACGTGCGATTCCGCCGCGAAGTTAACTACAATATCAGGCTTTTCTTCACCGAAGAGCTTGTCCACAGCCTCACGGTCGCAGATATCCGCCTTCACAAAGCGGAAGTTTGGCGCGTCCATTACAGGCGCGAGCGTAGATAAATTGCCGGCATAGGTCAGCTTATCCAGGCAGATGATGCGGTAATCCGGGTACTTTTTGAGCATATGGAAGATAAAATTGCTGCCGATAAAGCCGGCGCCACCAGTTACGATAATATTCATGTGTACACCTCGTGTATTAAATAATAGGTTGAGTATATTTGGAGATTTGCTCAGTGAGATCAGCTGTTGAAGCTAACGTTGTCTTTATTTAGCCAAAAGCAGCTTCACATAGCGCTCCACAGCGTCCTGCCATGTCGGCAGCAGGCTAAAGCCCTGCTCCACAAGCTTCTGCTTGCTCAGCCTGCTGTTTTGCGGGCGCTTGGCCCTGGTGGGATAGGCAGCGCTCGCGATATGGTTAACCTTCACCTGCACGCCGGCGGCAGCAAAAATCTTCTCGGCAAAATCTGCCCAGCTGCAAACGCCCTCATTAGTCGCATGGTACGTGCCATATTTATCCGTCTGCACCATGTCCACCAGCAAAGCTGCCAAGTCCTCCGTATAGGTGGGACTGCCAATCTGGTCAGCCACCACGCTCAGTTCCTTGTGCGACTCGGCCAGGCGCAGCATGGTCTTGATAAAGTTGTTGCCGTTGATGCCAAACACCCACGAAATGCGAACAATAAAATATCGCTCCAGCAGCCCCTTCACTGCCAGCTCGCCCTCCAGCTTGGTCTGACCATACACGTTCTGCGGACCTGTTGCATCATCCACATTGTAAAATGCTTCACCATTTCCCGGAAAAACATAATCCGTGCTGATGTACAGCATTTTGGCACCAATTTCCCTGCACACCCTGGCGATATTTTCAGATCCGCCAGCGTTCACCGCCCTGCACAGCTCCGGCTCGTCCTCGGCCCTATCCACCGCGGTATAGGCGCTGCAGTGAATAACAGCGTCCGGCGCGTAGGCTGTAATAAACCTATGCGTAGCAGCATAATCCGTAATATCAAACTCCGCCCTGTCGGCTCCGCAGCAGTCAATGCCACGCTTGTGCAGCTGGCGCATCGTGTCATATCCCAGCTGGCCGCCGACGCCGGTAACCAATACCTTCATCACTTCACCTCGTCCTGCTTAAAACACTTCGCCCAAATCCCGCAAAAACGGGTTCTTTTCATCCTTTGCCGAAAGAATGGGGTTTTCTACGCCCCAATCTACGCCGATTTCGGGGTCGTTCCAGCGGATGCCGCCATCCGCCTCAGGAGCATAGTAATTATCCGCCTTATATAAAAATTCCACCTCGTCCGTCAGCGTCACAAAGCCATGACCAAAGCCGCGTGGAATCAAAAGCTGCTTTTTATTTTCGGCACTCAGCTCCACTGCCACCCACTGCTTATAGGTGGGCGAAGCGTGGCGCAAATCCACCGCCACGTCCAGCACAGCGCCGCGCACGCAGCGCACCAGCTTGGTCTGCGCTTTATCACCCTTTTGAAAGTGAATGCCGCGTAGCGTTCCCTTAACGCTGCTCATGGAATGGTTGTCCTGCACAAAGCTATAATGCAGGCCTGCCTCCTCCATTTTGCGCTCGCTCCAGCTTTCCATAAAAAAGCCCCTATGGTCACCAAAAACATCGGGGGTGATAATAACTACGCCGTCCAGCTTAGTTTTTTCAAACTTCATCTTCACGCACTTCCTTAATATTGAATCCTGCCGTCCGCCACCTTTTGCAGGTACTGGCCGTAAGGTGATTTGCCGTACATTTGGGCAGCCTCCAGCAGCTGCTGCTTGTTAATCCAGCCATTTTGGTAAGCAATCTCCTCCAAAACAGCGATGGGAATGCCTGCGTTTTCCTGCACCGCCCTGACAAATTCCGCTGCCTCGTTCAAGCTGGCGACCGTACCCGTGTCCAGCCAGGCGTAGCCACGTCCCAGCGTCACCACCGACAGCTTATCCTGCTGCAGATAAATTTTGTTCAAATCGGTAATTTCCAGCTCGCCGCGGGCCGAAGGCTGCAGGCTTTTGGCATATTCGCAAACCCTTGCGTCATAAAAATACAGGCCTGTTACCGCGTAATTGCTCTTGGGCTGCGCTGGCTTTTCCTCCAGGCTGATGGCCCTGCCGGCTGCGTCAAATTCTACCACGCCAAAGCGTTCGGGGTCGTTGACGTAATAGCCGAAGACAGTGGCACCGGCTGTATTGGCAACCGCTGCCTTGAGGTGCTGCGTCATGCCTGCGCCATAAAAAATGTTGTCGCCCAAAATCATGGCGCACCTGTCGCCGTCAATGAACTCCTCGCCCAAAATAAAGGCCTGCGCCAGCCCGTCGGGAGAAGGCTGCACCTTGTAGCTCAGGCGGATGCCGTACTTGCTGCCATCGCCCAGCAGACGCTCAAAGTTGGGCAAATCCTGCGGGGTGGAAATAATCAAAATGTCCCTGATGCCTGCAAGCATCAGGGTGGACAAGGGATAAAAAATCATCGGCTTGTCATAAATCGGCAGCAGCTGCTTGCTGGTCACCATCGTTATGGGATATAAACGTGTGCCGGAGCCTCCGGCAAGAATAATGCCTTTCATTATGTACTTCCTTTTATAGATTAAAGTCAGAAAATTAGATTTACAAAAAAGTGGTCAGTTGTAAAATGAAGTTGAACACTTAATCAAAAAATAAAAAAGTAAAGTATCCCCCACTTCCTGTGGTGTGGTCGGCGCTTTAACACTTTGTGTGGTC
>CAVKMV010000013.1:35131-35505 GCA_963657675.1 Ruminococcus intestinalis
CAAAGCTCTGCGTACAATTTTGTGGTATGCTGTCTTCTTGGTAAACCCTGTGTTGATATATATACATGAACTTATTTCCTTCAGCATGGGTATGAATTTTTTCGCCTGCATCAAACAGCGATGTCCCCATAAAGCTATTTCTTGCTTCCTTGTAAGCCAGCAAATGCAAAATCGTAGGAGCCAGCGCCAGGCTGGTATCATCACAGGCATCAAAGCTAGCTGGCAGCTCATGCGTGGGGTCATAAATAAGCAGCGGTATCGCATCAGCGAAATACGGCTTGTAACCAGGCTCCTTGCTCACTAACTGCACATAAGGCTTTTCAAAATGATGTGCATGGTCTGCAGTAAATATGACGATAGTATTATCCTTATAC
>CAVKMV010000014.1:0-32056 GCA_963657675.1 Ruminococcus intestinalis
ATATTACACGTTGTGACATATACGAGAGATTTAACAAATGCCTCGTGGCTGGCTGCTGCAAGCGACGCGGCTTCTGGAGGAGCATCATCGCAAAATATAATACATGATATTGAGATTTATTTTTCTAACATGAAGAGTAAGCCTAATGTGGCCTTAGATGAAGCGGCTAAATTGGCAGGTAGCTTTATGCCTTGGGAGTTGATAGATAAATATTACCAGCTTAGTGAAGCTGTAAGCTATAGGGATGGTACTACAGCAGATTCTTATACGAAATATGTTGTGATATATGAAATCAAGGATAAATATACTTCTAATAACTATACTAGACAGGAAAATGGTATTCCAGGTAGCATAGGCTTTAGTATTTGTGTTGATAGTGCCGATGTCGTTAAATCTGCACGTATACAGATAGCTCCACGGATAGATAGGCATAGGTACAATGTGCAGAATTGGCAGGCACCTGGCCTGCACCAAGTGAGCGAAGATACATCCTGGAAACTGGCAAGCTGGCAGTTGCTTACGCAGGCACAGTCTCCTAAGCTTTTGGAAGATTATGGTGCGATGCTGGAATTCGGTAAACAATTTGCTGTAGAAGCCGTAAATATCAGCTGTGATAAGGATGATTCAATTTCCTATGGTTTGAATAAGCGTGATCAATTATTTGCAGTTGAGGGACGTAGCCGAGTGGATAAGAGCAGGTACGTTTTCAATATAAATTTTAATTTTCTTAAGCTACGACCAGAAAAAAAGGTTACATTAACTGAGGCAGTGGAAGTAGTGAAACGCTTTTTGCCTTATGATTTAGTGAATAAGTACTATAATCTGCGGTTTGCCCGCAAAATATTGCCAACAAACAAAAATACAGATGGTAGCATTAGCTATCAGGTAGTTTATGACAGGAGCGTTACAAATGCTAATAGGGCGGAAATAAAGAAGCTTGATTTGCCGGATAATATTAGTGTCAAGATAAAAACAGACGAAAACTGTTATGCTGAGGAAGCTACAATTAATGGTTATCGTTACTTTCCTGGGTACAAGGGACGCTCTTATGAATTAGTCAAAAATGAGTATGGGGAAATTAAGGAGATTGGCAGTTGGGGACGCGAGCTTGGTCCATATGAGTCAGGTAATGATTTTTATTATATAGAGCAGTGGAACAATCCGTTTTAATATGTTCTAGTCTCCTGCTTTATTTGCCATATAAATGGTGCTCGTGTATATGAACACAAAAATTGGTGGAGCGAAATTGGCCACACAAAGTGTTAAAGCACCGACCACACCACAGAAATTAGGGGATACTTATAAAAAATACGTCATTCCCGTTTGTAATAATACAAATCGAGAAATGACGTATTAGTGTGCCGTTAGTTATTGCATGCCGGGTGCTTTACCATGGCTGTGCTTTTTTGACTAGTGTATAGCTTTTGTTCCTGCCAGTTAAGCAGCAGGGCGGAGCTGGCAATGACTGCGAGAGAGCCGCCGTTATGGATGAGCGCGGCTGCTACAGGGCCAAGCCAGCCGCTGACAGCCAGAGCTATAGCGATGGCGTTGAGCGTCAGCGAGAAAAGAATATTATACTTGATGGTTTTTAGCATTTGCCTGCTGAGCAATAAAAGATGCGGTAACTCTTCAATTTTATCCTTAACAAGGACAATATCGGCAGCGTTGATAGCGATATCGCTGCCAATGCCGCCCATAGCGATGCCGACATGGGCATATTTAAGCGAGGGGGCATCATTTATACCGTCACCAAGCATACAAATACGCTCTTTTTGAGCTTGCTGGGTTTTAATATAAGCTAACTTGTCTTCCGGCAGACATTCTGCCAGTATATTATCTGTTGCAAGGCTTGCTGCAGCGCTTTGGGCAGCAAGGGCATTGTCACCGGTGAGCATGGTAGTGGTAAGTCCTTGTTCCTTTAAGTCCTGCAGCATGGATGCACTTTGTGGACGGAGGGTATCTGCAAGGGCTATAAAGCCAAGAGGCTGGCCGGAGCAGGCAATGTAGACGATGGTGGCTCCCTGCTTTAGATAGGCGAGGGCGTTTTGCTCCATGTCAGGAGTCAGAGTGATATCTGCTTCATTCAGCAGTCTGGCGTTACCTAAAAGTAGCGCTTCGCCATCAATAGTAGCTTGTACTCCTTTGCCGGGGATCACACCAAAGCTGCTTACAGCAGTTAGCGTTTTGTGCTGCTTTTGATAGCTGTCGGTTATAGCCTTACCTAGGGGATGCTCAGACTGTGCTTCGGCGGCAGCAGCCAAGGCAAAAAGCCGGTCTGAACTATAGTTTTCTTGCCAGCTTTTTACAGCTACTACCTGTAATCTGCCAAAGGTGAGCGTGCCTGTTTTATCAAAAACACATTGAGTAATGCTGGCCAGACGCTCTAAAGCGTCACCCTGGCGCACCAAAAACCCGTGGCGGGTGGCGTTGCCAATGGCTGCCATAATGGCTGTAGGGGTTGCCAAAACCAATGCGCAGGGGCAAAAAACAACTAAGACTGTGACGGCGCGGATACTTTCACCGGTAAAGATCCAGGTGGCAAAGGCTGTTATAAGTGCCATGATAACAATCCAGGTGGCCCATTTATCGGCAAGACCTACGATTTTGGCTTTGTCGGCATCAGCGTTTTTTACCAGCTGTACCATGCGCTGCATAGAGCTGTTGGCACCGCTTTTGCTGGCGCGTAGGGTGAAGGCACCTAACTGATTGATAGTGCCGGAAAAGACGCTGTCTCCGACAGCCTTGTCTACAGGTAGGGATTCGCCGGTGATGGCAGCCTGGTTGATTGCTGTCTGGCCTTTGATGATAATGCCGTCAACCGGGACGGTTTCGCCCGGCAGTACCTTGATGATATCATTAACATGCACCTGCTCTGCGGGAATGTAATGCTCTTCGCCATTAAAAAGGCGGCGTGCGGTTTGCGGCGTCAGGCTGATAAGCTTTTTGATATCGCTTTGTGCCCTGCTGACGGTTACTTTCTCTAAAAATGCGCCCAATTGCATGATAAAGGCGATTTCGGCAGCCGCAAAAATTTCGCCAATGTAAATGGACGCCAAAAGTGCCAGCGATACCAGAAAGTCTGCCTTGATGTCACGCTTAGTGATGACAGCATGAAAGGCTTCCCAGATAATCGGTACGCCGCAGATGGCAATAGTCAGCCAGCCGGCATCTATTGGCAGCGGTAGCTCACAAAAGCTGGCAATAAGAGCAATAAAGGCAAGAAGCAAGATTAAAAGCTTGTTTAAAGAACAGCCGTTGGCTTGCAGTCTGTTTAGATATGTTTTCATAATGCACCTCCAAAATAAATACCGTACGGGGGATGGGTATAACGTAAGCTTATTATACATATACCCCCATGGGTATGTCAATGAACAAAAAATAAAAGCTGTCCAAAAAGACAGCTTAAATATAAATTTATTTGCCCATATTAGCAAAGCGCTCTACAGCCTTGGTGAATTCTTCTATTGTCTTGTCAGCATCGCCGTGCTCGATACCGTCCTTGACACAATGCTTGATATGTCCCTCCAAAATAATTTGTCCGCATTTGTGCAATGCTGATTTAGCAGCGTTGATTTGAGTCAAAATATCCTCGCAGGCAACATCTTCCTCTATCATACGGTTAATGGCCTGTACCTGGCCGACGATTTTGCTAAGTCGTTTGTGGAGGTTGTCGGTGTCCATGCATTGTTTCATTACTATTCTCCTTATATAGCATCCCGCTGATAAAACGCCATCTGCTTTGTCAGCGCTCCTAGACGTACTAAAACTACATTGCTTCTATTATCTGTGTTTTTAGCTTTCTTGTCAAGCTCATGCAGAAGTGAGAACGCAAGCTGCAGCTAATGAAGCAGGTCAAAGGCTGATATAGGGATAGTTGCCATAGATACAAAAAAGCACATGAAGCATTGCGCCTCATGTGCTAAATTTTTGCTTACGCTTCTAAATCAGAATGCCGGAGTGATAGAGCCCTTGAAGTGGTCTTCGATGAACTTTTTGTTTTCTGCAGAGGTGTAAATCTTTTGCAGCTTAGCGATGCGCTCATCCTTAGCGTTAGCCTTGGTGGTTACGAAGATGTTAACAAACGGGTTGTCAGCACGTTCAACCAGCAGGGAATCCTTGGACGGGTTCAGCTTGGCAACCAGTGCATAGTTGGCGTTGATAACGGCAACATCCAAATCGCCCATTGCTTTGGGGATGGAGGCAGCATCCAGCTCCTGGATTTTGTAGTTTTTGGGATTAGCGGTGATGCTGGCAACAGAGGTGCTGACGTCGTTTTTATCCTTAACCTCGATAAAGCCCTTGTCAGCCAAAACCAGGAGTGCGCGTGCACCGTTGGACGGATCGTTGGGGATGCCGATGGTGGCGCCGGCGGGAATGTCTTCAACCTTTTTATATTTGGTGGAATAAATAGCCATAGGGAAGTTTACGGTTTTGAAAACCTCTACCAGCTCAAACTTGGGCTCTTTTTTGAGGGTAGCAGCCAGATACGGAGCATGCTGCATGGAGTTGGCAAACAGCTCGCCCTGTGCCAGGGAAACGTTGGGGGTTACATAGTCAGAGAACTCTACAACCTCAATCTTCAGGCCTTCCTTTTCGGCCAGCTTTTTAACGTTATCCATGATTTCAGCGTGCGGACCTGCGGTTACACCAATCTTTACAGGTGCGTTCGGGTCTGCCTTTTTGCTATCTGCTTTGCTGTCGCCGCCGCAGCCTGCTGCAATAA
Source organism: Ruminococcus intestinalis (assembly GCA_963657675.1). GTDB lineage: Bacteria > Bacillota > Negativicutes > Acidaminococcales > Acidaminococcaceae > Phascolarctobacterium_A. Next base: position 4,724 of record CAVKMV010000014.1, read on the forward strand.
TAGACAGAGCGCAGATGGCGGTGAGTAAAATCTTAGTCAGTTTTTTCATCAATGATTCCTCCCGTAATATACTGTGGTAGTGCTGCTATGTAAGCAGCAAGGTAAAACAAAATCTATTACTCAGACGGGTGCGCGCGAACCCGCAAGGTAAAACATAGTAAAAATTTACAGCTTATTTTTGTTAAGCTTTTTGGAGGCATAATCGCCCAAGGACTGCATTGCCTGTACCATGATAATAAGCACGATGACAGTAGCAATCATCACGTCCATCTGGAAGCGTTGGTAGCCATAACGGATAGCCAGGTCGCCCAGACCGCCGCCGCCTAAGGTGCCGGCCATAGCGGAGTAGCCGATTAAGCTGATGATGGCGAGGGTTACGCCCAGGACGATGGAATGCAGTGCTTCAGGGATGAGCACCTTGGTGATAATCTGCAGGGGACTGGCACCCATAGCCTGCGCTGCCTCGATGATGCCAGGATTGATTTCCAGCAGGGACGATTCAATAATGCGGGCAATAAAGGGGGCTGCCGAAATGGTCAGCGGTACGATGGCCGCCGTAGTACCGATGGAAGAGCCGACGATTAAACGGGTGAGCGGGATGATCGCTACCATTAAAATGATGAACGGCGTGGAGCGCGTTGCGTTGACGATGGCACCCAAAATAGCATTGAGCGGTTGGTTAGGCAGAATGTGATCCTTGCGGGTTACGGTAAGGATTACGCCTAAGGGGATGCCGATTAGCGTAGACAGTGCGGTAGAAGCGAAAACCATATAGCAGGTTTCCCAAAAGGATTTTATCAAAAGATCAAGCATATCAGGACTCATAGCCAATTACCTCCGTTTTCAGATGCTGCTGATGCAGATATTCCAGAGCGTTTTTGATGCCCTCGCGGGTGCCGGAGATTTCTACCAGCAAGGTGCCGAAGAGCACATCCTTGAGCTGGTCGGTGTTGCCGGAGATGATGCTTACATCGACATCAAAGCGTTTAACCATACCGGAAACGATAGGCTCGCTGGCACTGTCGCCGATGAAGGACAGACGGACCAAAAGCTTGCTGCCTTCAGTATAGGTATCACTGAGCTGCATCTGCTTAACAATATCGGGAAGCTCGGCGTTGATAACGCTCTTGGTAAATTCCTTGGTCGTGGGGTGCTGCGGATTGGTGAAGACGTCAATCATCGGACCCTCTTCAATAATATTGCCGCTTTCAATTACGGCAACACGGTCGCAGATGGTTTTGACAACCTCCATCTGGTGGGTAATCAGCACGATGGTGAGGTTCATTTTTTTGTTAATATCCTGCAAAAGCTGCAGAATGGATTTCGTCGTCTGCGGGTCAAGGGCGCTGGTGGCTTCGTCGCACAGCAGCACCTTGGGATTGCTGGCGAGGGCGCGGGCGATGCCTACGCGCTGCTTTTGACCGCCGCTCAGCTGACTGGGATAGTAGTTGGCACGCTCCTCAAGCTGCACCAGCTCCAGCAGCGGGCGGACACGTTTTTCGATTTCTGCCTTTTTCATTCCCTGGATTTCCAGCGGAAAGGCGATGTTGTCATAAACAGTGCGGCTGGCCAGCAGGTTGAAGTGCTGGAAGATCATGCCGATGCTTTGACGTGCCTTGCGCAGCTGCGCCTCGTTCATAGCGGTAAGCTCGGCCCCGTCTACGAACACCTGGCCGGCAGTAGGCTTTTCCAGCATATTGATGCAGCGCACCAGGGTGGATTTGCCGGCACCTGACAGACCGATGATACCGAAAATTTCGCCTGCCTTAATGCTCAGGTTCGTCTGGTGCAGAGCATGGATATCGCCGGCCTTGCTATAGTAGGTTTTTTCTACATTAACTAGTTCTATCATTCTAGTAGTCCTTTCTTTTGCATATTAGTGAGAGCTGAGATTTCGTCAGGAGAGCTATATGTAAGCTTGTGCTAATAAAAAATCCTTCACCGACTAGGTGAAGGATACGCTGCGATTGTATATCTTCATCTGCCGGAATTTTCCGTTGGAATTGGCACCGTTCACGTCTGTGTGGTTGCCGTAGCTTCATCGGGCCAGTCCCTCAGCTACTCTTGATGAAATCTCTGTGAAGTTTAATGAGATAATCATACATCTATTTTTTATTATTGTCAACAGGTTTATACTAAAAAGCACAGGCTTTTTAGGCTTTTGCTAGCTTATACCTACTGCTTTTGTAGAATTTCCCAAATTATATCAGATTACTAGGAATATGTAAAGGGGAAATTCACATAAAATTTAATTTAGCTGTGAAAAGAAAATTTTTTGTAAACAGCACTTGACTTTCACTAGATAAAGTATTAAAGTATTTTTACGAGTTAGTGAGTAAAAGTGTTTTAGGAGGACGATTATGGCAGCAAGCATACATGACCATTTGACAGACCAGCTATTTAAAGCGATTCTCAGCCTGAAGGATGAGGAGCAGTGCTATAAATTTTTTGAGGACATCTGCACTATAAGCGAGCTGAAGGCTATGGCGCAGCGCCTGGAGGTAGCAAGAATGTTGGATGAGGGCTGCATCTATGAGGCAATAGTGGAAAAGACCGGCGCCAGCACAGCAACCATTTCACGCGTCAAGCGTTGTCTGGTTTATGGTGCTGATGGTTATAATTCCGTAATGGGAGTATTAAAAGAGGGGAAGAAGGATAATGATGAATAAGGTGTATCAGGTGCCATATGGCACCAAGGATATTCTGCCGGGAGAGATGAAGACGCGTCGCGCTACTGAAAACGCGATAGTCAATGTGTTTGACAAGTGGGGCTATGACGAGGTAAAAACTCCTGACTTTGAATATGTGGATACCTTTGGGGCAGCGGGGGCAAAGGGAGATTTTCGTTTTTTTGACCGCAATAATAACCTTTTAGTGCTGCGCAACGATATGACGGCGCCTATTGCCCGCCTGACGGCGACACGGCTGCAGGGCGGTGAAAAAATTAAGCGTTTGTGCTATCTCGCTAACCTGTACCGCTACGAGGAAATTCAGGCTGGACGTCAATGCGAATTTGAGCAGGCCGGCGTAGAGCTTTTGGGTGCCAGCGGCGCTGCTGCCGATGCCGAGGTTATTGTGCTGGCTGCCGAGGCCTTGCAGGCAGCAGGCTTGCAAAAGTTTGCCATCAGCCTGGGACACGTTGATTTTATTAACGGTCTGGCGGAGGAGGCGGGCTTTGACGGGGCGCAGTGCAGCCAGCTAAAGGCCTGCCTGCGCCGCCATGATGCAGTGGGCATGCAGCAGATGGCCGACGCGATGGAGGGAATCCGTCCTGAGGTGAAGCAGCTTTTTGCCGACTTTCTGTTTTTACAGGGCAGCGTAGAGCTTTTGGACAGGGTTGGCGCCGTTGTTACCAATGCCAAGTGCCGGAGCGCCCTGGGAGATTTGCGTAAAATTTATGAGCTGGTGCAGGCCTACGGTGTGGCAGATTACTTGAGCTTTGATTTGGGCTTGTATCGTTCTTTGGATTATTATACAGGTATGCTGTTTGAAATCTATCTGCCTGAGATGGGCTATCCAGTAGCAGGTGGCGGCCGCTATGACAAGATGATGCAGCGCTTTGGGCTGCACTGCCCGGCCACCGGCTTTGCTGTGGGCGTGGACAGGGTGCTGCTGGCGCTGGAGCGCAGCGGCCAGGCTACAGGTAAGCGCAGTTGGGATGTGCTGGTCGCCTGGAATAAGGGAAAGCTGACGGAGGCTATTGCCAAGGCTACAGCGCTGAGGGCTGAGGGGCGCAGCGTGAAGCTGCTTACTGAGGCGGCCGAGTTGCAGGGGGCAGCGCTGGCTGTTAAGGAATATGCCTGCAAATCGTTGGTTTATGTGGAATAAGAGGGGTAATTATGGACGAATATATTACAATTGCCTTGCCTAAGGGTAAGCTGTTTGATAAATCGGTGCGCCTTCTGGCCAAGGTGGGTTACAGCGCCGAAAATGTGACGGAGGACTCGCGCAAGCTAGTTATCAGCAACGAGGAAACGAAGGTGCGCTTCATTATCGCTAAAACGGTGGACGTGCCGACGTATGTAGAATATGGTGCTGCTGATATTGGCATCATCGGCAAGGATGTGCTGCTGGAGCAGGATAAGGACGTGGTGGAGCTTTTGGATTTGGGCTTTGGCCGCTGCCGGCTGATGATGGCCGTGCCTGAGGCCAAGCGCCGCGAGCGTCTGACAGATTATGCGCATCTGCGTGTGGCGACAAAATATCCTAACTGCGCCAAGGCTTATTTTAACAAGCTGGGCATTCAGACTGAAATTGTTAAGCTCAATGGTTCAATCGAGCTGGGCCCTATAGTAGGTCTGAGCGAGATGATTGTTGATATAGTAGAAACAGGGCGTACCCTGAAAGAAAATAAGCTGGCAGAGGTGGATTCTATTTTTACCGCCACAGCCAGACTGATTGCCAACCGCGCCAGCTTTAAGCTGAAGTTTGCACGCTTGCATAAGCTGGTGGAGGATTTGCGCATTGTATTGAATGAGGAGGAAAAATAAATGCAGGTTACAGATGCAAGAGAAATGAACGCGGTGGAGATTGCCGCCTTGATGAAGAAGAAGGCCTTTGACGAGGTGGAACTGTCCCCACGCATCCAGGCAGGAACGGATGCCATGTTTGGCAGACATATGACGGCAGCGCAGGTTGTAGAGCAAATTGTGGCAGACGTGCGCAAAAATGGTGACGAAAGCCTTTTTTACTACACCAAGCTGATTGACCGCGTAGAGCTGACACCGCAAAATATCCGTGTGACCGAAGAGGAGTTTGCCGAAGCTGAAGCCATTGTCAAGCCGGAGGTTAAGGCTGCCTTGGAGCGTGCTATTGCCAACGTTATGAGGTTCCACGAGGAGCAGATGCCTAAAACCTGGCTGACTAACCGTCCCTATGGCTCACTTTTGGGTCAAAAGGTCACACCTGTTGATTCCGTCGGTATTTACGTTCCTGGTGGCACCGCCGCCTACCCTTCATCTGTAATGATGAACGCCTGCCCGGCTAAGGTCGCAGGTGTTCCCCGCATCGTTATGGCCGTGCCCCCGGGAAAGGATGGCAAGGTTAATGCTAATGTATTGGTGACGGCTAAGCTGATTGGCGTTACCGAAATTTATAAAATGGGCGGCGCCCAGGCTATTGCCGCTTTGGCCTTTGGTACTGACACTGTGCCTAAGGTAGAAAAAATTACCGGCCCCGGCAACATCTTTGTCACCCTGGCCAAGAAGGCAGTAATCGGCCACGTGGATATTGATATGCTGGCCGGTCCCAGCGAGATTTTGGTTGTGGCAGACGACAGTGCTAACCCCACCTATTTGGCAGCCGATCTTTTGAGCCAGGCAGAGCACGACCCGCTGGCCTGCGCTATTTTGATTACTGACAGTGAGCGTGTAGCGAAGGCTGTTGGCGAAGAGATTGAAGAGCAGCTGGCGCAGCTGCCGCGTAAGGAGATTGCTGGCACCTCGCTCAAGCAGGCCGGCAAAATCATTTTGGCCAAGGATATGACAACCGTTATTGAAATGGCTAATCTGTCGGCTCCGGAGCATTTGGAAATTATGACTAAGGCACCATTTGAAATTATGCCTTATATCCGCAACGCCGGCGCTATGTTCCTGGGTGCCTACTCCCCCGAGCCGTTGGGCGATTACTACGCAGGACCCAACCACGTATTGCCTACGGGTGGCACGGCCAAGTTCTATTCTGTACTGAACGTGGAAACCTTTATGAAGAAAACCAGCATTATCGCCTACACCGCGCCTGCGCTTTTGGCGGCTGCTGATGATATCATTACTCTGGCTGAGGCTGAGGGTCTTCAGGCACATGCTAACGCAATCCGTAAGCGTGTGGGTAAATAAGGAGGTAATGACATGAGTGGTTTTTCTATACGTAAAAGCATTGAAGCGATGGAGGAATACGCAGTAGAAAGCGTTGCTGCCGACATCATCGTCAACGCCAACGAAAGCAACTACCCGCTGCCGCAGGAGCTGGCAGAAAAGGTGGCACAGCGCACGGCCCGCTTTCCCTTTAACCGCTATCCGCCGATTAAGGCTGAAAACCTGTGCGAGGTGATCGCCAAGGAGCTGGAGATTGACAGAGACTGCGTGAAAATTGGTAACGGCTCGAGCGAGCTGCTGGAAAAGGCCTGCTACGTGTTTGGTGGGCCCGGGAAAAAGATCGCTGTTCCCTGGCCGTCGTTTTCTATGTATGGTGAATATGCGGCACTTTCTGACAGCGAGGAAATCCGTTATCCGCTGACGGAGGAGGGCTATGTGGACGCTGACGCTGTAATCAGCTTCTGCGCCGAGCAAAAGCCGTCCCTGTTGATTATCTGTAATCCCAACAATCCTACTGGTAACTACAACAGTCTGGCAGCAATGGAAAAAATTCTTGCTAATGTCAGCTGTCCCGTAATTATGGACGAAGCCTATATGGAATTTGCTGATGGCAAGGAGCTGGCTGAAAACGAGCTGCGTCCGCTGCACAAGCTGTGGCTGGTTGCAGGGTCGACACTGAGCCTTTTAGGACGCTACAGCAATCTGCTGGTATTTCGCACCTTTAGCAAGGCTTATGGCCTTGCCGGCCTGCGCTGTGGTTATGCCGTTGGCGCCATCGGTCTGGTGCGTCAGCTGGGGAAGGCGCTGCTGCCATATCATGTCAACGCCTTTACGCTGATGGTGGCCAAAACACTTTATGAAAACAAGGAGCTTTATAAGAAACGCATCAAAACCATCCGCGCCGAGCGTGACAAGATGGCGGCAGGCTTTGCCGCTTTGGGCTTGCGTGTGTGGCCGACTGCGACTAATTTTGTCACCTTCCGCGCCGAGGGTGAGCTGATGCAGCAGCTGGCACAGGCCTATAAAGCAAAATATGATGATAGATTGTCTGAGCAGGCCGCCAGCGGCAAGCTGATTTTTAAATATCTTTTGGCCAACAGCATCCTGGTGCGCGATTTTACAGGTCATCCTGTGCTTACAGGCTGCTTGCGTATCAGCGTGGGCCTGCCGGAAGAGAACGAAAGGATTATGGAAAAGATAGCGGCACTTTGTGCGGAGGTTAAAGCATGAGAAGCGCCAGCGTAGAACGCAAAACCTTAGAAACAGGCGTAAGTGCCGAATGGTGCTTAGACGGCAGCGGCCTTTGCGAAATCAATACAGGCATCGGCTTTTTTGACCATATGCTGACACTGCTTGCCAAGCACAGCTTTAGCGATTTAACAGTGCAGGCCGTGGGTGATTTGGATGTAGACAGTCATCACACCGTGGAGGATTGCGGCCTTGTGCTGGGGCAGGCCTTGCGCCAGGCCGTTGGTGACAAGGTTGGCATCCACCGCTATGGTAATTGCTTTTTGCCGATGGACGAGGCACTGGTGCAGGTGTGCCTGGATTTTAGCGGCCGTCCGTATTTAGTGTTCGAGGGTGACATCCCGCGCGTACAGCTGGGAATTTATGACGCAGAAATGACGGAGGAATTTTTCCGCGCGCTGGCGGTACAGGCAGGCCTGACTTTGCATATACGCATTTTGTATGGCAAAAACACGCACCATATGATCGAAGCAATCTTCAAGGGCTTTGCCAGGGCGCTGGCTGAGGCAGTGGCGATGGATGCGCGTGTGCACGGAGTGATGAGCAGCAAGGGGAGCTTATAAGATGAAAAAGGTAGTGATTATAGATTACGGCATGGGCAACCTTTACAGCGTGAAGAACGCCCTGCTGGCAGTGGGGGCAGAGCCTGTAGTGACCAGCGATAAGAATGTTATCGCTGCCGCCGAAAGGGTAATTTTACCGGGCGTGGGTGCCTTTGGTGACTGTATGGCTAACCTGCAGCAATCGGGGCTCATCCCGGTTATCAGGGAGCTGCTTGACGGTGACAGGCCGTTTTTGGGCATCTGCCTGGGGATGCAGCTTTTGTTTGAGGGCAGTGATGAGGCTCCCGGAGTTGCAGGACTAGGCTACTTTAAGGGGCAGGTTAAGTATCTGCCAACCAGCCTGAAGATTCCCCACATGGGCTGGAACAAGCTGGAGCTGCGCAGTCCGTCGCCGCTTTTGGCAGGCGCGCAGGGGCAATATGTTTACTTTGTACACAGCTTTCACGCGGAGCCTGAGGATAAAAGCATCATCACCTCTGTCTGTGATTATGGTATGGAGGTTACTGCCTCCGTCGGTCGTGGCAAGGTGCAGGCCTTTCAGTTTCATCCCGAAAAATCCAGCAGGGTGGGTATGCAGCTGTTAAAGAATTTTGTGGAGATGTAAGGAGTAAGCTATGATAATTTATCCTGCGATAGATATACGCGGAGGACGCTGCGTGCGTCTGACCGAGGGACGCTTTGACGCAGAAACCGTTTTTGCCGATGATCCGGCCGAAATGGCGGCTAAGTGGTCTGCCTGTGGTGCCGAATGGCTGCACCTGGTGGATTTGGACGGCGCGCTGGCAGGCGAGGGCAAAAACCTGCCTGTTATCGAACGCATTTTGCAGACCGTGAAGATACCTGTAGAGCTGGGCGGCGGCATCCGCAATATGCAGGCTGTAGAAAGGCTGCTGGAGCTGGGGGTGGAGCGCCTGATTTTGGGCAGCGCGGCGGTAAAGAACCCGCAGCTGGTGCAGGAGGCCTGCGCTAAATATCCTGGTCACATCGCTGTGGGCATTGATGCCAAAAACGGCGATGTCGCTATTGAGGGCTGGGGCGAGGGCAGCGGCGTTGCTGCCACCGAGCTGGCAAAGCAAATGGCGGATTATGGCGTAAGCACCATCATCTTCACCGATATCAGCCGTGATGGTATGCTGAGCGGCGTCAATGCCGAAGCTACAGCGGCGCTTGCCCGTGCCTGTGGTGTACCCGTCATCGCCAGCGGCGGCGTTGCGTCGCTTGATGACATCAAACGTCTGAAGGCTGTAGAAAAGGACGGCGTTGCCGGCTGCATTATCGGCAAGGCTATCTATACCGGCGCTGTGGACCTGCCTGCTGCCTTAAAGCTGGCAAAGGAGGCCTGAAATGCTGACGAAAAGAATTATTCCCTGCCTGGACGTGAAGGAAGGGCGTGTGGTTAAGGGAACAAATTTTGTAGGTCTGCGTGATGCAGGCGACCCTGTAGAGCGTGCTGCCGCCTACGACCTGGAGGGAGCAGACGAGCTGGTATTTTTGGATATTACGGCCAGCGTAGAAAAGCGTAAGGCCATGCTGGACGTTATCAGCAGGACAGCTGCTAAGGTATTTATGCCTCTGACTGTCGGCGGCGGCATCAGCAGCGTGGATGATATCCGCAATGCCCTGCGTGCAGGTGCCGATAAAACCTCGCTCAATTCTGCGGCCGTAAAAAATCCGCAGCTGATTGCTGACGGTGCCAAGCTGTTTGGCAACCAGTGCATAGTTTTGGCGATTGATGCACGCAAATGCGGTGAGGATAAATGGGAGGTTTATGTGCAGGGCGGCCGCAAGGCCACCGGCATTGACGCCGTGGAATGGGCCAAGCGTGCCGTCGCTCTTGGTGCGGGCGAGATTTTGCTCACAAGCATGGATGCTGATGGCACTAAAAACGGCTATGACATAGCACTGACCAGGGCCGTGAGCAGTGCTGTTAATGTGCCTGTAATTGCCAGCGGCGGCGCAGGCAGACTGGAGGATTTTTATGACGTGCTGACAGAAGGTGGTGCTGACGCTGTGCTGGCAGCCTCTGTTTTTCACTATAAAACCTTCACCATTAAACAGGTGAAGGAATATCTGCGTTCCCGAGGTATAGAGGTGAGGTTATAATGCAGATAGATATTTCCCAAATAAAATTTGATAAGAACGGGCTGGTGCCCGCAATCGTTGTTGATGTACGCACCGGCGATGTTGTTATGCTGGCCTACATGAACGAGGAATCGCTACTCAAGACCATCGCAACAGGCTACACCTGGTTTTGGAGCCGCAGCCGCCAGGAGCTGTGGAACAAGGGCGCAACCAGCGGCAATTTGCAGAAGGTTGTGGAGCTGTATTACGACTGCGACGGCGATTCGCTGCTCGTAAAGGTGGAGCAGACCGGCGTAGCCTGTCATACAGGTGCTTATTCCTGCTTTCACAACCCGTTGTGGCATGCAGCAAATCTGCCTGTGCCTGAGGTTGAAGGACTGCCTGGCGTCATCAGTGAGCTGTACCGCCTGATTCTGTACAAGCGCGCCCAGGGTGATGACGCAGAGCTGAAGTACCTTTTGAGCGGCAGTCAGGATAACCTGCTGCAAAAGCTGGGAGATGAGGTTACAGCTGCTGTCATAGCCTCTAAAAACGGTGCAAAGGATGCCGTAATGCGTTCGATGGCCGATTTATGGTATCATTCCCTGGTGCTTTTGGCCTATCATAGCATTACCCCTGAACAGCTGTTGCGTGAGCTGAGCGGCAAAAGGGTATAATCGTACTATAATAGTATGATTGACTGACGAAGAGGCTGTTGGCTGCCATTTAGTGGCAGACTGGCAGCCTTTTGTTTGTTTTGTTACAGTTGCGCGTCCAAAAGCATTTTCTTAGCAGCTTTTTCTCCTAAAGCAATACAAAAGGGACTTTATATAGTATAATGATAAGGCGTATTATTTAGCGCATTTTGATGCAAGAGAGGTGCACGCAGATTATGGATGAAAAATCTAACAAGCCGTTGCCGGAGCTGATAGAGGTGGAGCCTCTGCAGGATGGCTACCGCTGGGTGGCAATGACGGCGATGCTTTACGCTATTGGTATTATTTTGCATACGGTCAGCCCCAACGTTGGCGGCGTAACCCCCAACTGGACGATTGCTATGTATTCTATTGTTATTAATTTGACGCGGCCCAAGCTGTCGCAGGCTATCGGTATGGGCTTTATCGCCGGCCTGACGCTGGTGCCTTCCTCTAAGTCAGCCTTCCCCCTGGGCAACATCGCCAGTGAGCTGGCGGGTGCTACAATGTGCTGCCTTTTAGTGAAGGCTATGTTTAGTGCGGGCCTGGGCGAATGGAAGCTGCGTCCCTTTGTCACCGGCTTTGTGGCAACTGTTACCAGCGGTGGCGTTTTCACCTTCATTCTCAAGCTGATTTTGGGCCTGCCGCTGCACGTATGGATATATGCTATGCTTCCTGTGGTTGCCATCGTCGGCTTGTTGAACGGCCTCATAACCTTCTTTATGTATGCTCCTGTAAGGAAGCTGTTCTATGTGCAGGAGGATGAAAAATGATGGAAAGCGTTATCAGTGTAGAAAATTTTTATTTTGCCTATAAAAAATCAGATTTGGTGCTCAAGGATATTAATATCGCAATCAAAAAAGGCAGCTTTACCGTTATCACCGGTCCGAGCGGTGCCGGCAAGACGACGCTGTGCAAGGCTATGACGGGCATTGTTCCTTATTACATGGGCGGCCGCTATAGCGGTGACGTGAAAATTAACGGTGAAAGCACCAAGGGCAAGCGCGTCAGCGACATCGCCATGCGCGTGGGCTTTATCATGGAGGATTACGAAAGCCAGCTGGTTTCGCTTACGGCGGGCGAGGAGATTGCCTTCGGCCTTTTGAACCATGGCTTCGCACAGGAGGAGATTGCCGCACGCACCAGCCGCGCGCTGGAGGATGTTGGCCTGCCCGGGCGCGAAAGCTATCAGCTGGACGAGCTGAGCGGCGGTCAGCGTCAGCGCCTGCTGCTGGCGGCAACGCTGGCAGTGCATCCCGAAATTATCGTTTTGGACGAGCCTGTTTCAGCAATGGACCCTGACGGTGCGCAGTCGCTGTATAAGCTGGTGCATGAAATCCACCAGCGTTATGGCACGACTATTGTGGTTGTGGAGCATCGCGTTGATTATCTGCTGCCGTATGTTACGGATATGATTGTGCTCAATGAGGGAGAACTGATAGCGGCTGATACCTTTGAAGCCGCCGCTCCTAAAATGTACGAAAACCGGTCGCTGAGGCCGCTTTTGCCTGCATTATGGCAAATCAAGCTGGGGCTGGAGGAAAAGCTGCACCTGGATTTGGGCGACTGGCGCAGTGAGGAGGATGCGCTGGCTGATTTTAAAACGTACGGCATTGCACCGGTAGAAGGGAGGGCTGACTGATGTTAGAGGCAAAGGACGTCAATTTTGCCTACATGCGTGGGCAGCCTGTAATCAAGGATATGGATTGCAAGATAGATGATGGTGAGTTTGTAGCGCTTTTGGGACATAACGGCAGCGGTAAGACGACGCTGAGCCGTCTGTTTATGGCGCTCTGTCATCCGCGTAGCGGCCAGGTGCTGGTTGACGGCGAGGATATTGTCCGCTGTGAGCCTGCAGATTTGGCCGATAAGATTGGCTATGTGTTCCAAAACCCGGATCTGCAGATTTTGGAGGACACAGTGTATGACGAGGTGGCCTACGGCCCGCGTGCCAAAAAGCTGACGGAGGAAACCATTAAGCGTCAGGTGACAGAAGCCTTGGAGGCTATGGGGCTGGCAGAGCTGGCGGGGGAATATCCGCGTCTGTTATCCTTTGGCCAGAAGCGCCGCCTGGGCGTGGCAGCAGCATTGGCGCTGAACCCGCGCACGCTTATTTTGGACGAAATCACCAACGGGCAGGACGCATTGGAAAAAGAACGCATGATGAGCTATCTGCAGGCCATCAACCAAAAGCGTGGCATCACCATCATTCTCATTTCGCATGACATGGATATAGTGCGCCGTTATGCTAAGCGTGCTATCGTGCTGCACTATGGCAATTTGGTGTTTGACGGTACGCCTGCAAGGCTGTTTGACGGCAGTCAGAGCGTGGAGCGCTGGGGCCTGCGCCGTCCGACTGTAGCCTCGCTGGCGGCAGTCCTGGGCGTGGAGGCCGCAACACCGGCAGAGCTGTGTGCCTGCGTCGGACGTAAGGAGGTGGGCGTAAAATGAAGCTGACGGCCTTTACCCAAATTATTGTAACGCTGGCAGTTACCGCATGGGTGTTTATTTTGCCCGTGGAAGCAGTGGCGATGATTTTAGTGCTGGAGCTGGCACTTTTGCTTTACATTAAGCACGATAAAATGACGATGGCGGCGATTGGCGGTCTGGCTGTGTTCACCGGCATGATGATTCTGCTGCAGCTGCTTTTTGGCTCGCCGCTGGACGTATCGCTGACAGGCGGCCTGCGTATGCTGGTTATGACAATGGCCTTTTTGTGCCTTTTGGCTGCCAGCCGCATCCAGGATATCGCCAAGGCGTTGGTGGATCGCTTCCATATGCCCTGCGAATATGCCTTCATGCTGACGACGGCACTGCGTTTTGTGCCCAACTTTTTGACTGACAGTGCAATTACGCTGGACGCGCAAAGCTGCCGTGGCTATAGCAACCGTGGCAATATCTTTAAGCGCTTTTTTGCCTACCTCGTCGTCATCCGTCCGCTGGTTATGCGCGCGGTGGCTAAGTCCGAAACCCTGGCACTGTCAATGGAGCTGAAGGGCTTTGGCAGCAATACCTATAAAAATATGCCGTCTGAGCCGATGACTATTCTTGATTTTCTTGTCCTGGCACTGGTTATCGTGCTCAGCACCTATCCGTTCTGGATAAAACACATATAAGAAAACGCAAAGCACACTTAACTGCGGAACAGATAAGCAGATGGAAGCTTTGATGGCTTTAGTAAAAGGCCTGTCATAGCAATATAGATGATATTTTGTGATGTGGTAGCAGGATGGGGCGATGGCAGAATGAATTTGCAGACGATAACTGCGTTTTTGGCTATAGTGCGTACAGGGACGATTTCTAAGGCGGCGGATGAGCTGTATCTGACGCAGTCAGCCGTAAGCCACCGCCTGAAGGCCCTGGAGGAGGAGTTTGGCGCTACGCTCGTGGTGCGCCACCAGGGACGGCAGTCGGTTACGCTCACGCGCAAGGGGGAAGAGTTTATCCCCATAGCGGAGCGCTGGCTGGCGCTGCTCAAGGACACCAACCGTCTGGCGCGGAGCAACGAACGCCACTATCTTTCTATCGCCAGCGTCGACAGCCTTAATATTTATCTTTTCCCGCCGCTGTACCGCCAGCTGATGCATTGCAGCGAGATGGATCTGAGCCTGCGCATACGCACTCACCAGTCCAACGAGATTTATACGCTTTTGGATAAGCAGGAAATAGATGTAGGCTTTGTGCTGCGGCCGCTGCTTTTGCGCAATATTAAAACGCAGGCCGTGCTGCGCGAAAAAATGGTGCTCATTAAGCGCTGTGACAGCGGCTGCTGCAATGGCATAGGCAGCATCAGCGTTAGCGAGCTGGACTCGGCGAAGGAATTTTATATCGACTGGAGTCCCTCCTTTCACAGCTGGCATGAGCACTGGTGGCCGGCGGTGCCGCGGCCGGAGCTGCACGTGGACACGGCGGCGCTGATTTTGCAGCTGATGGAGGACGAGGATGCATGGAGCATTGTCTCGCTTTCGATGGCGCGGGAGTTTCAAAAGACACGCAAATACCAAATCTACCAGATTGCAGAAGAGCCGCCGGAGCGCGTTATCTATAAGCTGACGCATAAATATCCCAAGCCCGGAAGTGCGCCGGCGATGGCCATATTAGAAAAATATCTGGCAGCCTTTTTGCGCAGGCAGGGGCAGGAGCTGTAGAAGCTTTTTACATTCCTGCTTCACATAGCTTATATGCCAAAAAAGTATATAACATCTTCATTATTAATGTTATAATGAACAGGCATAAATGCATGTGACAGGTAAAGTTCAAATTCTGACTAAACGGGCAATTAGATAATTTATTTTTGTAACAAAAGTAATTGACGCAAGTGTCAAAAATGTTATACTATATAAGGAATAGGAAGTTAGGATTTTTTCGCGTGCGCGGAATCAGGTTCTGGTGGAGAAAGAAATCAATGTTAAGTGCTTATGGTTTTCCCTTTTTGCTTGCCGCCTTGGTGAGCTACATACTTACCCCTTATATAAAAACATTAGCCTTTAAGATCGGCGCGGTTGACAAGCCCGATAACCGCAAGGTGCATAAGAAGATTATGCCCCGTCTGGGCGGTCTGGCTATTTATATTGCCTTTATGATTGCCGCAGTAGCGAGTCTGGAGCTGACGAAGGACATAGTAGGAATTTTGGTGGGCGGTACGGTTATTGTCATTGTAGGTATATTAGATGACAAGTATCAGCTACCTGCCAAGGTGAAGCTGCTGGGGCAGATTTTTGCTGCCTGCGTATTAGTTGCCTTTGATATCCGTATCGAGTGGGTGAACAATCCCTTTGGCGGCTATTTTTATCTGAATGAATGGTTCATATCCGTACCGCTGACGGTTTTTTGGGTAATCAGCTTTACTAACGTGGTCAATCTGATTGACGGGCTGGACGGTCTGGCGGCCGGTGTATCGGCTATTGCCTCCATCACCGTCATCCTGGTAGCCGCGCAGATGGGCTATTACCATATCGCCGTGATGACTGCGGCCCTGGCCGGCGGCATTATCGGCTTTATCCGCTACAATTTTAACCCTGCCACCATCTTCATGGGGGATACGGGCAGTATGTTTATCGGCTATATGCTGGCGGCGATTTCGGTTTACGGCGCTGTCAAGACTGCTGCCACCGTGGCGCTGATTGTGCCGGCGATTGCGTTGGGGCTGCCCATTATGGACACTGCCTTTGCCATTATGCGCCGCTACAGCAACGGCCGTCCGATTTTTCAGCCTGACAAGGGTCATCTGCATCACCGTCTGCTGGCGATGGGCATGAACCAGAAGCAGGCAGTGCTGCTGATGTACGGCATCAGTGCCGCACTGGGTATTGCCGCCGTGCTGTGGGCCGAATTTGACGGGTTTTATGCCGCCCTGATTATCGCCGTGATTATTACGGCCGTGGCGGTTGGTGCTAAAAAAATCGGTATTCTGAACGACAGATAAAAGGGAGGAAGAAGCCGTGAAAAAGATTAAGCTTATGACGGTCTTCGGGACGCGTCCTGAGGCCATAAAGATGTGCCCGTTGGTGCTGGCTATGCGTCGCTATCCTGAATATATACAGCCTGTTGTGGCCGTTACGGCGCAGCACCGCGAGATGCTGGACCAGGTGCTGGAGCTGTTTGGCATTACGCCTGACTATGATTTGAATATTATGTCGGCAGGACAAACCCTGTACGACGTTACTACCCGTGCGCTCATGGGACTCAAGCCGGTGATGGAGGAGGCTAAGCCTGACATGGTGCTGGTGCACGGCGATACATCGACGACCTTCGCAGGGGCGCTGGCTGCCTTTTATGCGCAAATCCCCGTGGGACACGTGGAGGCAGGCTTGCGTACCGGTAACAAGTATTCTCCCTATCCTGAGGAAATGAACCGCAAGCTGACGGGGGCCATTGCTGATATGCATTTTGCGCCCACCGCTACCAGTAAGGCCAACCTGCTGCGTGAAAACGTGCCTGCCGGTGCCATCCTCGTAACCGGCAACACCGTTATCGACGCCCTGCAGACTACGGTCAGGGCTGATTACCGCTTTGAGGACGAGGAGTTCAACAAGGTTTTCGCTAGCGGCCACCGTCTGATCCTGATGACGACCCACCGCCGCGAGAATTTGGGCGAGCCTATGCGTCATGTGTACCGTGCGCTCAAGAGCGTGCTGGAAACGCATCCTGATGTCGAGGCCATCTTCCCTGTACACAAAAACCCCAAGGTGCGCGAAATCGTCAACCAGGAGCTGGGGCACTTAGGCAGGGTGCATCTTATCGAGCCTATGGAATACGAGCCCTTTGCCAACCTTATGGCGAAGGTGGATATCGTACTGACCGACAGCGGCGGCATCCAGGAGGAGGCGCCTGCCCTGGGCAAGCCTGTCCTGGTGCTGCGTGACACCACCGAACGTCCGGAGGCCGTGGAGGCAGGCACTGTAAAGCTTGTCGGCACAGCCTATGACGACGTCCTGCGTGAGACCAACGCGCTTTTAGATGACGCGGAGCATTACCGCGATATGGCCGAGGCTGCCAACCCTTATGGTGACGGCCGGGCCTGTGAGCGCATTATCCGTGCGATCCTGAAGAAAAATGGCTTTAACGTAGAAAATTTACCCGAATTTACGAGTAAAGCATAGACAAAAACTGTGAAAAATATTAAAATTAAGAGGGTAAATATGTTTAATTTGTGAATTCTGCCGGGGTGACGGGGCATGACGAACAGTGGGCCGGACAAGGAACATATGCGGATGCTTGAAGCACTGGCAACAGTGTCCTCGCTGGCGTTTATGGCTGTGTTTGATTTTTTGCTGGCCTACTTTGGCGGCGATTGGCTGGACGGCTATTTTGCAACCGGTGATCACACCATGCGGGGCCTGTGCATCGCGCTGGCAGTTGTTTCGCTGGCTATGACCTATTACAACCTGATCAGGCGGAGCATCCTGTCGAGGGATGAGCAGGAAAGCAAGGATGAAAAGTAATTTTGATTTGACCTCTATAGCCAAGGACGGTGGCAACGCCTTCGTGGCGCGCATCGCCGGAGGTGCGATGCTTATCGCGGCGGGGCTGTGGCTGCTTTTGCGCAACGCCTTCGCCTATGGCGTGGTGTGCGGCGTGCTGGCCGGGACTATAGATTTGTCGATATTGTTTTTGGGAATAAAAAAATCCCTCCCCTATGTTGATGCCCCCAAGCAGGGCCTCAAGATTATGAAGCGCTTCCGCTGGGCGCGTGTGGCCGCGGCCGCGGCCTTCGTTATTGCGATGTTAAGAATGAAGCTTGCTGTGCATGGCGCATTTGGCGGCTTTCTTCTGATACATATATTCTTTATATTAAATCTACTATTTATCGCGTACCAACATCAAAATGAGAGGGCGTGAAGAAAGGAGTGTGTAAAAATGGGAAATGCAGCAGCTGAAGGTGCAGAAAAATCCGGAGAGATTATCCATTACCTTACCCAAACTACCTTCTTAGGTGAGGTCAACATGCAGACCATGTACATGACCTGGGTAACCATGGCAATCGTCTTCGTTCTGTTCCTTTTGGTTTGTAAGAACCCGAAAATGGTTCCTTCCGGACTGCAAAATGCTATGGAGATCATCCTTGATTTCCTGAACGGTCTGATGCAAGACAATCTGGGAACTAAAGGCCGTAAGTTTATGGCACCGTTCATTGTTACCCTGTTTATGTTTATCCTGGTAGCAAATGAGCTGGGTATCGTTCTCCCGCAGATTGGCGTTCACTGGACTTCGCCTACCAACGACATTAATACCTGCTTTGCGCTTTCTTTGCTAATTGCGTTTAGCGCGTACTGCGTTGGTGTGATGAAACAAGGTATCGGCCACTTTAAACATTTTATCAGCCCGAGCCCGGCATTTTTGCCGTTGCATCTTCTGGATGCAGTGACCAAACCGCTGACCATGGCTCTTCGTCTATTTGGTAACATCCTGGCAGGCGAAATTCTGCTGATCGTATTGTATCAGCTGTCTCCGTGGGTTATTCCTGAACTGTGGGTAATGTTCTCCCTGTTCATTGGCTTCGTTCAGGCTTTTATCTTTACCATTTTGTCTCTGGGCAGCTATGCACTGGCATTTGCTAGCCATGACGAACACTAAGCTTTGCAAAGCTAAAATTTAAAATTCATTATTTGAAAGGATGAAACAAATGTCTGAAAATGCAATCATTACTGCTGCATCCGTAATCGGTGCAGGCCTTGTTTGCCTTGGTGCAGCTGCTGGCGCTGGTATCGGTAACGGCAACATGTGCGGCAAATCCATCGAATCCATGGCTCGTCAGCCGGAAGAAGCAGGTAAGATCTTCACCAACATGCTGGTTTGCGTAGGCTTGATCGAATCCATGCCTATCCTGTGCTACGTAATCGCTATCGTTCTGGTATTCGCCAACCCGTTCATTAAATAATTTTATTTTGCAAGATTTTACAAAAAAGGAGCGTGCTATAATTGGTTAACTTCAATGCAACACTTATCGCGCAGATCCTGAACTTTTTGATTTTGGTTTTTGTACTTGCAAAATTTGCTTACAAACCCGTATGCAAGATTATGGACGAACGTAAGAACAAAATTGCAAGCGACCTGGAAGCTGCAGAAAAAGCAAAGACTGATGCAGAAGCAGTTAAGGCTGAATATGCTGCTAAGCTGGCCGAAGCAAAACAGGAAGCACAGGCTATTGTCGACGCTGCCCGCAAAACTGCCCAGGCTGCTCATGACAAGATCATGGCTGACACCAAAGCTGAACAAGATCAGGTTGTCGCAACTGCTAAGGAAGCAATTGCTTTGGAAAAGAAAAAGGCTATGGACGAAGTCCGTGCCCAGGTTATCAGCCTGTCCATGATTGCTGCTAGCAAGATCGTAGAACAAAAGTTGGGTTCTGAAGAAGACAAACAAATGGCAAGCAAAATCGTTGATTCTATCATGAAATAATTTTGCTGCTTTCCCTATTAGGCCGGATAATGTGCCGCTGTAATGCGAAGCAGCAGGCAAGAAGCCGGTATTCGGAGGTGATTGGTACAACATGAAGACAGAAGAAAATATTGCTTTGATTAAGCAACAATTGTCCGACTTCAAAATTGATCTGGGCTCCATTAAAGAGCTGTTGGATGTTAATGTTACTACTGCCAAGAAATTGTCAGCAGCCGAGTATCAATCCATTTCTGCAATTCTGACCGAGAAGCTCGGCCGCGAAATCTTCCTGAACAAGAAGGTTGACGCGTCTATCCTCGGTGGTATCATCGTACAAGTTGGCGATAAGGTATTCGACGCTTCCGCACTGCGTAAGCTGAAGAAAATGGAAGTTGCCCTGAACGGCATCGACGTTCATGAGTACACCAAACCGGAAGCCCTCGGTGATGCTCTCAGCGCTAAGCTGGAGAATTACAATGTGGATGCTGATCTGGAAGAAGTTGGTATCGTAGAAAAGATCGGTGACGGTATCGCAACCGTTATCGGTATGAAAAACGCAATGGCCGGCGAGCTGGTAGAGCTGCCCCACAACGTATCCGGCATGGTATTGAACCTGAACCCGGACAGCGTTGGTATCGTACTTATGGGTGGCGAAACCAAAATTAAGGAAGGCGACGTTGTACGCCGCACCGGCCGCATCATGGAGGTTCCTGTAGGTGAAAACCTGCTGGGCCGCGTTGTAAGTGCTATCGGCGATCCTATCGACGGCAAGGGCGAAATTGCTGCTGCCGAGCATCGTCCGGTTGAATCCCCTGCACATGGTAT
This sequence comes from Ruminococcus intestinalis, assembly GCA_963657675.1. Lineage (GTDB taxonomy): Bacteria > Bacillota > Negativicutes > Acidaminococcales > Acidaminococcaceae > Phascolarctobacterium_A. The sequence goes on from CAVKMV010000014.1 coordinate 24,809, forward strand.
TGCAGACCGTAAGTCCGTAGATACCCCGTTGCAGACCGGTATCAAATGTATCGATGCCCTCGTTCCTATCGGACGTGGCCAGCGCGAGCTGATCATCGGCGACCGCGGCACCGGCAAGACCGCTGTTGCTATCGATACCATCATCAACCAAAAGGGCCTGGGCGTTATCTGCATTTATGTAGCTATCGGCCAAAAGGCTTCTAACATTGCCCGTATTGTCCGCACCCTGGAACAACACGGCGCTATGGAATACACCATCATCGTTGCCGCTACTGCCGCAGACTCCGCTCCGCTGCAATATCTGGCTCCGTATGCTGGCGTAACTATGGCAGAATACTTCATGGATCAGGGCAAAGACGTTTTGTGCGTATACGACGATCTGTCCAAGCACGCTGTTGCTTACCGCGCAATGTCCCTGCTGCTGCGCCGTCCTCCAGGACGTGAAGCATACCCTGGCGACGTATTCTATTTGCACTCCCGTCTGCTGGAGCGCGCTGCTAAGCTGAACGATGAGCTTAAGGGCGGTTCTATCACCGCGCTGCCGATCATCGAAACTCTGGCAGGCGACGTAGGCGGCTTCATTCCGACCAACGTAATTTCTATTACCGACGGTCAGATCTTCCTGGAATCCGAGCTGTTCTACTCTGGTATCCGCCCGGCTATCAACTCCGGTCTGTCTGTATCCCGTGTAGGCGGTGCTGCTCAGATTAAGGCTATGAAGCAGGTTGCAGGTACCTTACGTCTGGATTTGGCTCAGTTCCGCGAGCTGGCAGCATTTGCCCAGTTTGCTTCTGACCTTGATAAAGCTACCAAGGCACAGCTTGACCGTGGCCAACGTCTGACCGAGGTCCTGAAGCAAGGCCAGTACAGCCCGCTGTCTGTTGAAAAACAGGTTATGGCTATCTATCTTGGTACCAAAGGCTATCTGGATGACGTAGCAGTTAAAGAAGTAACCCGCTGCGAAAAAGAATTCCTGGACTTCATGGAAGCAAATCATCCGGAAGTTGGCGGAGATATCATCAAAACCAAGAAAATCACCGATGAGAACGAAGAAGCTCTGAAGAAAGCAATCGCCGAGTTCAAGGAAACCTTTGTTAGTGAAGGTAGGTGATTAACTAATGGCTACTGCACGCGAGATTCATCGCCACATGAAAAGCGTAGGTAACATTGGCAAGATCACGAAGGCTATGAAGATGGTTGCAGCTGCCCGCCTCAGAAGGGCGCAGGAAAAGGCTGCGGCAAGCCGTCCTTATGCCATCAAGATCAAGGAAGTGTTATCGAACGTTGTGAGCGATCCGAGCATCCTTGCAGGCTTAAGTGCCAAAAAACACCCGCTGCTTCAACATCGTGATGTTAAAAAAGTTGGTTATCTGGTGCTCGCCTCTGATAAAGGTCTGGCAGGCGCTTATAGCTCCAACGCTTTGAAAAAAGCTGTTGCGGAGATTTCCGAATGTGAGCATGACGTAGTCATTATCACTAGCGGCCGTAAGGCGCGTGACTTCTTTAATCGCCGCGGCTATAAGGTGCTGAGCAGCCATTTCGGCTACTCCGACAGACCCACCTATGCGAATGCGGAAGAAATTGCCCAGGATGCAATCAAACAATTTGCTGATGAGCATTTCGATGAGCTGCATATCGTATTCACCATTTTCAAAACTGCTTTGTCCCAGACTCCTACCAGCGAAAAGATTCTGCCGGTAGAGCCGCCTGTAAAGGAAAGTGGCAAGGCAAGCGCAAGCTTTATCTTTGAGCCTGACGAGGACGAAACGCTGCAGGTGCTTGCACCCAAGTATCTGGAGACCGTCGTTTATGCCGCACTGGTGCAATCTGCTGCCAGCGAGTTGGGTTCGCGTATGACTGCTATGAGCTCTGCAACCGACAATGCCGGCAAGCTGGTACAAAACCTGGAGCTGTCTTACAACAAGGCACGTCAGGCTTCCATTACCCGCGAGCTGAACGAAATCGTCGGCGGCGTAGAAGCACTCAAGCAGGCACAAAATTAATCAGATATAATTCGTAGGGAGGCTAAAACCTTGAATACAGGTAGAATCGTACAAGTTGTAGGCCCTGTTATCGACGTAGAGTTTCCTCCTAAAAGCATGCCCGCTATCTTGAACGCACTGCACATTGATGGCACCACTGACGAAGGCAAGGTTAAAATCCACCTGACCGCAGAGGTTATGCAGCACATCGGCAATAACATTGTCCGTGCTGTTGCTATGAGCTCCACCGATGGCCTTGTTCGTGGCATGGAAGTTGTTGATACCGGCGCTCCTATCAGCGTTCCGGTTGGTCCGGGCGTACTGGGCCGTATCTTCAACGTTTTAGGTGAAACTGTAGACCATGACGATACCCCGGTTGAAGCTGCTGATCACTGGCCTATTCATAGACCGGCACCGAGCTTTGACCAACAGGCTACAGCTACTAAAATTTTGGAAACCGGCATTAAGGTCGTAGACCTTATCGCTCCGTATGCAATGGGCGGTAAGATTGGTCTGTTCGGTGGTGCCGGTGTAGGTAAAACCGTTATTATCATGGAGCTGATCCATAACATCGCAACTGCTCACGGTGGTTATTCCGTATTCGCAGGCGTTGGCGAACGTACCCGTGAAGGCAACGATCTGTGGGGCGAAATGAAGGAATCTGGCGTTATCAACAAGACCGCTCTTGTATACGGCCAGATGAACGAGCCTCCTGGAGCACGTATGCGTGTTGGTCTGACCGGCCTGACCATGGCGGAATATTTCCGTGATGTCGGCGGCCAGGACGTACTGCTCTTTATCGATAACATTTTCCGTTTCATTCAGGCTGGTTCCGAAGTATCCGCATTGCTCGGACGTATGCCATCAGCAGTAGGTTACCAACCTACCCTGGCAAACGATATCGGCGCACTGCAGGAGCGCATCACCTCCACCAAGACCGGTTCTATCACATCCGTACAGGCCGTATACGTTCCTGCGGATGACTTGACTGACCCGGCTCCGGCAGGTACCTTCGCTCACTTGGATGCAACCACCGTATTGTCCCGTCAAATCGCAGAGCTTGGTATTTATCCGGCAGTTGACCCGCTTGATTCCACCAGCCGTATCCTGGATCCGCTGGTAATCGGCGAAGAGCATTATCAAGTTGCCCGTGGCGTACAGGCAATCCTGCAACGCTACAAGGAATTGCAAGATATCATCGCAATTCTGGGCATGGAAGAATTGAGCGAGGAGGACAAGGTTACTGTTGCCCGCGCCCGCAAGATTCAGAAGTTCCTCAGCCAGGCATTCTTCGTTGCTGAACAGTTCACCGGTACCCCCGGCCAATATGTTCCTCTGAAGGAAACCATCCGCGGCTTCAAAGAAATCCTGGAAGGCAAGCATGACGACCTGCCTGAAGGTGCTTTCTACATGGTTGGTACCATTGATGACGCTGTTGCCAAGGCTGCAACTATGAAGGATTAATAATGGCTACACCTTTTACTTTTGAAATTGTCACGCCGGATAAAATGCTGTTCACTTCTGAGGAAGTAACTTATGTAGGTTTCCGTGCTTTGTCCGGTAACCTGGGTATTAAGGCCAGACATATGCCGATTATCGCTACCTTGGACATCGCTCCGATGAAATTGGAGTTTACCGATGGCAGCGTTAAGGAATTTGCCGTTTGCGGCGGTTTCCTGGAAATGAAGGACAATAAATGCACCGTTTTGGCCACCGTTGCCGAGGCTGATGTAGATATTGATACCGCCCGTGCGACCGCGGCAAAGGAAAGAGCAGAGCAGCGCCTTGCTGGCCGCAGCGAGGATGTTGATACTGCCCGCGCCGAAAATGCCCTGAAGAGAGCATTAGCCCGCTTACGTACTACTCATAAGCTGTAATAAGCATTGCGACAATGCCAAAATAAAATCCCCCTGCTTCACAGGAAGCGGGGGGATTTTTTTGCTTGCCTAACGCACCAGGAGACTAATCAGATTGAATAATTATCAATGCTGCGGGCCTCGTAGTCGTCCAAAATATCCTGCAACGTGATGTTATCAAGGTAATCGGCAATCACCTTGTTCAGTCCCTGCCACAGCGGCAGGGTGATACATTCGTTGCGGCGCTCACAGCCGACGGGGTTAAAGTCCAGGCAGGCAACGGGGGTGAGGCTGCCCTCTGTGAGGCGCAGGATGCTGCCTACGGAATATTCACGGGGAGACTTCACCAGACGGTAGCCACCCTGAAAGCCGCGGTTGGCCTGTAAAATGTTAGACTTATTGAGTATGGGGACTATCTGTTCCAGATATTTTTTAGAAATATTTTGTCTTGCGGCTATGTCCTTGAGCGCGATAAAGCCGTCCTGCTGGTGCTCGGCCAGGTCCAGCAGCATGCGCAGGGCATAGCGTCCTTTAGTTGAAATCTTCATACCTTCTCCACCTTTATATTATACTGGGAATTTTCTAAAAACCTATCTAAATTATATGCGATTGCAGGGAAGAAGTCAAATGCAATAGTCACGGTTTTTTGTTAATATGCAATATTAGTGTATATTATTGCCGTGAAGCCGCATAATAATAACTGAGTTAGTAACCATCCTTGCCACTTTGGATTCACTGCTTCAATATCTGAGTACCATGCCTTGAACAGCTCAAGGAATCCTTGAAGGAAATAGCTTGCTTTGCTATAATAAAATCATCCCAAAATAATGTTTTACGAGATATTAGGAGGCCGGACGCGATGAGCATGATTCTCTCTAAAAAAAGCATGTCAGAAGAGGATATCAAGCTGCAATATATCACTCCAGCGATTACTTCCAAGTGGAATCAGAAAAAAATCACTATGGAAACACAGGTCACGGATGGACGGATTAACCTGAAGGGGAACTTTATCTGCCGCGAAAAACCGAAGCGTGCAGATTATATTCTCTATCTGAATGTCAATAACCCTATTGCCGTGATTGAGGCGAAGGACAACAATCATTCAATCTCTTACGGTTTGCAACAGGCCATGACCTATGCCCGGATGCTGGACCTTCCGTTCGCATACAGCTCCAATGGGGATGGCTTTGCAGAGCATGACTTTCTGACGGGAAAGGAGCGCCAGTTTGGGCTGGATGAGTTCCCGACGGAAGAAGAACTCATTGCTCGTTATAAGGCAGAACAAAATGGCGGAGCCGGACTCACTCCGGCACAGGAAGCTATCATTGCACAGCCGTATTACAGTAGCCAGACTACCTATCCGCCACGCTATTATCAGCGCGTTGCAATCAACCGCACTTTAGATGCCATTGCAAGAGGGCGGGACAGACTCCTTCTTGTTATGGCTACCGGCACAGGAAAGACCTATACGGCATTTCAGATTGTGTATCGCCTGCTGCAGAGCGGCATGAAGCGGAAAATACTGTATCTGGCTGACCGTAATATCCTTGTGGACCAGTCAATTCAGCAGGACTTTGCCCCACTGAAAAAGGTGACGCACAAGATCAATGTTGCCAAGGACGATAAGAGCACAATCACTTCTCACGAGGTATATTTTTCACTTTACCAGCAGCTTGTCGCAGATGAAGGCGAGGAGCATTTCAGCCAGCTGTTTCAGCCGGACTTTTTTGATCTGATCATTGTGGACGAGTGTCACAGAGGATCGGCCAAGGAGGAAAGCCGCTGGCGACTGATTCTGGATTACTTCAAGTCTGCTACCCAGATCGGTATGACAGCGACCCCTAAGGAGACCAGGTATGTTTCCAACATCAGCTACTTTGGAGAACCGGTCTACACCTACAGCCTGAGGGAAGGCATTGAGGACGGTTTCCTCGCCCCCTTCAAGGTAATCAATATAAAGACCGATATCGGTGATGGATGGCGGCCGTATAAGGGACAAACCGACATCTACGGTAAGGAGATTGAAGACCGCATCTATACCAATAGCGACTATGACTACAACATCATCATAGAGGACCGCATCTATCAGGTGGCCGCTGAGATTACCAACTATCTGAAGGCAACAGACCGGATGCAAAAAACTATCGTCTTCTGCGCTACGGAGGATGCCGCTGAAAGAATGCGCCAGGCACTGGTGAATTTGAATTCTGATATGATCAGGGAAAATCCGGACTATGTTGTGCGCATCACCGGCAGCGATGCTTATGGAAAGAGCAAGCTGGACTATTTCATTTCTGTATCAGCACCATATCCTGTGATTGCAACGACATCAAAGCTGCTTTCCACCGGAGCTGACTGCAAGATGACCAAGCTGATTGTTCTAGATGAAATGATCGGCTCTATGACGGAGTTTAAACAGATTATCGGCCGAGGAACAAGACTGCGTGAAAAAGAAGGAAAGACACACTTTGTTGTCATGGACTTGCGAAATGTTAGCAGACTGTTTGCAGATCCTGACTGGGACGGCCCCATCGAGGTGGATGAGGACTTCGACCCGAACCACAAGGGCAAGCAACGGCCTGCTGCTCCGGGTGGAGACCCGCCGGATCCGCCTGTTAATCCGGAGATGAAGCCATATGTTAATGCAGACGGCTGTCAGGTTCATATCATCCAGAAGACGGTTGCAGTTTATGATGCTAATGGCAAGCTGCTCCGTCAGGAAAGCATTGTAGACTACACAAAGGAAAACATCCTGGGGCAGTATGCTTCTTTGGATAATTTCATCCGGGAATGGAGAAAGGACCCAAAGAAGGAGCATATCCGGGATATGCTTTTGGAGCGGGGCATTGATTTGGAAATGATGAAGGCCGACCAGGGCATGACCGATGTGGATGACTTTGATTTCATCTGCCATGTGGCCTTTGATAAGAAACCCTTAACAAGAAAAGAAAGAGCCAATAACGTAAAGAAACGTGACTTCCTGAGTAAGTACAGCGGTGTCGCCAGAGAGGTGCTGGAAGCACTGTTGGACAAGTATATGAACACCGGTATTTATGAGATCGGCAAGACAGAAATCCTGAGGCTGGATCCCTTCCTCCGCCTGGGTAAGCCTGCCAAGATTGCCAGATTCTTTGGTGGCAAGGAAGGCTACATCAAGGCCGTGCAGGAGTTGGAAGATGCACTTTACGAGGATGAGGTAGGTTAATTGATATGAGTAATTTAGCTGGATTTGTCAAACGCATCCGTGATATTATGCGCAACGATGCCGGTATCAACGGCGATGCGCAGCGAATTGAACAGATCGCATGGATGCTGTTTTTGAAGGTATACGACACAAAAGAACAGGACTGGCAATGGGATGATGAGAGCTATGAATCTATTATTCCCGAGGAATGTCGCTGGTCTAGCTG
>CAVKMV010000015.1:0-32009 GCA_963657675.1 Ruminococcus intestinalis
TGCAGGAGCATAGCGACGTGCAAATGCGTTAGCGGCGAGGCGTGTCGACGTGAGGCAGTTGCTATAGGATGAAGATAAACGTCCTGAGTCGACTGAGGATAGATTTTGCTATGCAAATTTTACAACCTAAATCTTTTAAGCTATAATAATCTTGTATAATTTAAAACACTTGGAGCATACTATGAAAACTCTTCTTATTACGGGCTTCGATCCCTTTGCTCACTACATAATTAACCCATCGTGGAAGGCAGTTAAGGCGTTGCCTGATACTATAAATAATTACCAACTGCATAAGCTTATGCTGCCTAATATTTATGGCTTGGGTGCACGTATGTTGCTGGAAGAGGCTACGAAGGTTAAGCCTGATGTTATTTTGATGTGTGGCATGAACAGCGCCAGTACGCGTCTGGAGCTTAACTTTGCTGCTCTTAATATCCGCGACGCCTTTTTAGAGGATAATATGGGACGTAGGCCGTGGGGCGTGCCAATTGTAGAAAGTGGTCCTGCCGCGTACCTGGCTACGATTCCCGTACATGACATAGTAAAAAAGCTGCGTGCCAAACGTCATCCTTTAGATTTGGCGTTTTCCTCCGGAGGCTTTGTCTGCAATGATGTTTTTTATCTGGCAGCGCATGCATACAGTGGCACTACTACAAGGATAGGCTTTGTACACGTGCCACTTTTACCGGAAATGGTTATGAATGAGGCTTTGGCCTTGCCTTTAGAAAAAACTGTCGCAACCTTGCAGGCGATTATAGGGGAATTATAAGAACCAGGCAAAAGGCTGATAGCGGTTTTGAAATTGGCGTTATGGTGTTCAAGAAAGCAATTTACGATTATTTTTACTAAATAACAATAAAAGTACACTACTATAGCTTGGGACAGGTGCTGGCATGTATTTTAATTATGGAGAGACTGAAATAAATTATCTTAAGCGTAAGGATAAGCGACTTGCGTGTGCGATTGAACAAATCGGATACGTTGACCGCAAGCTTGATGCTGACCTTTTTGCCGCCGTTGTGCGCCATATCGTGGGACAACAGATATCATCTAAGGCGCAGGCAACTGTATGGGCGCGTATGGAGAAGGCCTTTGTACCTCTTGACGCTGCAAATATTGCAGCTGCAACGGTTACGCAATTGCAGGCGATTGGGATGAGTATGCGTAAGGCAGAATATATCAAGGATTTTGCCCAAAAGGTTGTCAGTGGTGAATTTGCTCTACAGGCAGTGCAGCAGATGAGCGATGCTGCTGCGATTACTGCCTTAAGCTCTCTAAAAGGTATTGGCAGATGGACGGCGGAGATGATTTTACTTTTTTGTCTGCAGCGACCTGATATTTTAAGCTTTGACGATTTAGCTATTCAACGTGGCTTGCGGATGCTATATCATCACAGAAAAATAACCCGTGAGCTTTTTGCTAAATATCAAAAGCGCTATAGTCCCTACGGCAGCACAGCAGCAATTTATTTATGGGCCATTGCTGGAGGTGCTATTGCTGGTATGCGGGATTATGCTCCCGTTAAGAGGAAAACAGCAAAGAAAAGCAGTTCTGAAAGACTGAAGAAGGCAGAGGTAAAATAATGCTATATTATAAAAAAGTTCCTTCACCTTTAGGTGAAATTACCCTGCGTAGCGATGGAGAGTATTTAACAGGATTGTGGTTTGCAGGCGACAAGCATTATGGTGATAGTGATATTGTAGAAGCTGAAATGAAAGATTTACCTGTTTTTGAGCTTGCAGAAAAATGGCTTGGGGAATATTTTGCCGCTAAGGAGCCTAAAACATTTGTGCCATTGAAATTTGCTGGTAGCCATTTTCAAATGCAGGTGTGGGAGCTTTTACAAAAAATCCCATATGGCAAGCTTATTACTTACGGTGATATTGCACAGGAAATAGCTGCGCAGCGAGGCTTGGAGAGAATGTCGGCGCAGGCTGTTGGTGGAGCGGTGGGGCGCAATCCTCTATGTATTATCGTTCCCTGCCACCGCGTTGTCGGTAAAAGCGGCAGTCTCACGGGCTATGGTGGCGGCATGTGGCGTAAGGTGCAGCTACTGCGGCTGGAAGGCGTAGATATGGCAAAATTAACTGTACCGACGAAGGGAACTGCGTTATAATAATAGCGTCTGCTTGTATCGATTGATAAGGCAGACGCTTAAATTTTTGCGCTTATAGGCACTTGTGTGAGGAGTTTTGATATGCAAAGCAAGCTTTATTATCCAGTTATGGCTTTAGCCTTCGGGCATTTGGTCACAGATATGCAGGGGGGAGCCCTGCCCATCGTCCTGCCGCAGCTAAAGGAGTTATTTTCCCTCAGCTATTCGCAGCTGGCGGGCATCGTATTGCTGCAAAATGTTATGTCATCTGTTATCCAGCCAGCCTTTGGCTATTTGACAGACAGACATTCGCTGCCACGCTTTTTGCCGGTGTGTGCGGCAATGGCCGGCGCAGGCTTTGCCTTTGTGGGCTGGGTAACAAGCTATACCTTGCTTTTATGTACTGTAGTTATTATCAGCCTGGCGAGTGCCACCTATCATCCGCAGGCATCCAAAACCACCAATTTTTTGAGTGATGACAGCAATCGCACCCGTAACATGGGCATTTTTTCTATAGGCGGTAATGCAGGCATGGCGTCAGGTTCTATTTTGATGACCTTTTTGTTGAGCTTGGAGGGCGGTTTACATAACACTATGTATTTTGCTATTCCCGGTATTTTAGTTTTTGCCGTGATGGCCAAGGCTATGCCGGCCTTTGTACGCGTTAATAGGGAGCACGAGCAAAAGCAGGCACAGAAGGCAGCAGCAGGTACAGGTGAAGGGATGTCCTACTGGGCTTTGTTCTTGATTTTGTTTTTCATCTTTATGCGCTCGTCTATCCATAGCGGTATTTCTACCTATCTGCCACTTTTCTTTATCAAATTCCGCGGCTTTGAGCCTGTGTTTGCCAGCGGTATGGTATCAGGCTTTTTGCTTGGCGGTGTAGCAGGTACATATGTCGGCTCTATTTTAAGCGACAGGCTGGGGGCACGCAAAATTCTGCTTGGTTCCATCACGCTCAGTATTCCGGCAATTTTGGGCATTACGGTGGCTACGACGCCTGTTTTGGCAATGTGCTCCGTGGTTGCGGCAGGCTTTTTCATCATTGGTTCATTTGCAACGACAATTATTTTGGCGCAGTGCATGATGCCTAATAACGTAGGTATGGCCTCGGGACTGACCATTGGCTTTAGTGTGGGCCTGGGCGGCTTTGGCGTAACCATTTTGGGTGCGCTGGCCGATAAATTTGGTCTGCCTGTGGTAATGCAGCTTTTGGTGTGGCTGCCTGTCGTGGCTGCTGCGATAGCAACGCAAATCCCTATCCCTAAAAAGCTGCAAAAATGATGTACAAAATAAATTGTCCCTGCTCTTTTGATGTGTTATAATAAGTCATAGTTTACACTATTATATGATTAGAGGGGATTTTATGGACAATAATTACAGGTCGGGCATTTTGTATGGCTTGGCTGCCTATCTACTTTGGGGCGTGCTGCCAGTTTATTGGAAGCTGTTGCAGCACGTGGACGCTATGGAAATTTTGGCCAGCCGTTTTTTGTGGTCGGCCGTCTTTGTCTTTGTTCTGCTATTAGCAACTGGTAAGCTGCAGGTGTTTATACAGGAAACAAGGGCCATCTTCAGCACGAAAAAAACCGCCTGCTGCATGGTGCTGGCGGCAATTATGATCAGCTTCAACTGGGGTATTTTTATTTGGGCGGTAGAAGCAGGACGTATTGTGGAAACCAGCATGGGTTATTACATCAATCCCTTGATGAATGTTCTGTTTGGCGTGCTCTTTTTGCACGAACGCCTGGAGAAGCTGCAGGTGGCGGCGGTTATCAGTGCGGCCATTGGCATTGGTGTGATTATTGTTACTAACGGCGGCCTGCCGTGGGTGGCGATGGGACTGCCCATAACCTTTGCCTGCTATGGCCTGCTTAAGAAAATTATTGTGGCGCAGGCGCTGACGAGTATTATGCTGGAAACGCTGCTCATTTCGCCGCTTGCGGCAGGATATTTGTATTATCTTAGCAATGTAGGCGGTAATGTATACCAGTCCTGCGACATGGTGACGCTGCTCCTTTTGGTTGGTGCCGGTGCGGCAACGGCGACACCGCTGTTACTCTTTACGGCAAGCGCCAAGCTGCTGCCGCTTAAGCTGATTGGCTTTTTGCAATATATTTCGCCATCTATTACATTGCTTTTGGGCGTTTTGGTTTATGGCGAGCCCTTTAGCGGCAGTACGGCAACAGCCTTTGGCTTTATTTGGTTGGGAGTGTTGATGTTTGTGTGGTCACAGGTGCGCAAATAATTAAAGCTTGTAAGATAAAACGCTTTTCCGTTATGGGGAAGCGTTTTTTTAGTTGGGATTTATCCGTTGCCGCATATGGCGCTTAGGGAATTTTAGAAGTTAACTTCATTTTCTACCTCACGCTTGCATAAATCAGCTCTAAATTCTCCTGCATCCTATCTACATAGCTTTTGGTGCCATCACTGCTTTCGATGGTATGGATAGCCTGCGTTTGTGCGCCAACCTCCTTGGCTAAGGTAGCCGATATTTTGGGACTGACGGCTTCTTCGACAAAAATAGTCTTTATTTTATGCTTCCTGCAATATTCCACAAGCTTTGCCAGACGCTGCGCGCTGGGCTCACCGCTGGCAAAAACATCCTCTACGCTGGTCTGCTTCAGCCCCAGGTCGCGGCAAAGATAGCCAAAGGCAGCGTGGCCGGTGACAAAGTCCTTGCGTTCTGCTTGGGCAAATAGTGGTTGATATTTTGCCAGCAGGGCAGCAAGCTGCGCATTGTAATCGTTGGCATTTTGCAGATAAAAGCCGGCATTTTGGCTATCTGCCTGTGCCAGGGACTGTGCGATGTTTTTTACCTCGGTCTGGGCGCAGGAAAGGCTCAGCCAGGTGTGGGGGTCATATTCTCCGTGCTCCTTGATAGCATCCTTATCAGTAAGGCGGATGAGGTCAACGTTTTTGGCTGCTTTTACCACCAGCAGTTTTTTGTTGGCAGCTGCCTTCACTGCTGTTTCTACCCAAGGCTCCATGCCAACGCCGTTGTAAATGAGTACGTCGGCCTTGCTGAGCTGCTGCATACTTTTGGTAGTAGGCTGAAAGTCATGCGGTTCGCTGCCATCAGGAATGAGGGTGATGATTTCCACCTTATCATGGACAACTGCCTGCGTCAGCTCCTTGATAGCGTTAAAGGTGACTACTACCTTGAGCTTGCCATTTGCTTCCTGTGGCTCCTGTTTTTGGGTACAGCCCGCTAAAAGGACGAAACAGATAAATAGCAATAATATTGTAAAAATTTTTCTCATAGATATTCCTCCATATAGTCTATATAGAGCTGGCAGCTTCTTTACTAACATTAGGGGTAATCATAGCACTAAAATGAGGTCGTGTCAAGTTAAATGCAAATGACTTGCATGTTGGTGTCAAAAGCGTTATAATAGTTGTCAAAATCTTTGGCGTGTAAGCCGTCAGAGAACCTGGTTAAAGGAGAAAATTTGAATTTATGTTGGAATTAGATCATGTATATTTTACCTATGAGCCTGGCAGCGAGCTTTTGCAGGATATCAATATGCGCGTGGAGGATGGCGAATATATTGCCATCGTCGGCGAAAACGGCAGTGGCAAAAGCACCCTGCTCAAGCTGCTTTTGGGTCTGCTTACGCCTGTAAGCGGCGAGGTGCGTAATGATTTTGCCCGCACAGCCTACGTACCACAGCGCTTTGAAACGCTCAACAGCCAATTTCCTATAACGGTTGACGAGGTTATGGAATGCTACCGCCGCGTGCTTGGTGTGCCTGACAGGGACGTTGTACGCCGCGTGCTGGAGCAGATGCATGTATACGGATTAAAAAATCGTCTCATTGGTACTCTTTCGGGCGGACAGTGCCAAAAGGTGCTGATTGCACGTGCTTTGATGGGCAAGCCGGATTTGTTGATTTTTGATGAGCCGTCAACGGGCATCGATCTCAAAAGTCAGCAGGAGCTGTATCCCTTTATGCAAAGCCTGCACGAGAGGGGAATTACGCTGATAACGGTGGAGCATAACCTGCGCTTTGCCGCCCCCTATGCTGACAGGATGTACCATATCAATAATGGTCGTGGGCATTTCTGCACGCCGCAGGCCTATTTACGCGAATATGTCGCCAATAATATGGGCAATATGGGAGGTGGACTGCATGCTTGAATATGCCTTTATGCAAAACGCGTTTATCGTATCGGTGCTTATTTCCTTGGTCTGCCCGATGATTGGTATGTTTTTGGTGCTACGTCGTTATTCCATGATTGGCGATACCCTGGCACACGCATCGCTTGCCGGTGTGGCTGTAGGCTTATTGGTGAAGGCCAATCCTATTGTCAGCGCCTTTGTCGTAACCTCGCTTTTCGGCCTTTTGATAGAGATGCTGCGCCAGCGCTTCAGGCGCTATGCGGAGCTGATTTTGGTGATTATCCTGTCGCTGTCCGTGGGTATTGCTATTACCATTATCAGCAGCGGGCTGGTGCACACCAACGTGGAGGCCTTTTTGTTTGGCAGCATCCTGACAGTTACGCCGGATGATGTAATGGCCGTGGCGGTGCTCAGCATGGTGGCGCTGGCAACGATTTACTTTTTGTATCCGCAGCTGGTGATGCTCACCTTTGACGAGGACGGAGCGCAGATTGCCGGCGTAAAAACACGCTTGATAAATTATGTATTCGCTTTGCTGGTGGCAGCGATGATCGCAGTGTCCATCCGCGTGGTGGGTATTTTGGTCATCAGCTCGCTTATAGCCCTGCCTGTGGCGGCGGCATTGCAGCTGGGCAGGGGCTTTAAGGTAACCATGCTGGCGGCCATGCTGCTGAGCTTTGTGGCCATAATGGCAGGACTGACGCTTTCGTACTGGCTGGGAGCAGCTCCTGGCGGTGTAACGGCACTGGTTTCGGTGGCACTGCTGCTTTTAGTGATAGCCTATAATGAGCTGCGGGCGCTCTTGTGATGCAGGAGGGTGATAGAGTGGATATAGCAAACGATAGGGCTGACTGCGGTGCGTATTTGCACCGCTACGGCTTGAAGTTTACCAAGCACCGTCAGCTGGTGCTGCAGCTTTTGCTGGCACAGGACGGCGTACTGACAGCAGAGGAAATTTATAGCAGGCTGCTGACGCAGGGAGCAGATATTAACCTTTCGACGGTGTACCGCATTTTAGAAAGCTTTACCCAAAAGGGCGTAACAGAAAAGAGCTACTTGACGGATGCACGCAAATATGGCTTTGTGCTGCACGCATTGGGTCACAGGCACCGTCTTATCTGCCTGGCCTGCCATCGCGTCGTGGAGGTGGAAAGCTGCCCCATAGCAGGCTTTGAGGAGCAGCTGGCAGGTAAGACAAACTTTTCTATCGTAGGTCATAACCTGGAATGGTATGGCTATTGTGCTGCCTGCCGCAGGGAGCTTGGAAAAGGATAGAAAAACGCTCCTGTTACAGGCAGGGGCTTATAGCAGAGGAGAGTATAACTCATAAAACTCTTAGTATATTTTAACCATTCCTTGTATGTGCTATAATAGGTTTTGTCACGTTCATAGGTTTAGGCAATAAATATATTATACTAGGAGGTATATACGTTGGCTTTTCTCAACGATAAGGGCAGAGGACTAGCGCTATGCTTAGTATTGGCAGTTCCCTGCTGGTTTTTGGGCAGGCTGGTGCCGGTGGTTGGCGGTCCTGTCTTTGCAATTTTGCTGGGTATGCTGGTGGCAGCGTTTTGGACACCTGCAGCTGCTTATAAGGCCGGTATTGGCTTTGTATCTAAAAAGGTGCTGCAATATGCGGTTATTTTATTGGGTTTTGGCTTAAATATTTCGGTGGTGCTGGCGACGGGTAGGCAGTCGCTGCCGATTATAGTCTGCACGATTGCCACCTCGCTTGCTGTAGCCTATATGCTGCATAAGCTTTTGCGCGTGCCGGGGAAGATTTCTACGCTTATAGGTGTGGGCTCTTCCATTTGTGGTGGCAGTGCGGTGGCGGCAACAGCTCCCGTAATTAAGGCAGATGACGAGGAGGTGGCGCAGGCCATCAGCGTTATCTTCTTCTTTAACGTGGTGGCGGCGTTGCTGTTTCCCTGGCTGGGAACTGTGCTGGGCTTTGACACGACCAGCGGTGAGGCCTTTGGCATTTTCGCCGGTACGGCGGTAAACGACACCTCGTCCGTTACAGCGACGGCTGCTACCTGGGATGCTATGTTTGGCCTGGGGACAGCGACCTTGGATAAGGCTGTTACCGTAAAGCTGACGCGTACATTGGCAATTATTCCCATTACTATGGTGCTTGGTTATCTTGTAAGCCGCAGGGAGCAGGATGCTGCGGCTGCTGTGAGCATCAAAAATATTTTCCCAAGCTTTATTTTGTACTTTGTGCTGGCGTCGCTGGTGACAACGGTTGCAACCGGCATTGGCGTGGGTGCGGAGGTATTTGCTCCCTTAAAGTGGCTGAGTAAGTTTATGATTGTGCTGGCTATGGCGGCAGTGGGATTAAATACCAATATCGTCAAGCTTATTAAAACCAGCAGCAAGCCATTAGCGTTAGGCTTTGCCTGTTGGGTAGGCATCAGCGTGGTAAGCTTGCTGCTGCAGCATGTGCTGGGCCTGTGGTAACCAAGGCTTCAGCAGGGTAGACGATTTTATGTTCATAGTAAATTTATAGCGCTTGCGACGGTTAAATGTAAAAATTTAACCGTCAATTTTTATTTTCAGACTTTTTAAAAGCTAAAAACAAGGACTTTGCGGTCTGAAGGAGAAAAATTTAGGGGAATTTGCACAGCTGTACCTAGAAAATGTACTTGACAGACGTACATAGTAAAAAGGAAATTTGTTGAGCATAGAATATCACTATATATTGGGTTGTGGAAAGGTGAGGGGAAATGTTATTAAAGTTATCCACAGGTTGTGCATAAGATGTTGATAAATAGCGAAAAAGTGCATAATCAGGCTATTTTTTACAATATTTCCTGGTGGATAAATTGTAGATAGCTAAAAGTTATGCACAAAATCTGTGGATAAGTGTGTGAATACTGTTGATAACCTGACACTAAATAAAGGATGAGGGAGTGTGAAAATGACGGTTATGAGGACTAACGTGGCAGAACATAGTGGATTTTGTATACAAACGCAGGTTTTTAGCGTGGATTTTTAGTTTTTACTTGCGAAAAGGGCAATTTTTGTAGATAATATTAGCATGAATAATTGTGATTAAATGGAGGCAGATTAGGTTATGGCATTAAATCAAAAGGCAGCCCTGACAGCTTTGCGCGAGGCTGCAGGCGAAGTAATAGAAGCATCCCTGTGTGAGGTGCAGGGTGCTTGGCTGGCACTGGTTAATACAGCGCAGGGCAGGCGCCTGGCGTATGCATCGCAGGGAGAAGGTGCCTTGGGCAAGCTGTGGAAGGATGTAGAAACAACGACGGAGACAGATAAGGTGCAGGTGAGCGTTATGCAGCTTAACGCTAATAATGCTGCCGTTGTACGCCGTTATGTGAAGTGGGCGGCACCCTCGGCCTGTGGCAGTAAGGGTACGAGCCTTGGCTTTAGCGACTGGCTGGGCGTATCTGAGGCCGTAGTGACCGGCGCGTTTGCCAAGCGTCAGCTGAAGCCTGTATTGGTGGATTTTACGCCGGAGGACAGCGAAGCCCTGCAGCGGAACTTTTTGGAGGCAGTGGATACTGCCACCTGGGGTGTGTTGGAGACTGGCTATAGGGAAGGCTATGGTGCTAATGCTGCCGGACTGAGGACGGAGGAGGAGATTGTCAAGGCGCTGTTATATGGTTACAGCATGATTGGCTTTGACTGCAGTGAAAAGATAAACCTAGAAATTGAAAAGCTGTCGGATGAAGCTGTGGACAAGCGTTTTGAGCAATTTAACGACACCTTCCGTGCCGCAGTGCATGCATCGTATCTGAATGCTGAATTTAAGGCTGGCAGCAGCAAAATAACCTTTAGCGAAAACGAGCTGCATCGCATTGTGCTGGAATATGGCGAAGCTATTATGCATATCCAGTTTATCTATAATTCCTATCTCAAAAATACTCCCTGGGACATCGATTTTGAGCTGGCCTTATCCAAGCCAGGCAAGGTGCTGACTCCGCAGGAGCATTACCTTATTGCCAACGAGCTGCAGCGTAATGGCATTAAGCTGAGTGCTATCTGCCTTGATGGTTTGAAGGATGCGCAGGCCTTGAGTGAGAATTTGCAGCTACACTGTGAGATTGCTGATACCTTTGGCTACCGTCTGAGCTTTGCTAATGCAGACCTTGTATTGGCAGAGCCTGGCGTAGCTATGAAGCACTTAAAGGGCAGGGTACATTTTAAGCTGAATAATGTATTATGGCTGGCTGCTGTGCAGCTGGCTGCAGCTAAAAATACGCCGCTTTATGAAAAGCTGTGCGCTCTGGCAGGCACGGACGGCAGTGCTGAAGGTCTGCTGGCTGCCAGCTACAGGTCTGCGCTAAACCCTAAGGTGGCAGATAATGTGGTAGCAGAAATGAAGGCCATGGTAGCAGAATATAAGCAGGATTATGTACAGCAGGTGCTGGACCGTGTAGAAGCCTTTATTAAAAAGTTGTGATAAACTTTGTCTAGCTGCTGGTGACGCAAAAATTTCTTTTGTCCAAAAAAGTACGCAGACTGCGTACAAATTCCATGAAATGTGTTTTGCAAATGACTAAAACAGGAAATAAAAAAGATTTTGCGAAAAGTAGTTGACAAAGCTGTGAAAAGAGTGTATAGTATCAGTAATTTCAAATCGATTTACAAAGGTTATGATTGGGACTAAAGATGAGCGCGGAGTTTTAGAGAGCCGGTGTTTGGTGCAAACCGGTACAAAGCCTTGTTGATTAAATCACCCATGAACTCGTCAGCGAAAGCATTGCAAGTAGACTGATGCGCAACGGATGCGTTATTTCCGAGCCGGTTGATGGACTGGTGCAAAAGTGATAAATTAGGGTGGTACCGCGTATTATACGCCCCTGCATATATATGCAGGGGCGTTTTTGTTATACTACTCCCGAAAAGTCCATCAAAATCTAACGTATAAATGCTATTTAGGTGTTCTTGATTGGAGGAATTAACATGTTTGAAAAAGTACTGGTAACCGGTCACAATGATGAAACCTTTTTGCCGCGCGTATTGTGCGTGCTGTCTAAGCAGGGTGCAAGGGTGCGTTCCCTGCATATGGATGCCGAGGACGACAGGGTGAAGCTGGAAATCCAATTGGTAAATGTGGCTGCCGCCCAGGTGGCCAAGCTTTTGGAAAAGCAGGTCGCAGTAACATCTGTGGCAACCATGGCGTAAGGGGGATTTGTTGATGAAGCTGAAGGGTTCAGAGGCTATAGTTAAGGTGCTTTTGGAGCAGGGAACAGACACGGTGTTTGGTTATCCCGGCGGCGCGGTCATCCCACTTTATGACGCGTTATATAAGGCACCGCTCAAAAATGTGCTCACGGCGCACGAGCAGGGTGCTATTCACGCAGCTGATGGCTATGCGCGTGCCAGTGGCAAAACAGGTGTCTGCATTGCCACATCCGGTCCGGGCGCGACCAACATCGTTACCGGTCTGGCAACAGCGTATCTGGACTCCATTCCGCTAGTGGCGATTACGGGGCAGGTTGGCGTGAGCATGTTAGGACGCGATTCCTTCCAGGAGATCGATATAGTTGGCGTAACGATGCCGATTACTAAATATAATATGCTGGTACGCAGTAAGGAAGAGCTGCTGCCGGCATTGCGCAGGGCCTTCGCACTGGCCCGCGAGGGACGTCCTGGTCCCGTGCTGGTGGATGTTCCCAGCAGCGTGCAGGTGGAGGAGCTGGAATGGACAGAGCCAGAGCCGTTTGCTACGAAGAAGCAATTGCCTAAGGCGACGGCTGAGCAGCTGGAGCATGCTGCTGCAATCCTTAACAAGGCGCAGAGACCTGTGCTTTTGGTGGGTGGCGGCGCAGTAAACAGCGGGGCGCAGGCCGAGTTGCTGGAGCTGGCGCACAAGGCGGATTTACCGGTCGTTAACACGCTGATGGCCGTAGGCGTGTATCCCGAATCGGATGAGCATTCCTTGGGCCTTACTGGTATGCATGGCCACATTGCTTCGAATATGGCGGTGTCGCATGCGGATGTGCTGGTGGTTGCAGGCAGCCGCTTCAGCGACCGTGTGACCGGTGACCGCAACCGTTATGTTGGTCAGAAGAAAATTATTCAGCTGGATATTGACCCGTCAGAGGTTGATAAAAATGTGGCTGTGGGTATTCCCGTTATGGGTGACGTTAAAGAGACGCTGCAAAGCCTGTTGCCGCTGGTGCAGATTGGCGATCACGGCGGCTGGTGGCAGCAGATACGCACCTGGGATTCTAAGGAGGACCGTAGCCTGCTGGAGGGTAAACGTCTTACGGCTCCCTGGCTGATGCAGGAGCTGAGCCGTAGCTTTGCTGGTGAAAATCCTGTGTATGTTACTGACGTCGGTCAAAATCAGATGTGGGCAGCGCAGCACCTGGTTGTGGATAAACCACGTCACCACCTGACAAGCGGTGGCTGTGGCACCATGGGCTTTGGTCTGCCGGGTGCCTTGGGAGCGGCATTTGCCGTGGATGACGGCACGCAGGTTGTGCATATCTGTGGCGACGGTGGCTTTAAGATGACAGGTATGGAGCTGTATACGGCGGCACGTGAGGGCAAAAACCTCATCAGCATCGTTATTAACAACAGCTGCCTGGGTATGGTGCGTCAGTGGCAGCAGCTGTTTTACGGCAAGCGCTATTCATCCACCATTCTGACAGAATTTGATTTTATCGGCTTTGCCCATGCCTGTGGTGCGGGTGGCAGGCGCGCGGCGACCTGCAACGAATTTAAGGAAGCACTGGCACAGGCGCGCAGGGCTAACAAGCCTTTCGTTATTGAAGCGATTGTCGAGCAGGGTGACCTGGTTGAACCCATGGTGGCGGCAGGCGCTGCCGTGGATGATTTTGTTCAGGTAGAACATTAAAGGAAACGCGCACAAGACGCGGCCATAGAATAAGGGAAATATTTTAATTTAAATATTTATAAATAAAAGAACAAGTAAAGAAAGAGGTATGAAAAATGGTACAAATGTATTATGACAGCGATGCAAATCTGGAATTATTGAATGGCAAAACCGTTGCCATCATCGGTTATGGCTCTCAGGGCCATGCACACGCCCTGAACCTGAAGGAAAGCGGCGTTAACGTCGTTGTCGGCCTGTATGAAGGCTCCAAATCCTGGGCTAAGGCTGAGGCTGCCGGCCTGACTGTTATGACTGCTGCTGAGGCTGCTAAGGCTGCCGATATCATCATGATGCTGATTCCTGATGAAAAGCAGGCTGCTACCTATAAGAACGATATTGCTCCGAACCTGGAAGCAGGCAATGCTCTGGCCTTTGCCCATGGCTTCAACATCCACTTCGGTCAGATCGTTCCGCCTGCTGATGTAGACGTATTCATGGTTGCTCCTAAGGGACCTGGCCACCTGGTACGCCGCACCTACACCGAAGGCAGCGGTGTTCCTGTACTGGTAACCGCTTACCAAAATCCGACCGGCAAGGCTCATGACCTGGCTCTGGCCTATGCTAAGGGCATTGGCGGTACTCGCGCCGGCGCTTTGGAAACCACCTTCCGTGAAGAGACCGAAACCGATCTCTTTGGCGAGCAGGCTGTACTGTGCGGCGGTGTTTGTGCTCTGATGAACGCTGGCTTTGAAACCTTGGTTGAAGCAGGCTATGAACCTGAAAGCGCATATTTTGAATGTATGCATGAGATGAAGCTCATCGTTGACCTGATGTACGAAGGTGGCATGGCCAAGATGCGTCATTCTATTTCCGATACTGCTGAATATGGTGACTATGTAACCGGTCCGCGCATCATCACCGATGCTACTAAGGCTGAAATGAAGCAGGTGCTGAAGGAAATCCAGGACGGTACCTTTGCTAAAAAATGGTTGTTGGAAAACCAATGTGGTCGTCCGCAGTTCAACGCTATGCGTCGTCATGCAGCACAAACCCAGGCTGAGCAGGTTGGTGCCCGTCTGCGTGGCATGATGAGCTTCCTGAAAAAGAAATAATCCGTTGCGGCGATGATAATTGCTGCAGGTATACCACATTGACGAAAAATAAGGGAAAGAGCGTAATCCGCTTAAGGTAGCGTATAAAAGTAAACCAGCTGCCAGGATTGCGAAAAAATAAGGGAAAGAATATAAGCCATTAAAGCAGCGTAAAAATAAATAAGCTGCCAGGCTTGTAGAAAAATAAAAACCGCTCTTTGCGCAGCTGTGCGCAGGGAGCGGTTTTTTAGCTAAAGGGCTGACGGTGAGAAGCGCAGCCTTTTTATTTTGTTTTTTTGCCGGTAAGGGCAAAAACTTTCAGCGAGCATGCGAGGATGATGATAGCGCTGCAGACGAGCAGCCCAAAGCCGTGTCTGCTGCCTGTCATGGTGGCTGCTGCCAGACTTTGCGGGTTTGCTGCCTGCGCTGCTGCCACAATGGTGCTGATGACGGCGGTACCGACTGCGCCGGCCAGCTGTTGCAGTGTATTCATGGTGGCGTTGCCGTCAGCGTTAAGCTCCTTTGGTAGCTGTGACAGACCGTTGGTCATAGTGGTACCCATAGAAAACCCCTGTCCGAAGGCAAAGAATAAATAAAAGACAACAAACAGCAGTGAGCTTAGCTCACCGGGATAAAGGCTGTAGCAGACTACTGAAAGCAGTATAGATAAATTGCCGATGAGGATGGGGCGCCGCGCGCCGAATTTATCCAACAGGCGGCCGCTGATGGGGGCCAGGGCCGCACCCAACAGGCAGCCGGGTAAAAGCAGGCAGCCTGCGGTAAAGGCATCGGTGTGTGATACCAACTGGGCGTAGTTGGGAATTAAAAAGCCCAGACCCAGGCAGATGAAGCTGACTAAAAGCAGACTGATGGCGCTGAGGGCGTAGGGGGTATAACGAAAAATTTCTACGCGTAGTAGTGGTGCGGAGCTTTTTAGCGATAGGCGGTAGAATAGGGCGAGGGACGCGAAGCAAAGGAAGAAGAGGGACAGTACTTTGCTGCTGAGCCAGCCATCTGCTGAAGCGAGCGTGGTGGCGAAAATTAGGCTGCTAAAGCCGATAACGAGCAGAATATAAAGCGGAATGTTGAATTTGCTACCGCTTGCAAGCGTACCGGCCTGAGAAATATTTTTAATACCAAGGATGGCAGAAATCACTAAAAAGGGCAGCAGGCTGACAAAAATCATGCGCCAGCCAAAGTAGCTGACGATGAGGCCGCCAAGCGACGGACCGACAGCAGGAGCCATGGCGGTAATGAGCGAGCCTACACCAATCATAAAGCCCAGGCGTTCGCCGGGAACCTGCTCCAGGATGATGTTGAACATCATGGGCAGGGCAATGCCTGTGCCAACTCCCTGCAGGATGCGGGCAAAGAGCAGGGCGTTAAAGCAGGGGGACCAGGCAGCCAGCAGTGTGCCTGCCAAAAAGCTGCTGATAGCTGTTATAAACAGCCTGCGTGTGGCAAAGGTACGCTTTAAATAGGCTGATGCAGGGATGATGAGCGCCAGTACCAGCAGATAGCCGGTGGTGATCCATTGTACGAGCGAGGTGCCGATATTGAATTCATGCATGAGCGTAGGAAAGGTGACGTTCATTGCAGTTTCGACAACGACGCCGCTAAAGGACATAATGCCAGCGGCGATGATAGATAGTAAGAGGCGTGCATCCAGCACGCGTTTGTTTTGTTCTTTATCAGGCATTGCTATTGGCCTCCTTAGCAGAAATTTGTGGTGCTTCGCCACTGAGCTGGGGGCGTCTGCTGCTCATAATGCTGTATAATATGGCGATGGTGGTGGCGGTGGTGGTGATATCCTCTTCACTGATATTCGTGAGCTGCTGCGCCAGCCAGCTGTGATATTGGTTGATATAGTAGGCGTGCAGGCGGTGACCGTCAGCAGTAAGCTGCAGGCGCACGATGCGGCCGTCCGCAGCATCAGCAATTTTTTGTACGCAGCCTATTGCTTCCAGCTCGCGCACCAGGCGGGTAATTCCCGGGCGGGTGACCTGCATGGTGGTGGCGATGTCACTTACCTTGACACCTGTGCCCTGCTGCGCCAACAGGTCAATGCAGTCCAGTACCTTGAGATTGGCCGGTGTCAGTCCTGCCGGCAGTGGCGGCTGCAGCTCGGTGACGCGTCTGGCCTCGTGACAGGCGGTCAGCAGCTGCTTTACAGCTGCTATCGATAGTGTATTAGTCATTGCTTTATGATCCTTTACAAAATTATAATTACCAAAAGTAATTAACAAAGGTAATTATATAAGCACATGGCAAAATTGTCAAGCAGAGGCGTGTAGCTTCTTGAAATAAAAAAGCGTTCTACTTGTATAGGGCAGAACGCTTAAAGCTTAGTCAATATATTGTTTTAAAGTCTTGTCTCAAACCTCATTATCGTCAGCAATACCGAGCTTGCGCTTCCAGTAGCGTGAATAAATGGCTCCTAACGGATTGTGGGCAAGCAGGCGGTCCTTGACTACCAGGTTGGTCACAGGGCCTGCGGCGTTCATGTTAAAAATGGCATCGTGGCCTACGCATAGACCAGCCGAAATATATAGCTCCACGCCCTTTTCGGCCAAAAATTTTGCCTGGAACTTGGGGTTGCACATCGCTTCGTGCTCAAGCTCAGGCTTTACCTGCTTTAAGTTCAGCTCTTTTTTGGGAAAGCTGCAGTTTTTACAGCATACGCTGTAAAACTCAAAGCCCTGTTGGGTAAAATATTTGGCGATGTAGCGTGCTTCCTCGCTCAGACCAATGCAAAAGGACATCCCCAGCTTTTTGTAGCCCATGGCCTTGGCAAATTCGGCAGTTTCCTGCAGACGGCAGACGTTGCTGTAAAAGGTGCCTTCAACATAAGCGGCGGCCTGCATAAGCTTTAGCTCCTCGTCGGTGTAGGCAGCGCGTACGTCTTCGAGCGGCAGGCCTGTACAGTTGACGCCCTTGGTGTAGCAGGCGTGGGTGGGACAGTTGGCACAATCACATTTCATAGCATATTCCTCCTTTAGCTATTCCAGCTTTAAGCATATTGTAGCACGCTGACAGCAAAAGAGACAATCATTAGCAAAATAATAAATCTCGCCTCGCTTTGACACATTTTCTTTACTTGTACAAGATTGATTTTAGCAGGTAAGATATTATATAATATCGGTGAATTGTAAGTTGAGCTGAGAAAAACTAATAAATATTCATATGGCGGAGGTGAACAGCAGGTGATTTATACAGTAACCTTTAATCCCTCGCTGGATTATGTGGTGCAGTCAGATGGTTTTGCCGTAGGCGCCATCAACCGCACGCAGAGTGAACACATTTATCCGGGTGGCAAGGGGATTAATGTGTCGTTGGTGCTGCAAAACCTGGGCGTGGCATCTGTTATGCTGGGCTTTGTAGCCGGCTTTAGCGGCGCAGAGCTTAGACGCTTGGTGACGCTGCAGGGGGCAGGACATAGCTTTATCAGTCTTGAAGACGGTTATACGCGCATTAACGTTAAAATAGCCGGTTCTCCCGAAACAGCGCTTAACGGTAGTGGGCCGGAGATTGGCGCGCCGCAGCTAGCGCAGCTGTTCGCGCAGCTGGAAAAGCTGCATGCAGGAGATGTGTTGGTTTTAGCAGGCAGTATACCGGCTGCTCTCCCCAAGGATATTTATGAGCAGATTATGCGTCTTGTAGCTGGCAAGGGCGTGCGCACAGTAGTGGATGCCACAGGTGAGCTGGTGCTGAAGGTGCTGCCCTATCATCCCTTTCTTATTAAGCCTAACCACGAGGAGCTGGGGGAATTTTTTAATCTGCCGCCACTAAGGACGACAGAGGATATTGTGAGTGCTGCCCGCCGCCTGCAAACTATGGGTGCTCGCAACGTGCTGGTTTCGCGTGGGGCGGACGGCGCAATTTTGCTGGATGAAGCAGGAATAGTATATCGCTGTGCGTCACCAGCGGGACACCTGGTTAATTCTGTAGGTGCTGGTGACAGCATGGTGGCAGGCTTTTTGGCAGGCTATCTAAAAACAGGAGCGTACGCGCAGGCCTTACGCCTGGGTGTGGCCGCAGGCAGTGCCAGCGCCTTTAAGGACTGGTTGGCAACGCAGGCGGATGTAGACAGGCTGCTGGCGCAGATTATAGTAGATGAGTTGCCGAAAGGGGAACAGTATGAAGATAGTTGATTTGCTGAAAGAACAAAGCATTGATTTGGCAGTACAGGTGGCTGATAAGTCTGCTGCCTTGGAAAAATTGGTATCGCTGATGGCAGCAGGCGGTAATCTGTTTGACGTTGAAGCATATAAACATTGTGTGCTGGCACGTGAGGCCGAGGGCAGTACCGGCATTGGCGAAGGGATTGCTATTCCCCACGCCAAGACTGGTGCGGTGCGTGCCCCGGGTCTTGCGGCGATGGTGGTGCCGCAGGGTGTGGATTTTGACAGCTTAGATGGCGAGCCTGCCAAGCTATTCTTTTTGATTGCCGCGCCTGATACCGAGGATAATGTGCATCTGGACGTACTCAGTCGTCTGAGTATGCTGCTGATGGACGATGACTTCCGCGCAGAGCTTTTGGCGGCGCAGGATGCTAAAGCGTTTTTGCAGGTTATAGATAAATATGAGGCTGCTAAGCTGGCAGAGGAAGCTGCCGAAGCGCAAGAAGTTCCCACGGAGCAGGAAGAACCGCAGCAGGCAGAGAAAAGGCTGGTGCTGGCCGTTACTGCCTGTCCGACCGGTATTGCCCACACCTACATGGCGGCCGAGGCGCTGCAGGAGATGGGCGAAAAGCTTGGCGTGGCGATGAAGGTGGAAACTAACGGCAGCGGTGGCGTCAAAAACAAGCTGACAGCTGCTGATATTACCAAGGCCGAAGGCATTATCGTGGCAGCAGATAAGAACGTTCCTGTGGAGCGCTTTGCCGGTAAGCCGGTTCTCTTTGTAAAGGTGGCTGATGGTATCAATAAGCCTAAGGAGCTGATTGAAGAGGTTTTGGCCGGGAACGTGCCTGTGTACAGCGGTAAGGGTGAGACCATGGCAGCCACTGCTGAAGCAGTAGCTGGTGAAAGCTTGGGCAGGCAGATCTATAAGCATTTGATGAACGGTGTATCGCATATGCTTCCCTTCGTTATAGGCGGCGGTATTTTAATCGCGCTGGCATTTTTGCTGGATATGGAATATGCCGGTACGGCGCAGTTTGGTAGCGGTACGCCCTTGGCAGCCTTTTTCAAAAACATCGGCGGTCTGGCCTTTGGCATGATGATGCCTATTTTGGCGGGCTACATCGCTATGAGCATTGGCGAGCGTCCGGCGCTCATGCCGGGCATCGTGGGCGGCTTTATCGCTGCCAGTGGCGGCAGTGGCTTTTTTGGCGCGCTCTTTGCCGGCTTCATCGCCGGTTATCTTATCATCGCTATGCGCAAGCTTTTTGCAGCATTGCCCGATAGCCTGGAAGGCTTAAAGCCGATTTTGTTGTATCCTGTAATAGGGCTTTTGCTGGTGGGCGTTATTATGACCTACATCATCAATCCGCCAACCGCGGCCTTTAACCAATGGCTGGCAGCAGCCTTGGCCGGGATGAGCACCACCAGCAAGATTCTACTGGGCTTTGTGCTGGGCGGTATGATGTCTATTGACTTTGGCGGTCCGTTGAACAAGGCGGCTTACGTCTTTGGCACAGCCTCGCTGGCAGCTGCGGATGGTAGCGCGGTAAGCAGCAGCATTATGGCTTCGGTTATGATTGGCGGCATGGTGCCTCCTATTGCTATCGCACTGTGTACGGTGCTCTTTAAAAACAGGTTCACGGCTAAGGAGCGTCAGTCCGGTCTGACTAACTTTATTATGGGTTTGTCGTTTATCACTGAGGGCGCCATTCCCTTTGCGGCCAGTGACCCCCTGCGCGTAATTCCTACCTGTGCTGTTGGCAGCGCGGTGGCCGGCGCGCTTTCGGCAGCCTTTGGTTGTAGCGTGCCTGCTCCCCATGGTGGCGTGTTTGTTTTTGGTGTGGTGCAAAACTGGCCCATGTATTTTGTGGCCCTGGCAGCTGGCAGCGTGCTCAGCGCTGTGCTGATGGGCCTGCTCAAGCAAAAGGTTAACGAAGAATAAGGAGGAATATACTATGAAACAATTTACTTATGTCATTACTGACCCCGCCGGTATTCATGCCCGTCCTGCAGGACTTTTGGTGAAGGAGGCTGCTAAATTTTCCAGCAGCACCAGCATTGCCAAGGGCAGCAAAAAGGGTGATTTAAAGCGCATTTTTGGTGTTATGGCACTGGGAGTGAAAAAAGGTGAGGAAGTGACCGTTGCCTGCGAGGGTGCGGACGAGGAGGCAGCAGCTGCTGCTCTGGAGGCTTTCTTTAAGGCTAATTTATAATTTGGATTGTGAGGTGCTAAGATGCTTTCACTAAAAGGTAAAGGCGTTTGCGGCGGCGTGACGCTGGGAACGCTGGCAGTGCTGCGCCGTAGCGCGGCAGAGGTTAAGCGCCGTAAGGTCATTGATGCTGAGGCAGAGGTGGAGCGTTTTCAACAGGCGCGTCAGGAGGCCATTGCCAAGCTGGCAGCCTTGTATGACAAGGCAGTAATTGATGTGGGCAGGGATAATGCCGCAATTTTTGAAATTCACCAGGTGATGCTGGAGGATTTGGATTATATAGAATCTGTAGAAGGCATCATCCGTACACAGAGCGTTAATGCAGAATACGCAGTACAGGCAACGGCAGCAAATTTCGCAGAAATCTTCTCTTCGATGGAGGATGATTATATGCGTGCACGTGCGGCCGACGTCAAGGATATATCAAACAAGGTTTTGACGTGTCTGGGACAGGCAGGCAGCACCTGGGAAAAGAGTGATGGTAAATATATTCTTGCTGCCGATGATTTGGCACCAAGTGAGACGGTACAGCTGGATAAATCGCGCGTGCTCGGCTTTGTTACGGCGGCGGGCAGCGTTAATTCGCATACGGCGATTTTGGCAAGGACGATAGGTATTCCTGCTGTTGTCAGCACCGGCGCGGTGATTGGCGATGAATATGATGGCAAGGCTATTGCTGTAGACGGCTATACGGGTGAGGTTTTTGTGGACCCTGACGAGCAGACTGTTGCGCGCATTCAAAAAAAGATTGCTGATGATGCGCAGCACAAAAAGCTTTTGGAGGAGCTCAAGGGTAAAAAGAGCATTACCGGCGGCGGATTGCAGGTAAATGTTTACGCCAATATTGGCAGCACCGGCGATTTAGCGAGCGTGCTGGCCAACGATGCCGAAGGCGTGGGTCTCTTCCGCAGTGAATTCTTGTATCTGGAAAGCAGCGATTATCCTACTGAGGAGCAGCAGCTGGAAAAATATAAGCTTGCTGCCGAGACGATGGCAGGCAAACGCGTTATTATCCGCACCTTGGATATTGGTGCTGATAAGCAGGCTGCTTATTTTGATTTGCCAAAGGAGGAAAACCCGGCCTTGGGCTATCGTGCGATCCGCATCTGCCTGGAAAGGCAGCAGCTGTTTGCCACCCAGCTGCGCGCTATCTGCCGCGCGTCCGCTTATGGTAAGGTAGCAGTAATGTTTCCGATGATTATCAGCGTTGATGAGGTGCGCCGTGCACGTGCCGTATTGCGCGAGGTGCAGGCAGAGCTGAAATATGCAGGCGTACCCTTTGACCCCAAAATGGAAGTGGGCATAATGATAGAAACTCCTGCTGCCGCGCTCATTGCTGATGCCTTGGCTAAGGAGGTTGACTTCTTCAGCATCGGCACTAACGATTTGAGCCAGTATACGCTGGCTATTGACCGCCAGAACCAAACTCTGGAGCCGTTTTTTGACGCGCATCATCCTGCCATTTTGCGCCTGATCCAAATGACAGCGGATGCTGCTCATGCGGCCGGTATCTGGTGTGGCATCTGCGGCGAGCTGGGAGCAGATTTATCACTGACTGAAGCCTTTGTACGTATGGGAATTGATGAGCTCTCAGTGAGTCCGGCCAGCGTGTTGCCGCTGCGCAAGAAAATCCGCAGCCTGTAAGACCTTTGTAAAAAAAATATAGGCAGCCTCTTGCAATGCGTCAAAACAGGTGATATAATTATTAAGCTTGTATATATTATATATACTTCTTCTGCTCCCACCTAAGAGGGGAGCCAAAGTCCAAAGGAGGAGGTGATTTCGTGAACGCATACGAAGTCATGTACATCGTTAAACCCGTTGAAGAGGAAGCTTTCGAGGCAGTTGTTGCTAAGTTTGAAAAGCTGATCACTGCAAACGGTGGTAATGTAGAAAAAACCGATCGTTGGGGCAAAAAACGCCTTGCTTATGAGATTCAGGACCTGAATGAAGGTATCTATGTTCTCGTAACCTTCCAGGCTGAAGCCGCTGCTGTTAAAGAACTTGATCGTGTTATGAAAATTACCGATGAAGTACTGCGCCATATGATTATCAGAAAGGGTGAATAATCATGAATAGGATTATTCTTTTAGGCAGACTCACCAGAGATCCGGAAGTACGTTATACTACTACCGGCAAGGTAGTTTGTCAGTTTACTCTCGCAGTAGACAGACCTTTTGCCAATCAGGAAGGCCAGAGAGAAGCCGATTTTATCCCGGTAATTATTTGGGGTAAGCAAGGCGAGACATGCGGTAACAGTCTCACAAAGGGGCAGCGCGTGCTGGTAGAAGGCCGCCTGCAAATCCGCAGCTATGATGCAAAGGATGGCACGAAACGTTATGCCACCGAGGTAATTGCTGACCGCTTTGAGTTCATTGAACGCAAGGCTGATAGCGTTGCCGCACATAGCAATGCTGTACGTCCTGCCAATGCCGCACCGGCGCCAAACGGTGGCATGGGGGCGTTAGGCGAAACGGTTCCCTTTGATGAGGAAATACCATTCTAAATTTAAGGGAGGTTATGCAATGAAACGTGAAAGAGGCAGAAGACCCAGAAGAAAAGTATGCAGCTTCTGTGTTGATAAAGTAGAAGAAATCGATTATAAGGATGCTTCTAAGCTGAAACGCTACATCACCGAGCGCGGCAAGATTTTACCGCGTCGTATTTCCGGTACCTGCGCTAAGCACCAACGCCAACTGACCGTAGCAATCAAACGCGCTCGCTGCGTTGCTTTGCTGCCGTTCACCTGCGAATAAGGCTTAGGCAACAAACGAAAATGAATAATCCCGTAACCGTCAGGTTGCGGGATTTTCTTTATAATTGTGACTTTTTTTTGACATTTGTCCGATAGCCTGCCTAGCATGCTATAATGTAGCTATATAAGATTGATGAGGTGAACTTGATGAAAAAATCTCTATCCGTATTACTGTTAACCTTGGTGTTTACACTGATGTGTGCTGCAGCGGCCTTTGCCTATAACCCCGGTCAGCGCACCTACCAGCTTTTGGGGCAGACCTTGAACAGTGATAAGCATCCCGTGCATCTGGTGGTTACGCAGACTATTGACATGCGCGACGTGCTCACCGCCGAGGCCTATGCCAAGCTGACACCGGCACAGCAAAAAATTACCAACCGTACAGAATATAACGAAGCCAAGGGCATTAACGCCGAACGTATCACCAAAACAGATGGTGAGGGCAAGGTGGTTAAGGATACCGTCAGCTTTGTCCGTGGTGGCTACTGGTATACTATTGACTATGCCAATAAAACCTATGACCGCATTCCTGAGCTGCCGGGAATGAGCATGGCCTTTGCCGAAACGCTGGTAAGCTGGTTTAATAACCGTCCTGAGGGTGGCAACGACGTCGTTACCGGCTGGGATTACGACAAGATGACCAAGGGTACTAATACCCTCAGCTTTTATTATGAAAAGGATACCGCTAACTGGAAGGGTTACGAGGTAAGCTATCTGCCTATGTTTAATGTAGTAGAGGTTTCGGACCAGGTGGATAGCGAGACAGCCTTCGCTTTGCCGCCTGCAGATTTTAAGCAGGTTGCCGACCCTGCAATGCGTAATTATGCTAACCGTTTAATGCAACATAAATAATTTGTGAATTAATGAAAGGGTGATTAAGATGCTGAAAAAATTTATTCTTTTAGTAACTGCCTTGGCCGTTATGGCTGTGAGCGCTGTGGCTATGGCCGCTCCCACACAAAGCAAGCAGCAAGGCATTATTGACGCTGCCCGCACCGAGGTGCCTGCTGCCGCAGTAATGTATGGCTACAAGGAGGATGGTGATAAAACCGTGCTCAACTTCCGCGACAACGATAACTATCTGGAATATGAGGTGGAGGTTATCACTGCTACCGCTAAGGTGAAGGAAGTAGAAATCAAAGGCAGCAACATCGCAGGCAGCACCACTATCGTTAAAACTGCCGAGGATATCAAGGCGGTTATTTTGGAAGCCTATCCCGATGCCCAAAACATTGTGATTGAGACTGAAAAAGAAGGTAATAACACCTATTACGAAGCAAAGTTTTCTACTCCCAAATATAAAAAGGTAGAAGCTAAGCTGAACCCTGTTACCGGTGTGTTTGCTGAAAGAGAATTGGAGCTGTTCTGATTCAGTGCCTGGCTCTTGCGTTAGCGATTAGAGGGGCGGTCTGCGTGGCCGTCTCTTTTTTGTTGCATATGGCAGGGGATTATTGTAAAATATATTAGATATAGAGTTTTAAGCACACTAATATATAGACGAGGAGCGATTTTAAGTGAGTACAAATTTAGAGGTTGGTATCGTAGGCCTGCCTAACGTGGGCAAGAGCACTCTTTTTAATGCTATTACTAAGGCCGGGGCTGAAGCAGCCAATTATCCCTTCTGCACTATTGAGCCTAACGTGGGCGTGGTTGATGTTCCAGACAAGCGTCTGGATGTCTTAAGCGAGATGTTCAAGTCGCGTAAGATTGTGCCTGCGGCCATGCGCTTTGTGGATATTGCCGGCCTGG
The DNA here is from genome assembly GCA_963657675.1 of Ruminococcus intestinalis. Lineage (GTDB taxonomy): Bacteria > Bacillota > Negativicutes > Acidaminococcales > Acidaminococcaceae > Phascolarctobacterium_A. Next base: position 24,959 of record CAVKMV010000015.1, read on the forward strand.
TTAAGGGTGCCAGCAAGGGCGAAGGCTTGGGCAATAAGTTTTTGTCGCACATCCGCGAGGTGGATGCAGTAGCCGAGGTTGTACGCTGCTTTGAGGATGGCAATATTACCCACGTAGAAGGCAGCATCGATCCCCTGCGTGATATTGAAATTATCAACACCGAGCTGTGCCTGGCTGATATGGAAACTGTAGAGAAACGCCAGGAGCGTCTGGTGAAGCTGGCAAAGACCGGTGATAAAAAGGTTAAGCTAGAGCAGGCTGTAATGGAAAAGGTTATGGCCGGTCTGTCGGACGTTGTGCCAGCACGCCGTTTGGGTTTGACGGACGAGGAGCAGGAGTTTTTAGGCGAGCTGCATCTTTTGACTATGAAGCCAGTGTTATATGTTACTAACGTGGCAGAGGGCGAGGTAGCAGATACGTCTGCTAACGTGCATGTACAGGCTGTCAAAAAATATGCCGCTGAAGAAGGCTCTGAGGTTATCGTGGTTTCGGCCAAGATGGAAAGCGATGTTGCCGAACTACCTGAGGATGAGGCCAGGGAATATCTGGAGATGGCGGGCCTTGAGGAAACCGGTCTGGACCGTCTGATTAAGGCAGGCTTTAAGCTTTTGGGACTTATGACCTTCCTTACCGCAGGCGAGATTGAATCGCGTGCCTGGACGATTAAGCAAAATACCAAGGCACCGCAGGCAGCGGGCAAAATCCACACTGATTTTGAACGTGGCTTTATCCGTGCCGAGATTGTGTCGTATGATGACCTGGTTGCCTGTGGCAGCAAGGCGGCAGCGCGCGAAAAGGGCTTGGTACGCCTGGAGGGCAAGGATTATGTGATGCAGGACGGCGATGTTGTCGAGTTCCGCTTTAATGTGTAAAATACATAAATTGTAATGATAACGCGGGCAGCAGGGGCGGCCCGCGTTTTTTTGTATGTAGCAGTTAATCGTAAATGCTGTTTACCTATTGCTAACGTACCTGTAATTTTTGTGTTAATTAATAAAAATCGTTATCTTTTCCCGTTGATTTTTCGTTTCAATTTGATACAATATAATTTACGGAAGGATGATGCACTAAATGATATTTGATACACATATGCACTGCGATTATTCGTGCGATAGCGAGATGACCTTTGCTGACGCCATCGCTGCCGCTACGGCGCAGGGAATCGGCATGACGGTCACAGAGCACTGGGATTATGATTATCCCACTAATCCGCAGGCATTTACCTTTGATATAGACGAATACTTTTCGCGCTTTATGCCCTTATGTAGTGATAAGGTGCTCATTGGCATTGAAATTGGCATGCAGACGCACACTGCAGCTGAGGACACCAAGGTGGCGCAGGACCATGCTTTTGATTATGTTCTTGCCTCTATCCATTGCATTGGTGGACGCGATTTATACGAGCCTGTCTGCTATGAGGGCCGTACGCGTCAGCAGATTGTGGAGGAGTTTTTGCACGACAGCATTACCTGCCTGGAGCAAAAGCGTGACTTTGATGCCTTTGCCCATATTGACTACATCTGCCGTTATTGGCCATATGAGGGCGGGGAGCGTGAGCTGCACCTGGAGGACGCACCGGAGCAGTTTGACAGGCTGCTTAGGCTTTTAATTTCACAAAATAAGCCGATAGAGATAAACACGCGCCGTCTGGATGATGCGGCGGCAGTGACAGGCTTATTACCTATATATAAGCGTTATTGCGAGCTGGGTGGCAGGTATTGCACCATTGGCAGCGACGCGCATTATGCAGAGCATGTTGGCCGCCGCCTGCAGCCGGCTTTGGCGCTGGCGCGGCAGGCAGGACTTACACCTGTATATTTTAAGGCTAGAAGAATGCAGATTATGGAGGGCGTATAAATGAGATGCGTACGTTTTACAGATCCCAGAACGGGTCACCAGCGTATAGGCTATATTGACGGGGATATTATCCGTTGCGTGTATGGCACGCTGGAAACCTATTGGCAGATTACTGACGAAACCTATGATTTGGACGATGTGCAGCTTTTGGCACCGTGTGTGCCGAAGCAGATTATCTGCGTAAGCTTTAATTTTAAAAAGCATGCCGCTGAATTTGGCGTAGAAATTCCGCGCGAGCCCAGTATTTTTTCCAAGGCGGCACACACCGTTATTGGCCCTGATGCTGATATTATCTGGCCCAGGCAGGTGGAGGAGCTGGCCTTTGGCGTAGAGCTTGGCATTGTTATTAAAAAGAAAATGAAAAACGTGAAGGCTAAGGATGTACCTAAATACATTTTGGGCTATACCTGCGCCAATGATATTACGGCGCATGACCTGCAGCGCAAGGAGCGCCAATGGCTGCGCTGCAAATCGTTTGACACCTTCTGTCCTTTGGGACCGTGGCTGGAAACAGACTTAGATCCCAGCGATCTGTCGATTAAATCCTATGTTAACGGCGTGCTGCAGCAAAATGCACGCACCAGCAACATGGTTTATAATCCTTATGAGATTTTGAGCTATATTTCGCAAAGCTTTACGCTGGATGCCGGTGACCTGGTGCTTACAGGCACACCTGTGGGCGGCGGCCTGTTGAACGAGGGCGACGAGGTTACTGTGGAAATAGAAGGCATTGGCAGTATCACCAACAGAGTGGTTATGGAAGCATAGTTGTAAAAGCAAGGCGCATGTGTAAAACATGCGTCTTGTATATTTTTAGGATTTGTGATATAGTTTGACTAGTAAGTCAATAAAATATTTGGTACTAAAGTGATGGACTGAAGCTATTGCTATATTGGTATTAGAGGAGGTTCTTTTTTTATGCTAAAAAATATGACAGAGGGTGCGCCCTTAAAGCTGATTATTCCCTTCATGGTGCCGCTTTTGATAGGCAATGTTTTTCAACAGCTGTACAATATTGCTGATATTATCATTGTCGGGCGGACGATTGGTGTTAATGCGCTTGCTGCCGTGGGCGCAGTGTCACCACTATTTATGCTTACGCTGGTGCTTACTGTGGGTCTCAGCAATGGCTTTACGGTGGTCACCGGACAGCGCTACGGCGCACAGGATATGGCCGGTATGCGGCGCAGCATCTGTACCTGTATCGTCCTGAGCATTTTTTTTGTGGTGCTGATTATGGCTGGTATGCATCTTGTTATGGACCCCATGCTGGTGCTGATGAATATACCGCAGGAGCTGCTGGCAGACGCTTATGCCTATGTAATGATTATCGTAGACGGCCTGCTGGCGATGATGGCCTATAACCTGCTGTCGGGTATTATGCGCTCGTTGGGTGACAGCAAAACACCGCTGTACTTTTTGATTATATCCAGTGTTGCCAATATCGTGCTGGCGCTGGTGTTCATTATCTGCTTTGGCTGGGGCGTGCCAGGCAGTGCCTTTGCTTTGGTTATAGCGCAGGCATTTTCGGCAGTGCTATGTGTAGGCTATATTTATAAACGCTTTCCACAGCTGCATATCCACCGCAACGACCTACGTCTGGACTGGCCTGAAATTTGGGAGCATCTGCGCATGGGTCTGCCTATGGCGGTGCAGTTTTCTGTTTTGGGACTTGGTATTATCATTTTGCAGTCGGTGTGCAACAAGTTTGGCAGTGAGCAGATTGCCGGCTTCACGACGGCTATGCGCGTGGAGCAGCTGGCACTGCAGCCGATGATTTCCTTTGGCATCGCTATGGCGGTGTTCACGGCGCAAAACTTTGGGGCACGCCGTTTTGACCGCATTCGTGCCGCTGTACGCAGCTGCTCTAAGCTGACTCTGGCGTTTAGCATTTTTGCTGCCTTGGTTATGTTCCTCTTTGGCGAGGAGGTTATCGGCATCTTTTTGGATAATCCTTCGCCTGCTGTTATGGAAGCGGCGCATCTGTATATTTTGTATACTGTGCCTGTGTATTTTTTCCTCAGCCAGATTTTTATCTACCGCAATTCCTGTCAGGGAATGGGCGTGGGGATGATACCTATGCTTTCAGGCGTGGTGGAGCTGATTATGCGCTCCATTGCCGCTGTCTATCTTAGCGTACCCTATGGCTATGTGGGCATCTGTCTGGCAGAGCCCATCGCCTGGATAAGCTGTTCTGTTTTCGTTTTTGCAGCCTATCACTATTTTATCCGTCTGCTGGAGAAGAAATATACATCTATTGAATAACAAGTAAAATGCAAGGCTCCTGCCGCCCACGATGTGTGGGTAACAGGAGCCTTGCTGTGCTTTATTATGAAAAGGTGGTAAGCGTTAATTATTTGCCGCGATGCTTGATATCGTCATCTACCAGCTTGCGGTGCCTGGTGAGGGCGGCATCAAAATCGTCTTCGGCTTCAGCATCAAGCATAGCGCAGCTCATCATAGCAAAATTACGACCTACGCCTCTGCTGTCAGCCTTAAATTGTATAGCATGTTCTTTTTTGATGCCAAAGCTGGCTGCTTCTGCTGCAGCGTCAATATTGGCTCCCAAAAAGACAAACTCCCAGCCGTCCTTTTTCTGGCGCTTTTCTATCAGCTGCTTTACTTTTTTATAGGTGTAAAGCTTGCTGCTGTTTTCGTAGCCGTCTGTGATGATAACGACGATGGTTTTCTTGGGCTGTGCCTCACAGGGAAGCTTTTTGTGCAAACCGTGGATGTGCTTGATGGCGCCGCCGACTGCGTCCAAAAGGGCGGTGCAGCCACGCGTCTGGTAATCCTTGGCGGTGAGCGGCTTGATTTTGTCGATGGGAACACGGTCGTGCAGGATGTTGACTTCGTGGTCAAAAAGTACGGTGGAAATCACTGCCGCCATACCTGCGTCCTTTTGGCTTTGCAAAAAGCCGTTGTAGCCGCCGATGGTATCGTCCTCCAGACCATTCATGGAGCCGCTGCGGTCTAAGATAAAAATGATTTCGTTGTAGTTGGCTTTGCTTGTTGTGTTCATGCTACCAGCCTCCTTAGCTTTGATGGCTTTATTATAACAGGGAATGGCTGGCAAGTGGTCGCCGCACGGGCGACATCGTTATAGCGTAGTGTTGGCGTATTTGTAAAGCAGCTCATTAACCGTCATCAGCTCGTAAACAGGCTTGGTAAAGCAAAACTTGATGATGGTATCGGCCTTGTCGTTGGGGGAAAGGGCGTATTCAGCGTAACCTAAAAGATCGGTAGCCTCGTCCAGGTTAAGCTGCAGGGCAAGTGCCAGGGCGATAACGGTTTTCTTGCTGGGATGGTAATCCCTTTTGCGCAGCTTGGAAAACAGCTTACGGTCAATATTGGCCCTTTTGTACACATCAACATCATCCAGACCGCGTTGGTCGATGAGGTGGAAAAGTTTGGTGGAAAAGGTGTCGCTGTCAGGCTTAGGGATAAATTCCGGCCAGATGTCTTTTGACAGCAGCTCGTCATTTTGACTGATGCCGCTTTGTTTGCTGCCTAGGGTGGGGGAAGACAAGCAGTAGCAGCATTCCTTTATATTCGTATAATTCTCCAGCAGATAAGCTTCGACTTCACGGCATAATTTTTCACCTAACATAGACGGGCTCCTTTCTACGGTATTTGCTTATAGTTTAGCAGATGCGGCCAGGAATGTATAGACGCAGGTAAAAGCTATGCTTATAAATGTGATATTGCAGGTGTTGCACTGCTTTGCTTAGAAATGATAAAATTAAGCTAAATTGACGGGAGGAGATTGGCATGAACATCACAGGCTTGGACCATTTGGTTATTACGACGCAGGATATAGATAAATGCATAGCGTTCTACAAGGATATTTTGGGACTGCGGCATGAGGTGAAAAATGGTAAGCATGCTTTTTATTTTGGCAGACAAAAAATTAATATCCATACACGTCCGGCAGAATTTTTGCCGGCGGCAGCACGGCCGACCTACGGCAGCCAGGACCTGTGCCTGATTGCGGAGGGAGATATAAACGCTATTAAGAGTGAACTGGAAGCAAAGGGGTATCCTATTGAGGAGGGCGTAGTTCTGCGTCACGGCGCGCTAGGCGAAATGCATAGCATCTACCTGCGCGATGCAGATGGCAATTTGCTGGAAATTGCGGTGTATGGATGAAAATGTTGGATGTGTGGCAGCACTGACGAGGGCTTTTACAGTGGTCTGCTGATTATTAATTTACTGTTTGTAAAATACTGGTAAAAATTAAACATGCATATTTCAACCACATGAAATATGCGGCGATGCAGAAAACAACCACATGAAATATGCATTGTTGCATATTTCATGTGGTTGTTTTACAATATAGAAGCTGGAGCAAATCGATAAAGGCTATAAGCTGGCAGCGCAGAATGCAGGGGTTACAGGTAAAAAGATAACCTTGCCGCTGTATATGGCGACAGTGATTTGAAGATTTTTGTTGGTGGTTGATGGGTAATAGCACTCGAATGTAGGTAAAGTATTAGGTAAGTGTATGGAAAACAGGTAGTTAAATTGACCAGTGTAATTGTCTGTGATATAATTTCTGTGAAGTTTGCGTTGTTATATGCTGGAGGCAAATTATGTATAGTTTAAATGGCAATAATGCTCCAACAAAAATTGAAAGTACGACATTTGCCGATTTAAATTTTAAAGAGAAAGATATAGAGGAAATGCTAAGAGTAAATCTTGGTATGTTGTTTGCTGATGGTGATGATGATGAAACCATGTTGATAGTGGGGCAACAGGTTCAAACAGAGGCAAAGACAAGAAGCGATTTAACTGCTATAGACAAAGCCGGAAATATCGTACTTATTGAAATTAAGCGTGACAAGGATGACATCATTAAACGCTTAGAGGCAGTAGAATTTCAAGCTGTTCGTTATGCTGCAGCATATGCTTCAATTGAAACCCCCGAAGATTTGGTAAGGGAAGTATATTCTGATTATGTAGAAAAGCATAGAAATGAATTTAATGATGCTAAGGAATTGACTTCTGCGGAAATAGCGCAACGAAAACTTGATGATTTTATCAAGAACAACCAAATCACAAATTTTAATAATCTACAAAGGATAATGATAATAGCCTCTGGCTTTGATGATGATTCACTTTCTGCTATAGCATGGTTAAATAGTAATGCTGTGGATATTAGCTGTTATCAAATTTGTCCCTATAAGTATAAGGA
>CAVKMV010000016.1:0-26484 GCA_963657675.1 Ruminococcus intestinalis
ACATAAAATACTCTCCGCCCAGGGAAGCGGACGGAGAGTAAAAAAGTGTGTAAATGAACTGTCAAAAAGGGGGATTATTTAGCCTGCAGAGCGTCCCAGGCATCGTTAGCACGTTTTACGAAAAGCTTTTGTACTTCTTTGTTTTCACCCAGGCCGTGGATGTAGGTGCTAACCTTGAAGCCTTCTGCTTCCAGCTGGGATTTGAAGGAATCAGGCTCGTCACCGGCCATATCGTTGTTAGCATGGTCACCGGCAACCATCATCAGCGGCATCAGGGTTACATTTTTAATGCCCTTAGCTTTGATTTGCGGTACAACGGTATCCAGATGCGGCCAGCCTTCAACGGAGAAGATGTAAGCGTTGGTGTAGCCAAGCTCAGTCAGACGGTCCTGCATTACAGCGTAGTAAGCATTAGCTGGATGCGGAGTACCATGAGCCATGATCAGAACTGCGTCCTTTTTGCCCATCTTGGGGAACTGGGTAGCAACAGCCTTCATGGTTTGGGTGATGTCATCAGGCTGTTCTTCCTGACCCTGCCAGTACATCAGCGGGGTGCCAAAGGTCATTTTCTTGAAATCATTCTTGTACAGGTTATAAACGGCATCCTTGTAGGCATATTCCATACCGGGGATGATGTCCAGGGAGGTGAGGGCGATGCGGGTATAGCCTTCGGCCTTCAATGCCTTCAGGGCTTCCTCCGGAGTAGGAATGGTAATACCTTCCTTAGCCTTTACGCGGTCAATAATAATATGGGAGGTATAGGCAGTGACAACCTTTACACCAGGATGTGCAGCCTTGATAGCTTCAACAGTGGGGTTGATGGTTTTATCGCGGCTATCCTTAAAGGTGGTGCCAAAGCTCATTACTACGATGGCATCCTTATCCGGCAGATTAGCCAGGGCTTTGTTCACATTAGTTTTTACGCCAACCTGGGATGCTGTAAGCAGCGCAGGGGTGGCGTCCTTAACTTCGTCGTTCAGTTGATATGCGGCATGGCTGGTAGCAGCAAAGCCTAAGAGAGCAGCACAAGTCATAGATGCAACAGCAAATTTTTTAAGACTTTTCATTTTTTTAGCACTCCTTTATTCACATACTTATCAAAAAACTGTAAGGGAAATCTACACGCCTTACTTCCTTGTATTATACCATCTATAATTAATATGTCAATAAAAATAATATTGACTACTATTATAGAGCTTGTACTCCAATGAATTTATGATATTTATCCACTAATCCACAAAAGTTATTCACAGTGTGGATAACTTTGCACAAAAACTGTGGATAACTTATGCTTTCTTGGGATAACTTTTGGGAAGCATGTGCATAACAAGGCAAAAGCCTGCAACCGTCTCCTTTGATAGGAGGCAGGCTGACAGGCTTTTAGTAGTACACGTCAGGCGTGTTTATTTTTTGCATTAGCAACTGCGGCAAAGGCAACCTTGGCCGCGTCAATGGTTTTTTGCAAATCCTCGGGGGTATGGGCAACGGAAACAAAGTTGGTTTCAAATTGGGAGGGAGGCAGGTAAATGCCCTGCTCCAGCATACTGTGGAAGTAAATTTTGAAGGCTTCCGGATCGCTGGCAGCAGCGCTGTCAAAGTCGGTGACAGGCTTATCGCTAAAGAAAACGGTGAACATGCTGCCTAAGCGGTGCACCTGCACGGGTACGCCGGCTGCTGCAGCAGCCTTTTCCAGACCGCCGGTGAGAATGGCGCACAGGCTTTCAGCGCGGCTGACAACGTCGTTTTGCTCCATATAGGTGAGTGCTGCGATACCTGCAGCCATGGCCAGCGGGTTGCCGCTCAGGGTGCCTGCCTGATACATGGGACCAGCAGGCGAAACCATCTGCATAATTTCGCGTTTGCCGCCATAGGCAGCAACGGGCAGGCCGCCGCCGATAACCTTGCCCAGGCAGGTGATGTCCGGGTCAATGCCATAAAGCGACTGGCTGCCACCCTGGGCACTGCGGAAGCCGCTCATAACCTCGTCGCAGATGAGCAGGGCACCATGCTTTTGGGTGATGGCGCGCACTGCTTCCAGGTAGCCGTCCTTTGGCAGCACCAAGCCCATATTGCCGGGGGTTGGTTCCATAATGACGCAGGCAATTTCCTTGCCGCGCTCGGCAAAAACCCGCTCTAATGCAGGCAGATCGTTGAAGGGGATGGTGATGGTGGTGGCAGCTACGGCCTTGGGTACGCCGGGGCTGTCGGGTACGCCGAGGGTGGTAGCAGCGCTGCCTGCCTTAACCAGCAGGCTGTCGTGATGGCCGTGGTAGCAGCCGATGAACTTAACGATGCAGTCGCGGCCGGTGTAGGCACGTGCCAGGCGCAATGCGCTCATGGTTGCTTCGGTGCCGCTGTTGACCATGCGCACCATGTCCATGGAAGGCACCAGGTGGCAGACTAATTTGGCCAGCTCTGTTTCGGCCAGGGTGGGAGCACCATAGGAGGTGCCCTTTTCGGCAGCGGCCTTGATGGCGCCAGTTACGCAGTCCGGTACGTGTCCCATAAGCAGCGGGCCATAGGACAGTACATAGTCAATATATTCGTTGCCGTCGATATCATAAATTTTGCTGCCCTTACCGCCTGCGATAAAGGGCGGTACGCCGCCTACACTACGGAAGGAGCGCACAGGGCTGTTGACACCGCCGGGGATAAAATTGCGTGCTTCCTCAAAAGCAGCAGCAGATTTAGTATGTTCCATTTTACCAGTCTCCTTATTTACCCAGCAGCCATTTAGCTACGTCCAGGGCATGATAGGTGATAATCATTTTAGCACCTGCACGCTTGAAGCCAAGCATGGTTTCCATAACGATGCGCTTTTCGTCAATCCAGCCCTTTTCAGCTGCGGCCTTCACCATGGCGTATTCGCCGCTGACGTTGTAAACGCACAGCGGACGGTTGAAGGTATCATGTACGCGCTGCACAACGTCCAAAAAGGCCAGTGCAGGCTTAACCATGACGATGTCCGCACCCTCTTCAATATCCAACTCAACCTCGCGCAGGGCCTCATCGCTGTTGGCGGGGTCCATCTGGTAGCCCTTGCGGTCACCGGCGGAGGGAGCAGAATCAGCAGCGGCGCGAAAGGGACCGTAATAGGCAGAGGCAAATTTAGCAGAATAAGCCATAATAGGAATATGGTTGAAGCCTGCTGCGTCCAATGCTTCACGGATAGCCTTTACGTAACCGTCCATCATGTTGGAGGGAGCAATCATGTCAGCACCGGCCTGGGCGTGCGATACTGCGACCTTTGCCAGCAGCGGTAGGGTTTCATCGTTGTTGACGGTGCAGCCGTTTTGCAAAACGCCGCAGTGACCGTGGTCGGTATATTCACACATGCATACATCAGTAATGATGACAAGCTCAGGATATTTTTCCTTAATCAGCTTGCAGGCCATTTGCACGGGTTCGTTCATATCCCAGGCGCTGCTGCCGACAGCGTCCTTGTAGGAGGGCACGCCAAAAAGCAGTACGGCGGGGATTCCCAAGGCTACCACCTCGTCCACGCACTCCGTTACACGGTCAATAGACCAATGGTAGTTGCCCGGGAGGGATTCGATTTCATGCTTTATATTTTCTCCGGGAACGACGAAGATGGGATAAATTAAATCTTTGACAGATACCTCGGTCTCACGGACCATGGCACGCAGATTTTCGGTAGCGCGCGTGCGGCGCGGACGGTATACAGGAAAGCCTGTGATACTCATGCTAAATCACTCCTTGTAGTACTCTAAAATGGCCTCAGTCAGACCATCGATTGTATATTCAGCAGCGTTAATTGCAACGCTGTAGCCATGTTTGGACAGGGTTTCGGCAGTTACAGGGCCGATAGCGGCAAGAACTGCTTTGTCTAAAAGCTTTGCCTTGTCACCTAGCACCTGCAAAAGGTTGGTGACAGTGCTGCTGGAGGTGAAGGTTACGACGCCGGCTTCGCCGTTTTCCAGCGCTGCAACAAGCTCGTCCTTGTTTTCGCAGTCAGCAACAGTCTCATAGGCAGTGACGACGTCTACTGCCGCACCCATTTTGCGCAGTGCCTCCGGCAGCACTTCGCGTGCCACTTTGGCGCGGGCAAGTAAAATTTTGTCACCTGCTGTTACCTGGTTTTGCAGTGCCTCTACCAGTTCTTCGGCCCTGTAGGCGGAGGGGATGATGTCGGCAGTGATGCCGTGGGCAGCCAGGGCCTTGGCGGTGGCGCTGCCGATGGCGGCAATTTTGGTGTGCGCCAGGGCGCGGGCGTCCTTACCTGCAGTCTGCAGGTGTTCAAAGAAGTATTCTACGCCGTTGGCACTGGTGAGCACCAGCCATTTATAGCTGTCGATAGCCTTAATAGCTGCGTCAAGCGGTGCATAATCGCTGGCAGGCACAATTTTGATAGCAGGAGCCTCGATAACCTTGGCGCCAAGTGCTTCCAGCTTTTGCGTCAGGGCGCTGGCCTGCGCACGGGCTCGGGTGACGACGATGGTTTTGCCAAAGAGCGGCTTGTTATCAAACCATTGCAGCTGCTCACGCAGGCGCACAACCTCGCCCACCAGGAAGATGGCAGGGGGCTTCATACCTGTTGCTTTTACATCAGCGGCGGCGTTGCCCAAGGTAGTGATGAGCGTGCGCTGTTCGGGATGGGTGCCCCAGCGGATAACGGCTGCAGGGCAGGAGGCATTGCGGCCGTTGGCAATGAGCTGACTGCTGATTTTTTCAATATTTTCTACACCCATCAAAAAGACAAGGGTATCGACTGCGGTCGCCAGTCCCTTCCAGTTGATGGTGGATTCACCCTTGGTGGGATCCTCGTGGCCTGTGACTACGGCAAAGGAGGTAGCCACATGGCGGTGGGTTACAGGAATGCCGGCGTATTCGGCAACGGCGATAGCGCTGGTAACACCAGGGACGAACTCAAAGGGCAGGCCTGCCTCCTTCAGTTCGATAGCTTCCTCGCCACCACGACCAAAGACAAAGGGGTCGCCACCCTTTAAGCGGGCAACGGTTTTGCCTTCTGCTGCCAGCTTCACCAGCAGCTTATTGATGTCGGGCTGGCGCATGGTGTGGTTGGCGCTGGCCTTGCCCACGTAAACCATTTCAGCATCCTTACGGGCGAAGGCCAGAATGCGCGGATCTGCCAGGCGGTCGTAAACAACAGCGTCGGCAGTTTCCAGGCAATGCTTGGCCTTGAGACCCAAAAGTCCCGGGTCGCCGGGGCCTGCGCCGATTAAATATACTTTACCCTGTTTTGTCATAGTGTCACTCTCCTTAAAGAATAGAGGCCAGAATTTCCTGACCGCCGTTAGCCAGCATCTTGTTGCCCAGCTCACGTCCCAGGCTTACAGCGTTAGCTGCTTTGCCTGTAATAGTATCACGCAGCACTGTGCTGCCATCTAAGGATGCAATAATTGCTTCAATGCTTATATTGTCTGCTTTAACATCAGCGTGTACACCGATGGGAACCTGGCAGCCGCCCTCGACCAGACCGAGGAAGGCGCGTTCGGCATCGGTGGCCTGCCTGGTGGGCAAGTCGTTTAAAAAGTCCAGCATGGCGCGTACCTCGCTATCTGCAGTACGTGCTTCTATCGCCAGTGCTCCCTGGCCGACAGCAGGCAGGCAGACAGTGGGGGCGATCAGACTGCTGATGCGGTCACCGTGGCCTAAGCGTTCCAGGCCGGCTGCAGCTAAAATGATGGCGTCGTATAAGTCCTCGTCCAGCTTGCGCAGACGGGTGTCTACATTGCCACGCAGATCACGGATTTCCAGATCCGGACGTGCAGCCAGAAGCTGGGCCTTGCGGCGCAGGCTACTGGTGCCTACAACTGCCCCTAAGGGCAGCTCTTCAAAATTAGCATATTTGTTGCTGACAAAGGCGTCTCCAACGTTGGCACGCTCGGTAATTGCTGTCAGGCACAGGCCCTCAGGCAGTACAGTCGGCATATCCTTGAGACTGTGTACAGCGAGGTCAATGGTGCCGTCAAGCAGTTCGGTTTCAATTTCCTTGGTAAAAAGTCCCTTGCCGCCAATTTGTGCTAAGGGTACATCCAAAATACGGTCACCCTTGGTGACAATTTTTTTGAGCACTACCTCGCAGTCAGGGTATTTTTCACGCAGCAGCGCCGCAATATGGTTGCTTTGCCACAGGGCCAGCAGGCTTTGTCTAGTCCCAATCGTCAATTTTGCTTTCATCACCAAACTCCTCTCCTGTTTCGTTCAACAAGAATAAATCACACATCATCTTCTTATAGCGCTCCTCATCAGCGGTGCCGGCGACGGCGTTCATAGCAATCATGGGCTCACGCAGAAACTTGTGCTCTAAGCGCTGCGTCATCAAATCAATAATCCGACGCTCCTGCTCTGTCAGGTCGGGCAGCTTGATAAACGCTTTTTTGAGCACCTTCTGGCGCAGGAAGTTCATTTTGTCATGCAATTGTACCATCACAGGACGCATGGTGTAATAACGCAGGCGTTCCTTGAGGGCGGCAATTTCTTCAGCGATAATCGCTTCGGCAACATGTGCCTCCTGATCGCGGAAGCTCTTGTTGGTATCAACCACGCCCTCCAAATCGTCGATATTGTAAATCGTTACACCGGGAACGTCTGCTAAGCGCGGGTCAACATCGCGCGGTACGGCGATATCTATCAGAATCAGCGGTCTGCCGTTGCGCTTAGGCAGGAGCGGCCCCAGGTTTTCTACCGTCAGCACGTAATGCGGTGCACCTGTGGAGGTAATAATGATATCAGCATCTGCTGCGTGCTCAAACATAGCACGATAGGGAATGGCGGTGCCGCGGAACTTGTCAGCAAGCTCCTGTGCCCTGGCGTAGTGGCGGTTGCTGACACAAATTGTCTGTGCGCCCTTGTCTAAAAGGTGCTGTGCTGTCAGCTCGCTCATATGGCCGGCGCCTACGACTAATATCTGTGCCTTGCTCAAATCCCCCAAAATCTTGATAGCCAAATCTACAGCGGCACTGGAAACGGAAACGCTGCTATAGGCTATTTTGGTTTCGGTGCGCACGCGCTTGCCTACGGCGATGGCCCTGTTCATGATGGTGTTCAAAATGGTATCCGTCATGCCGCTGTTGCGGGCAATCTGGTAGGCGTTTTTTATCTGGCTCAAAATCTGGCCTTCACCGACAATGAGAGAATCCAGGCTGGAGGCTACACGGAACAGGTGGTTAACGCAGGCTGTACCGGTAAGGGTATAAAAATATTCTTGTTTGTAGCTTTCGCCGGCCATGTGCTGCAAAAGGCGTTTGATAAAGGGGACAGCCTCGTGCGGATTTTCAATAACCATATATAGCTCGGTACGGTTGCAGGTAGAAAGCAGCATGGCCTCGGGAATTCTGTCGTAATTGCGCATACGACGCAATATACTTGCTACCCTGTCACCGGGAAAATTAAAGCGCTCACGAATTTCTACAGGTGCCGTTTTGTGATTTAACCCTAAAACTGTTAACTGCATCTAATACCTTCTCCTTTGCTTGAGCAGTCTTACCTGCTATGACTAGATTTAATAATGCTTCGTCCAAAACTCCGCGCCAAAACAATGTGCGCTGCTGCGGCGTACTGTCTATGCCTTTGACAATCTCCCGCTGCTCCAGTAAAAATTCATTGAAGGCAGCAACAGACGGCGAAGCGAATGCAGCCAGCCTTTGCTTGAGCAGCCGCGTGAAGGCCGGCATGCCACCCGTCGCCAGGGCGATAGTAATACTGCCCTCGCAGACAGAGGAGGGAACAGTAAAATTACTCAGCTCCGGCTCGGTGACGTTGTTTACTAAGGCAGGTGCTGCCGCTGTAATTTCGCGGTTGACTGCTTTGTCATCTGTGGCGGCAATAACCACGAAGGCATTTTGCAGCTGCTGCGGTCTGTAGCGGTCTTTGATTAGCGTACAGGAAGAGTTTTTTGCTATCTGCTCCAGTTGGGGACAAAAAGCAGGAGCGATTACTGTTACCTGGGCGCCGGCCATGCACAGGGTTTGCAGCTTGCGGGCCGCAACGGTGCCGCCGCCAACAATTACGCAATGCCTGCCTGCGACACGGAGCATAGAAGGATAACGAAACTCGTTACTAATAAGCATATAATAAACCACCTAGAAAAATGTGATAACCTATGTCATTAAATAGCTATCTTAACTTATATATAATATCATAAATAGGGAAAATTATAAAGCATGACCAGGAGATTAAGTATGAAAAACGATATAATTGTACTTTGGAAAAGCTTGAGAGAATGCTAAAAATCCCCTGCTACCATGTCATAGCAGGGGATGAAATTTTTGCTGTTAATTATTTATCGAAGTATCTGGCAAGCAGGCCGGCAAAGGCTTTGCCGTGACGTGCTTCATCGCGGGCCATTTCATGTACGGTGTCATGGATAGCATCCAGACCTAAAGCCTTGGCGCGCTTAGCAAGGTCTGCCTTGCCTGCGGTGGCACCGTTTTCAGCCTCTACGCGCATTTCCAGGTTCTTTTTGGTGGAATCGGTAATAACCTCGCCTAAAAGCTCGGCAAACTTGGCAGCATGCTCTGCCTCTTCGTAGGCAGCCTTTTCCCAATACAGACCGATTTCCGGATAGCCCTCACGGAAGGCTACACGTGCCATTGCCAGATACATGCCGACCTCAGAGCATTCGCCGTTAAAGTTGGCGCGCAGGTCTGCCTTGATATCCTCAGGAACGTCGGAGGCAACGCCGACAACATGCTCGGCAGCCCAGCCCATTTCTGCTGCCATTTCAGTGAATTTGGATGCAGGAGCGCCGCATTGCGGGCATTTTGCCGGAGCAGCTTCACCCTCATAAACATAACCGCATACTTGACATACAAATTTTTTCATAGTAATTCCCTCCATAAATATATAATGCATTGCTTAATTCTTTATTCAGCACGTTTGCGTGTGTTCTTGACATATATATAATAGCATAGTGCGCAAAATTTGTCAATAATAATTATCCGTTAGTTTTTAATTCAATTTAGTTAGACGTGACTAACGTATTTATTTGTATAATCATGAATAGGATAACAGCTTTATGCAGGGAAAGCATTTGCTTTTTGATTTTGTCGTAACAGCAAATTATTGTGGAGCAAAAAGCTGTGACGTATCTATGATATTTGTAGTGCTACCTCTTGTAAATTTGCTAAGAAAATAGGATAATTATACTGTATATGTACATATAAGTAAGGGGATTGTATGAGCGGAGAAAGTAAAGCTTCTAATAGTAAATTTTTAAAGGGAACTTTGATTTTAACTGCATCGAGCATCGTGGTCAAGGTCATAGGCTCCTTAAACTGGATTATTTTGTCACGTGTTTTGGGCGGCGAGGGTATCGGCCTGTACCAGATGGGCTTTCCCATCTATCTTATGGCTATCACCGTTTCCAGCGCAGGCGTGCCTGTGGCGATTTCCATTATCACGTCCGAAAAGCTGGCGAATAAGGATTATCGCGGTGCCAAGCGCGTGTTTAACGTATCGCTACGCCTTTTGCTGCTTAGCGGCCTGCTATTTTCTTCAGCGCTCTTTTTTGGTGCGGACTGGCTGATTAATAATCATATAATTCGTGACGGCCGTGCCTATTATTCTATCATCGCATTGGCGCCGGCAGTATTTTTTGTAACCTTCCTGGCAAGCTTCCGTGGTTATCTGCAGGGCTGGCAGATTATGGAGCCGACAGCAGTGAGTGAAATTGTTGAGCAGCTGACGCGTGTTATTACGATGCTCGTTTTTGCTGATCTGTTTATGCCCTACGGCCTGGCGTTTGCTGCTGGCGGTGCCAGCATGGGCGCAGGCGTGGGAGCGTTTTGCGCGCTGTTGGTGCTGATGTGGTTTTACCGCCGTCTTAAGCGTCGTCTGCAGCAGGAAATGGCAGCACAGGATGACAGCATTGCGCAGGAGAGCGCCGGACACATCATCAAGCGTTTGCTGAAGCTGGCCCTGCCGGTATCGCTAACCAGCCTGATGCTGCCTATTGGTGCCAACCTGGACCTGCTCATCGTACCGCAGCGCCTGGAGGCCGCAGGCTTTGACGTGCATCATGCTACTGAGCTGTTTGGCTATCTGACGGGTATGGCGGTGCCGCTGGTGAATCTGGCGACGATTTTTACTGCCGCTATGACCATCAGCCTGGTGCCTTCAATTTCGGAATCACGCACACTGGCTAATTTTGCGGCCATCCGCGAGAAAATCCGCATAGCCTTCCGCGTGGCCATGATTATCACTTTCCCCTGCTTTATGGGCCTGTATTTCTTGGCAGAAAAGGTGGCAGGCCTGATTTATAATGCTCCTGGCGCAGCCGGTGCTATCCAGACGATGAGTATCGGGATTCTCTTTTTGGGAATGCACCAGATCAGCACAGGCATTTTGCAGGGCTTGGGACGCACTGCTATCCCCGTGGTCAATATGGTTATTGCCTGCGTGGTCAAGGTGCTCATGAGCTGGTGGCTGACAGCTATTCCTGAGCTTGGCATACGTGGCGCATCGATGGCTACAGTTGCAGACTTTGCGGTGGCGGCGGTTATCAACATGGCCTTTATCTATAGGCTGACAGGCTACACGCTTTCGCTTGCCAGCATCCTCCGTCCGCTGGTGGCTTCCGGCGTGATGGGTGCTGTAATTTATGGCGTATTGGCGCTTACAGAGCGCACGGGTATGTGGTGCGTGCTGTTTGCGATGTGCGCGGCGGTGCCTGCCTACGCTGTGGCACTTTTGGCGTGCGGAGGCCTGAAGCGTGAGGATTTGGACAACGTCCCCTTTGTAGGACGCAGATTGCTGGCATTGGGTCAGCGCTTTGGTCTTTTTAAGTGAGGTAAAAATTATGCAGGAGGATTTTTGTGAGCTGCGTCTGCCAGGTGGCAGAGTGTTAAAATTTTCTTATACTAAGCTCAAGGTCAGTGCGGTATTAGCAGTACTGCTGCTTGCAGGTGCCTGTGGCGGCCTGGGTTATTTGTATCACCAGCTGGCAGATTATCGCAGCGAGGCGGCGGAATTTGCAGCATATAAGCAAAATAAGCTGGAGCAGCAGACTAAGCTGCAGAAGCTGGTGAACGATAACGAAACTATGCTGCGTGATATGGCCGAAATATCTAACCTGGAGAAAAAGCTGCGCCGCGCTATTATACGCGATGTGGATAGCAGTAAGCTGGGTGAGGCGCAAAGCAATATGGTGGATCAGACAACTGCCAAAAGCAGTGACGTAACCACCTCCTACACCGGTCAGGGCGGAAAGGGTCAGCTTGATGCCCAAACTACTATGGCGGTGCTGCAGGCGCAGAACAGCAATATCCGTCAAATGCTCGACAGCACAAAAAAATCTGTCAGCCAGCTTTTGGGCGAGGTGGAGGGCCGCAGCGGCACTATGGCGGCCTTTCCGGATAAATGGCCTACAGATGGCGGCAGCATCAGCAGTGGTTATGGCGGACGTACCGGACCAATCGAGGGCGGTTATGAATGGCATTCGGGCATAGATATCGCAGTAGAGTTTGGCACGCCTATTTACGCAACGGCGGCAGGCACCGTGGAGCAGGCCGGCTGGAACGGTGGCTATGGACGCTATGTGCGCATTGGCCATGGAGATGGCTATGAAACAGCCTACGGTCATATGAGCGGTATTGCTGTTGCTGTAGGGCAGCAGGTAAGTAAGGGTGAGATTATCGGTTTCGTCGGTAGTACAGGCTATAGTACAGGTCCGCATGTACATTATGAAGTGATGGCTGACGGTAAGAATATTGATCCGTTTTATGTGCTACAGGGAAAATAAGCATAAATTGAAAAAAATAAGCTAAAAATCCCCCGACATGCTTTTTGTCATATCGGGGGATTTTTGCTTGTGTAGCTTTATTCGTTTACCTTATACCAGAACGGTCTCAAAAAATGTAGATAGCACGTTTCATCGACCTCGGGACCGGGATCGCGGCGGCCGATTTGCACGCGCACCTCCTGGTCACCAATCCTTACCAGGTAGTCAACGATTTCGCCCAGGAAGGCCTTGCGGATGACTACGCCGCGTACGCCGTCGGGGTCGGTTTCACTGGTGAAGCGGATCTCGCTGGGACGGCTGGCCAGGTTGAAGATTTCTTCACCCTGCATGCGCTCCGGTACAACGAGACCGGAGGGCAGTGGGTGCTGTGAGCCCTTGATAAAGGCCTTGCCACCCTGCCAGGTGACATCGGTGAAGCTGGATACGCC
Source organism: Ruminococcus intestinalis (assembly GCA_963657675.1). Classification (GTDB taxonomy): domain Bacteria; phylum Bacillota; class Negativicutes; order Acidaminococcales; family Acidaminococcaceae; genus Phascolarctobacterium_A. Next base: position 12,154 of record CAVKMV010000016.1, read on the forward strand.
GATGAAGCTGAAGACGAACTTGTTGGCAGGATTATTGTAAACATTCAGTGGTGTATCAATTTGCTGCATCACGCCAAGCTTCATAACCAGGATGCGATCGCTCAGGGCCATAGCCTCGGACTGGTCATGAGTTACGTAGATGATAGAAAAACCATATTTACGCTGCAAATCCTTGATTTCAAAGCGCATTTCCTCACGCAGATGAGGATCAAGGCTGGAAAGCGGTTCGTCCAGCAGCATAACATCAGGATTGATGGCCAGCGCGCGCGCCAGGGCGACACGCTGCTTGCCGCCGCCGGAAAGGTCTGCAGGACTGTCGTTTGCAGATTTCAGCAGGTTGGTGGCCGTGAGTGCGTCGCGGGTGCGCTGGTCGATTTCGCTTTTGGGCAGCTTGCGCAGGCGCAGCGGAAAGGCCACGTTTTCATAAACGCTCATGTGCGGCCATACGGCAAAGGCTTGGAACACCATGCCAAAGTTGCGGTTTTCGGGCGGGGTGTAGTGATGCTTTTTGGGGGAAGAAAGCAGACGGTCGCCCACCCAGACCTCGCCGTCAGACAAATCCTCGAAGCCTGCTACCATGCGCAGGGTCGTGGTTTTGCCGCAGCCGGAAGGACCGAGCATAGAAAAGCATTCGCCCTTGCCAATTTCCAGATTGAGGTTATTAACAGCAGTTACATTGCCAAACTGCTTGGTTACATTTACTAAACGGATATAGGACATAAGCTTAACCCTCTACTTTCTTGGTAAAACGATTGATAAGCATCTGGCCGACAACGATCAGGATCAGGGCGATGCCTGCGAGGGCTGTAGACATAACAGTTTCGCCGTCCTCGTTTAAGGTGTAGATGGCTACACCAATAGTTCTGGTGGTCGGGGCATAGAGCATGATGGATACAGTCAGCTCGCGCAGCGCCGGCAGGAAGATCAGGAAGAAGGCGCTTACCATACCAGGCTTTACGAGCGGGATAACGATATCCTTAAGGGACTGCCACATGGTAGCACCGCAGGAGCGGGAGGCCTCCATCAGCGAATCGTGCACCTGCTCCAGGGCAGCACTGTTTGCCTTCAGAGAGAAGGCCATGTAGCGGGCGATGTAGGCCACTAAAATAATCCATACGGTGTTATACAGGTTGATGCCAAACTTGCCGCTCCAGGCGAGGATTACGCCAAGGGCGATAACGCTGCCGGGTACGGAGAAGGGGAGCATACCTAAAAATTCCAGGATACCCTTGCCGCGCACCTTCATTTTGACGATAACGTAAGAAATCATTACGCCGGCAAACATGGTGATGACAGCAGCTGCCAGGCCCAGGGTAACGCTGTTGAAGATTGCGTCCTTGGTGACCTCATATTCAAAGAGAATATATTTGTAGTTATCCAGTGACAGGTTCTCCCAGGTAAAGGGCAGGCCGTAGGTCTGCACGCCGCCAACCAAAAAGATTACTGCTGTAGGCAGCAGGATGGTGAAGGCAATGTAGGCCAAGCAGAAAAACAGCAGCGGGTAGCGCAGGCCGCGCAGCTTGAGCTCCATAGGACGGAAGCTTTTGCCGCCGATGATTTGGTAGTGGCCGTTGCTGAGAATTTTTTGCTGCGCCCAGATGATGCAGGCTGCAGAAACTACGAGCACGGTAGCCAAAACGGTACCGGTACGGATAGATTCAAAGCTGCCGCCGCTCTGGTGAATTTTTTCATAAATCAGCGTGGGGATGTTGTAAATGCCCTGCTCAATGCCCAACACGGCAACGGTGCCAAAGTGAGCCATGGAATAGAGCATAATAAGCAGCGCGCCGCTCATGATAGAGGGCATAACCAGGGGAATGGTGATCTTGCGGGTGATGGTGAAAAGGCCTGCACCCGAAATGCGGGCGGATTCTTCTAGGGTTGGGTCCATGCGCTCGAGCGCGCCGCAAACCTGGATAAAGACGAAGGGGAAGAGATACATAACCTCTACTGCGCTGATGCCGTAGTAGGTGTAAATATCAAATACAGGGCCGGTAAAGCCAAAGGTATCGATAAAGAATTTGTTGATATAGCCGCTGTTAGGCGAAAGCAGCATCTTCCAGGCCAAGGCACCGATGAAGGAGGGTAGCATGAAGGGAACCAAAAACAGGCTCTTCATAAAGCTCTTATAGGGAAGGTCGGTGCGGGTTACCAGCCAGGCAAAGAAGGTGCCGACGATTGTGCTGCCAATCGTGGTCATGCTGGCGATAATCAGCGAGTTGGTAAGTGCCTGGAAGGTTTCAGGCTCTGTGAGCACCTCGTAGAAGTCGGTGCTGTTGAAGGAGCCATCAACAAAGAAAGCGTTAAATAAAATCAAAAGTACAGGCCAGGCAACAAAGATAACCAATACGGCAATAGAGATAAAAAGAATCAGCTGAGCTACGCCGAAGCCGGAATCCTTTTTGATGGTGCCCTTGCTCATTATTCTTCTACCTCCTTTAATTGCTCTGCATCAAACCAAAGCAGGCTGCGGAAGGTGATGTAACATTCCTCGCCTTCCTTAAACATCAAATTATTGTTAATGGCGGTGTGCGTTTCCAGCTCGGTGCGCAGGTGTTCGCCGTCAATATCAATGCTGTAGTCCATGGTGGCACCAAGGAAGTTGGCGCGGTGGATGATGCCCTTCAGGCCCGGACCCTCACGGTGGATTTCTACATCAGAGGGACGGAAGCCTGCAACCCAGCTGGCTGCATCGCCCTGCGGTGCTTCCCAGGGGATCTCCTGCGAGCCTGTGCCGACAACGAATTTACCGTTTTCCTCGTGTACAGTGAGGAAGTTGGCAATGCCCATGAATTTGAAAATGAACAAGTCAGCAGGCTTTTCAAAGATTTCGTAGGGAGTGCCAATCTGACGGATGCGGCCCTCGTTGTCCATGATGGCGATGCGGTCGGAAATTGCCAGCGCTACCTCCTGGTCATGGGTTACATACATAACGGTGATGCCAAACTTGCGCTGCAGTGCCTTGATTTCAAAGCGCATTTCTTCGCGCAGATTAGCGTCAAGGTTGCTCAAGGGCTCGTCCAAAAGCATTACGGACGGATCGGCAACAAGGGCGCGGGCCAGGGCGACACGCTGCTGCTGGCCACCACTCAGCTCGGAGGGCAGACGCTTTTCCAAGCCCTTCATGCCTACGATTTCCACCATATCCATAACGAGCTTGTCAATTTCATCCTTGGGGCGCTTTTCCATTTTTAACGGATAGGCGATGTTTTCATAAACAGTCATATGCGGCCAGACAGCGTAGTCCTGGAATACAATGCCCAGACCACGGCGCTCGGGCGGAATATATTCACCGCTGGCGCTGTCGGCTACAATGGTGTCATCAATGCTGATTTTGCCGCTGTCAGGAACCTCGTGGCCGGCAATAAGACGGATGAGGACAGTTTTGCCGCAGCCGGAGGGACCAAGCAGGGTAAAGCATTCGCCCTTTTTGATTCCCAGGTTGAGGTTTTGCAGAACCTGGTGCTTGGCGTAGCCCTTGGCGACATTTTCTACTTTAATAATGTCTTCCATCTAAATAAAACTCCTTTGTGTTAAAAAAGTGGCGGTACAGGGCAAACCTGTGCCGCCATTGTTGACTTACTGAATTTGACTGGATTTGCCGTAAGCTTATTTCTTGATCTGCATGATATCAGAGAATTTCTTAATGGTATCCTCTTTGGTCTTTACAGCTTCTTTGTAGTCAATCTTGATGGATTTTTCCAGAGCAGCCTTAGGAGCAGGCAGATTGAATTTAGCAGGGATTTCTACGTCCTCGCGTACGGGGATGGTGCCTTGCTGTGCAACCAGGGTCTGAGCTTCCTTGCTCAGCAGATAATCAACAAATTTTTTAGCAGGATCCAGCTTGGTGGTGCCCTTGAAAATAGCAACCGGGCTGGGAACTACCAAAAGCTCGGGCGGATAGCACATTTGGATGTGTGCGCCCTTAGCGATTTTAGCGTTGGTGATATAGTCAACTGCCAAAGATGCGCAAAGCTCGCCGGAAGCAGTATCGTCAATTACCTGGCCGGAGCCTTTGCCGATGCGGCCGCCGTTAGCCTTTACGTCCTCAAAGAACTTCCAGCCGAATTGTTTTTCCAGCAGGGCAACGCTCATATAAGAGGTGCCGGACAGAGCCGGGTTAGCAATACCGAAGCCGTTTTTGAATTCCGGCTTCATCAGGTCAGACCATTGGGTAGGCGCAGTTTTGATTTTATCGGTGTTGATGATGATACCCAGGGTGCCCAGACGTGCTGCATGGAAGGAGCCGTCATAATCGGTGAAGGGATTAACGGTTTCCTTCAGAACAGGGCTTTCGTATTTTTCCAGAATACCCTCGTCCTTCATTTTATAGAAATCAGGAACCTCACTGGTCCAGATAACGTCTGCCAAAATCTTGCCGCTCTGGCGTTCTGCGGCAATTTTCGCCATCAGCTTGCCTGCGCCTGCGGATTGGTAATCAACATCGATATCAGGATATTTTTTCTTGAAGCCCTCAACGATGCCTTTAATAAGTGATTCCTTCATAGAGGTGTAAATGATAAGCTTCTTTCCGTCGCTTGCAGGAGCTGCTTTCTTTTCACCACCGCCGCCACCGCAACCAGCTGCCAGCATAGTTACGAGCATTACGAGCAGGAGTGCCCATAGACTAGTTTTCTTTGCCATTGATAAAACCTCCTCGAGTATACCGCTAAAAGTCACAGCGGTTGTAGCTGTTGAATTAACGGGACAGCTTTTGTCCAAGCGTTACGCAACAATACTTTACTTAAATTTAACATAAAATTCACCAAACTGCAAGACAATTTATTGATTTTGTGTAGTTTTTTTACTTAAGTAAGCGGCGAAGTAGCATACTCTATTCAAACCAAATATCTTATAATTGAAGAGATTTGCTCATAAATATTTTGGATAGATAATAAAAGTGCTGGCAGCGTGGCTGCCAGCACTAAAGAAAAATTTTACACAATAGGAGTAACGTTAATAGCCATAGGACCGTTTTTGCCACGGGTCAGGTGATAAGAAACACGCTGCCCGGGCTCTAAGGCACGATATCCTGTGGATTTAATGGAAGAATAGTGTACAAAAATATCCCGGCCATTACCGCGGTCGATAAAGCCATAACCCTTTAAGGCATCAAACCATTTTACAATACCGATACACAACATAATAAGTGGACTCCTTCCGTTGAATGAATTATCTAACAGCTGTTGAGGCTTATTATAGCATGAAAAGGAAATCTTCGCAAGAAAAATTCAGAAAATTATAAAATAAAAGTTTGGGGGGCAAGAAGGTAAGACCTTCTTACTCCAAAACGCTCCATTTGTCAAAAATGTGAAGCCTGGTGCTGTACAGCTGCACCCAACGGCCCACCAATATAGCTGCGGCGATGGTGCCGATGCCAACGCCACGCATTGCGCCAAATTGCATAAATGATATAATGAGGCTGATGGCGACAAGTGAGCAGTCAAAGCAGTTTTTGATGTTGCTGAATTTGGCCTTGCTGACAAAGGCGATGACGAGCACGATGCCTTCGCCGGCGGCAACAAAGATTTTGGCGCGGATACATAAAAAGACCCCGAAGGCTAGAATAACAGTGCTTAAAATGCAGTCAAACCACTTCCAGATTAAGGTATCCGGCGCTACCCAGCTTAACAGGTACATAGAAAAATCTATGCCGTTACCAAAGACGATAAGGGTGATCAACTGGCCTAAAAGCTCGCGCCAATAAAACTTACGCAGTAAAATGGGCTGCGCTGCAATAAAGAGCAGATTCATAACAATAGTAATTTCGCCAATGCTCCATGGGGTGAACATGCTTAAAACCCAGGGAACGCTGGAAATGGGCGATGTGCCTAAATCAGCCTTGCATGAAAGAGCTATACCTATGGTCATAGCGAAGATGCCTGCTACAAACATGCAGCAGCGTTGGGGAAAATGTTGATTAGTCAAAGCTATAGCTCCTTTCCTAAAAAATAAAAGACGCCGATGCGTAGCAAAAACTATGCAGTAGCGTTCTTACCTATATATTATAGCATTTTCGTATGTAATATACAATAGCAGCTGTCACAGTAAGTAAAGGCTTTGCTTTTCGGCGGTTGATGTAGTACAATAATATATTGAAGAAATATATCCATGAAGGAGGATACTACGTGATTCGCAAAACTTCCGCCATGGTGGAGGCAGGCATTTTAGCTGCTGTCGCCATTGTTATGGCGTTGATAAGTATGTATGTACCTGTTTTGGGCGCCTTCGTCAACTTCGTCTGGCCGCTGCCGGTTGTTATCTGCGGCTGCAGGCACGGCCTGAAGTGGAGCATTATGACGCTGCTGGTGGCAACGGCGATTATCGCTATGGTCATCAGTCCGGTCAACGCGTTTTTCCTGGCAGCGATCTTCGGCCTTTTGGGTTTGATTTTGGGCGAATGTATGCGCCGCCATCTGCCGCCGATGAAGATGATGCTTTATGGCAGCGTGGGCGCGGTTATCGCGCTCATCCTAAACATCGTGCTGAGCTTTTGGGTGCTGGGGATCGACCCTATCGAGATGATGTTTACGTCCTTTCACGAAAGCCTGACGCAGCTGGAGGGGTATTATCGTGAGCATGGTATGAGCGAGGCCGATATCCAGGCCAGTATAGCAGGCTACAGCGAAATGCTGCGCATGATGCGCATTATTATGCCTGGTGCCTTTTTGCTGTGTGCACCGCTCATGGCCTTTGTCAACTATATAGCCGCCAAAAAGATCTTGACCAAGCTGGGCGAAAGCTTTGAAGCCTTTCCTGCCTTTACGATGCTGCAGGTGCCTGGCTGGATTTTGTGGCCCTATGCTGCTTCGCTTTTCGCTGTGACGTATTTTTATCAGACAGACCAAAGCAGCTGGCTGTATACGCTTTCGGTAAATGTGCAGACGGTGTGCAGCTTTGTGCTGGTGCTGCAGGGCATTGTGCTGTTGTATTGGTTTGTAGAAAGCAAAAACAAGCCGCGCTGGTGGGCGAATATCGGCGTCGCTTTGCTATTTATCATACCAATCTTTACGCAGATTATGGTTTATGTAGGTGCCTTTGATATTGTTATGGACTTTCGCAAAATCCGGCCGCACAGGCTCAAAAAATAAGCTGGCGTCAGTCCTGTGACGAGGTGAGAATCATGTTCAACAGATTCAACAGGAATATGAATTCTAAGGTTGATACCAATATCTACCTGCTGATAATTGTGCTTTTGGCGGTGCTGGTATGTTACCTGCAGCCAAGGCTGATACTTCCTGCCCTGATTATGTTTGGCGTAGTTTACTACTTCAGTCGCCAAAACATCATTAATAAGGAAATATTTTTCAGCAGCTATCTGGATAATATCATCCGTAATATTGAACGTACCAACCATTTCGCCGTGCGCAAGCTGGATATCGGCATAGCGGTGTTTTCTAAGGATGGCAAGCTGCAATGGAAAAACGAGCTGTTTGCAGCCTGGGTAGGCAAAAAAAATCTGGAGGGCAAAAAGCCGGAGGAGATTCTGCCGCTGGCACAAAACGCCTTTGAGCTGATGAGCGTGCATGATGGCGAGCAGGTTATCCAGATAGAGGAGCACTATTACCGCATGCGCTATTACAGTGTACAGACACAGGAGCACCGCGGTAAGAATGATGATAGTGTCAGCGGACTGATGCTGTATTTGACGGACATCACGGATTATGAGCTGATGCGTCAAAAGTATAATAATGACAGGCTGTGCTTGGCCTATGTGCGCTTTGACAATTATGAAGAGGTTATGCGCGGTCTGAGCGAGACAAATATCGCCAATCTTAATGGTGAAATTAACGAGCTGCTGACGCGCTGGACTGCCTCGCAACAGGGCTTTATCTGCCGCATGAATAAGGAAAGCAGCCTTTTGGGCTTTTCGCAGTCCGCTGTGCTGGATATGATGGAGGATAAGTTCACCATATTGGATAAGGTGCGCGAAATCCGCAGCGGCAACAAGATACCGCCGACAGTGAGCATTGGCGTGTCCTGTGACGGCGTAACGCTGGAGGAGCTCATCGGCAACGCTAACAAAAGCCTGTATTTGGCATTGGGCCGCGGCGGCGACCAGGCCGTCGTGATGAAGGACAAAAACACACAGTTCTTTGGCGGCACCAGCAGTGTGGGTGCCAAAAGCACGCGTGTGCGTGCCCGCATCGTGGCGCAGACCATCCACGAGCAGATGCAGCAGGCCGACAGGGTCTTTGTCATGGGACATATCAATGAGGATTACGATGCTATCGGCGCCACGATGGGTATGGCTAAGCTCAGCCTGTCGCTGGGTAAGGAAACCTATATCGTCTGCAGCGAGCATAATGCTTATTATCACCGCATCGCCGAGGTGCTGGATAACGAGAACATCATCCTCTCTGACAGTGAAACACAATATATGGATATCATGGTGCATGAGACGCAGGCGCTGGGGCTGGTGACCAACAAAAGCCTGCTGGTGCTGGTGGATCATCACAGGGCGGTGCTTTCGGCAAGCAGGGCGCTTTTGGAGGCAGTAAAAAACCGCATTATTATCGACCATCATCGTCGTGCTGAGGATATCATCAGTGATACCCTGCTCCTGTATCTGGAGCCGTCCAGCTCATCTGCCAGCGAGCTGGTGACAGAGCTTATAGGTTATTTTGACGACAGGCTGGATATAACCCCGGCCGAGGCAACAGCCCTGTATGCCGGCATTGTCTTAGACAGCAAAAACTTTAACGTGCAGACAGGCGAGCGCACCTTTGAGGCTGCGGCACTGCTGCGCCGCTGTGGTGCCAATCCTAATTTGGTGCGCCAGCTGTTTAAGGACGATATGCGTTTTGTACAGCAAAAGGCCAAGCTGCTGACAGAGGCTGAGATGCCTATAGCCGGCCTGGCTATTACCGTTATGCGTAAGGCCGAAAATGGTACAATGTCTTCCGTGCTTGCCGCGCAGACAGCGGACAGCCTGATTACTATCGAGGGTGTGGCTGTAGGCATGGCAATAGTTGAATATAATGATGGCTCCCTGAGCATAAGTGCCCGCAGCGACGGCAGCGTCAATGTGCAGGTTATTATGGAAGAGCTGGGCGGCGGCGGTCACCAGACGGTGGCTGGCGTGCAGCTGGCGGATAAACGTGCCGGGGATGTAGAGGCGCAGCTCATAGAGCTGACGAAAAAACAATTAGAGGAGTGTAAAACAGATGAAAGTAATTCTTTTACAAGATGTTAAAAGCTTAGGTAAAAAAGGCGATATTGTAGAAACAGCAGAAGGCTATGGCCGCAACTACCTGCTGCCGCGCAAGCTGGCTAAGGAGGCCACTGTTGCCAACTTAAATCAGGCCAAGCAGGACCAGGCTACTGCCAAGCACCGCGCTGCCCAGGCTAAGGATGAGGCTGTTGTTTTGGGCGCACAGGTAGAAAAGGTCGTTGTTACCCTGAAGGTGCGTGTGGGTGAAAACGGCAAGATGTTTGGCTCCGTAACCTCTAAGGATGTTGCTGAAGCTTTAATCAAGCAAACCGGCTTGGATATTGACCGCCGCAAAATTGAACTCAAGGGCGCAGTTAAGGGCTTGGGTGAATATGCTGCTGTAGCTAAGCTGCATACAGATGTTACTGCCAGCTTTAAGGTTATGGTGGAAGCAGAATAATAATCGCTGCGAAGGCTCCTGCAGCTGCAGGGGCCTTTTTTAACGCCTGTTTTTGTGACCTGCGTTATTGCAGTTAATTTTTGCGCAATATAAAGGCATAACTGTCCTGTGATTTAGTGATTTCCAGGGCACGAAGTCCGGAAAATAGTAAAATCTAATGAAGCTGCACGCAAAAGCAGCAATCCCTTAACAGCGTTCAAAGTATATAGTATAATATAAGCAGCGGCTAAGTTTTTATATGCTTGTCGCTGCTTTGTTTTGTCTAAAAGGAGGATTGTGATGATAGAAGAGAGAGTTCCCCCGCAAAATATAGAAGCCGAGCAGGCTGTGCTTGGTGCCATGCTGATTGATAAGGAGGCCATTGCCAAGGTAACGGAAATCCTTACGTCCGATGATTTTTACCGTGAGGCCCACCGTGTTATTTTTAACGCTATGATGGAGCTGTACAATAAAAACGAAGCGGTTGATATGGTGACGATTACCGAGGTTTTGAAGCGCGATAACAAGCTGGAGGATATTGGCGGCATTGCCTATATCACCAGCCTGGCAAACGTGGTATTGACGGCGGCAAATGTAAAATATCATGCGGACATAGTGGCCGAAAAATCCGTTTTGCGGCAGCTGGTGCGCGTTTCTACCGAAATTGCGGCTATGGGCTACGAGGCCGGCGATGACGTAGGAACGCTGCTGGATAATGCTGAAAGCCGCATTCTGGAAATTTCCAACCGCAAAAAGAAGGCCGATTTTACGCCTATCAATGATGTGCTGATGGAAAGTGTGCAAAGCATAGAAAAGCTGCTCAACAATAGAGGCGGTCTTACCGGCCTGCCGACAGGCTTTGCTGATTTGGACAAGCTGACGAGCGGCCTGCAGCCTTCGGATTTTATTATTTTGGCAGCGCGTCCTTCTATGGGCAAGACGGCGCTGGCGCTGAACATTGTGCAGAACGTGGCTCTGCGTGCGCATAAAAAGGTTGGCGGTGAAGCGCGCAGCGTGGCCTTCTTTAGCCTGGAAATGAGCAAGGAGCAGCTGGTTAACCGTATGCTGTGCGCTGAGGCCGGCATAGACAGCCAGCGGTTGCGCGTTGGCGAAATGCATGACGAGGACTGGACGCATTTGTGGGATGCCTGCGACGTTATGAGCAAGGCTAAAATCTATATTGATGATACTGCAGGCATCACGGCGATGGATATGCGCAGTCGCGCCCGCCGTCTGAAGGCTGAGCACGGACTGGATTTAATCGTTGTCGACTATCTGCAGCTGATGCAGGGAAGCGGCAGGCGTAACAGCTCCAATGACCGTCAGCAGGAGGTTTCGGAAATATCACGTTCGCTGAAGGCACTGGCGCGTGAGCTGGATGTGCCGGTTTTGGCACTGTCACAGCTCAGCCGCAGCGTGGAATCACGTCAGGTAAAACGGCCGATGCTCAGTGACCTGCGTGAATCCGGCTCCTTGGAGCAGGATGCGGATATTGTAGCCTTTTTGTACCGCGAGGATTATTACAATCCCGAAACAGAAAATAAGCATACAGAGCTGATTATTGCAAAGCATCGTAATGGTCCTGTTGATACGGTGAACCTGTTCTTCCAAAAGCAATTTACCAAATTTGTGGGCTTTACCAAGATGGAAGGCTAATAAAAAAGTGAATGGCTGCTATAAGGTGGCCGTTCACTTTTTATTTCCGAATAATTTTTGTTATTTGCACAAAAAACGTTCATAAAGCTTGCGGGAAAGCGCGGAAAATGATATGATATTTATGCACTAAATTGTGATGAAGAATCTGAAGGTAAGTCTTTAGCTTTCAGATGTTTTTTCATGAATAAAATTGTCTTGGGAGGCATACAGAAAATGATTGATCGTTACACTCATCCTGAAATGGGTAATATCTGGACCCTCGAAAACGAATTCCGTACCATGCTGAAGGTAGAGATTCTGGCTTGCGAGGCTATGAACAAATTGGGCGTTGTACCTGATGATGCCCTGAAGGACATTCAGACTAAGGCCGACTTCCGTCTGGAGCGCATTAAGGAAATTGAAGCAGTTACCAACCATGATGTTATCGCTTTCCTGACAAATGTGGCAGAATACGTTGGCGATGCATCTAAATACATTCATAAGGGACTTACCTCCAGCGACGTTAAGGATACGGCCCTGTGCTATATGACAGTACAGTCTGCTGATATCATCCTGCGTCATCTGGAAAACTTCCATGCAATCCTGCGCCGCCGTGCTGCTGAATTTAAATACACTGTAATGATTGGCCGTACTCATGGCATTCATGCTGAACCGATGACCTTTGGCATGAAGTTTTTGCTGTGGTCTGCCGAAATCGAACGTAATATCGAACGCTTAAAGCAGGCACGCGAGATGATGGCAGTAGGCAAGCTGTCCGGCGCGGTCGGCACCTATTCCAACATCGACCCGTTTATAGAAAAATATGTCTGCGAAAAGCTGGATTTGAAGCCTGTACGTCTGGCAACCCAGGTTATCCAACGTGACCGCCATGCGCACTTCATGACGACGCTGGCAATTATCGGTTCCTCCCTGGATAAGATGGCTACCGAAATCCGCAACCTGCAGCGTACCGATATCCGTGAAGCAGAGGAATACTTCGCTCCCGGTCAGAAGGGTTCCAGTGCTATGCCGCACAAGCGCAACCCCATCACCTGCGAAAAGGTGTCCGGTATGGCCCGTCTGCTGCGTGGCTACGCCGTAGCTGCTCTGGAGGACGTTACCCTGTGGCACGAGCGCGATATTTCCCACTCCTCTGTTGAGCGTGTAATTTTGCCGGATGCTACTATCGCCCTCGACCATATGCTGCGCAAATTCAGCAATATCATTGATAAGCTTTTGGTATATCCTGATGCAATGATTGCTAATATGAACAAAACCGGCGGTCTTATCTTTAGCCAGAACCTGCTGATTGCTTTGGTTAGCAAGGGAGTGCTGCGTGAGGATGCCTATAAATGGGTACAGCGTAACGCTATGGCCCGCTGGCTGGAGGGTGCAGACTTTAAGACCAACGTTGAAGCTGACCCGGATATTAAAAAATATTTGACCGATGATGAGGTAGAGCATTGCTTTGACCCGAAACCGATGCTGCGCCACGTTGACGAGATTTTTGCCAGATTCGGTTTATAATTAGGAGAAGGAGTGACTGCTAATGTCATCTGTTGTTGTATTGGGCGCCCAATGGGGCGATGAAGGTAAAGGTAAGATTGTTGACTATCTGGCGCAAAAGGCTGACGCCGTTGTCCGCTACAGCGGCGGCTCCAACGCGGGCCACACTGTAGTAGTCAATGATATTTCCTACAAGCTGCGTCTGCTGCCGTCCGGTGTATTGTTTAAGGACAAAACCAACGTGCTGGGTAACGGCGTCGTTATCAACCCCGGCGTAGTGCTGGCAGAGATTGCCGGCATGAAGGAAAAGGGCATTGATTGCAGCAATCTGGTTATTTCTGACCGCGCGCATGTCGTTCTGCCGTATCATCAGCGTTTGGACGAGCTGCAGGAGGAAGCACTTGGCAGCCACAAGATTGGCACCACCAAGGGCGGTATCGGCCCCTGCTACATGGATAAGGTTGCCCGCGTGGGCATCCGCGTCTGTGACTTGATGGAGCCTGAGACCTTTGCTGACAAGCTGAAGGTTAACCTGGAGGCTAAAAATGCTATTATCACCAAAATCTATGGTGCAGAGCCCTTTGATTATGAAACTGTGCTTAAGGAATATCTTGGCTATGCCGAGGAGCTGCGTCCTTATGTTGCCGATACCGGCGTAGTGCTGGACGAAATTTTTGCCGCAGGCAAAAATGTGCTCTTTGAAGGCGCACAGGCAACCTTCCTGGATATTGACCATGGCACCTATCCGTATGTTACCAGCTCTAACCCCACTGCAGGCAATGCCTGCACCGGCAGCGGTGTCGGCCCCCGCTTTATTGACCACGTCGTAGGCGTTGTCAAGGCTTATACCACCCGTGTGGGTGAAGGCCCCTTCATCACCGAGCTGCTGGACAGCGACGGACCTGGCAACCAGATCCGCGAAACCGGCCATGAATATGGCACTGTTACCGGTCGTCCGCGCCGCTGCGGCTGGCTGGATGCCTTCATGCTGGGGTACAGCGCCCGCTTGAACAGCCTGGATTATTTGGCAATCACCCGCCTGGATATTTTAGACCAAATGCCTAAGATTAAGATGTGCGTTGGCTACAAGATTGGCGACGAGGTTTTGAAGCGTATTCCTGCAAGCTTAAACGTTCTGGCTAAGGTTGAGCCTGTATACGAAGAGTTTGAAGGCTGGATGACTGATATCAGCGGTATCCGTGAATACGATAAGCTGCCCGAAAACGCTAAAAAGTACCTGGCGCGCCTCAGCGAGGTTGCCGGCGTAGAGCTGGGCATTGTTTCCGTTGGTCCTAACCGTGAGCAGACCATCGTCCTCAAGGAGCTGCTGTAAGGGCGTAGGTCTTACAAAAATATCTTGTTAAATACTTGACTTTGCTTATGCAGGTCTGTATAATATTAATGTTGCTGATTATGGCAACGCTATGATCCACTAGCTCAGTTGGTAGAGCACCTGACTTTTAATCAGGGTGTCCCGAGTTCGAGTCTCGGGTGGATCACCACGAAAATATGCCGCTTACAGAAATGTAGGCGGCTTTTTTGGGTTCTTTGTCAAGTTTTGGGGTCTTCGATAATTTAATACCTTAAAACCTGCTTA
>CAVKMV010000017.1:0-26287 GCA_963657675.1 Ruminococcus intestinalis
GGTTCATGATGCCAAAGCCGCTACGCCAGATAATATCATCCATCGAGGTGAATTTGCTGTTTTCCTGCAGGAACTTGGGGTTAAACAGCTCCTGGAAGGTCACCTTGTTCAAAATTTTCGCCAGCTCCTCGTCCTCGGTGAAAACGCCCAGGTAGTGCTTAAAGGTTTTGTCTAATTTATTTTTCTCCATGCTAATCCTCCAATGTTGGTTTATATGGGTATTTTAGCACAAAAGCTTAGAAATGGCACTAATATTTTCATGTTAGCACCTTGCAGACATTTTTACTTTGTTAAATGCTATTGTATACATTGACAGCTGTTGAATTCCTACTAATTTCATAGTAAAATATAGACATTAGAAAGGTTGTGACAGTATATGAAGATTTCTACCAAAGGCCGCTACGCCCTGCGCTTGATGCTGGATTTGGCCATCAACCACACGGGCAGCTATATTCCCCTCAAAGCGGTTGCCCAACGGCAGGAAATTTCAGATAAATATTTAGAGCAGATTATCCATCAATTGAGCAAGGCCGGCTTTGTCCAAAGCGCGCGCGGTGCCCAGGGAGGCTACCGCTTAGCACGCACGCCGGATAAATACACCGTCGGCGAAATCTTCCGCACGGTGGAGGGCAGCCTGGCGCCTGTTGCCTGCTTAGACTGCAGCACTCCCTGCGACAAGATCGATTCCTGCATCACCATTGGCCTCTACAAGCGTATTCAGGACGCTGTGGACAGCGTTGTGGATCACACCACGCTCGAGGATATGATTAAAGACTACCGTGCTAAGCATCAGGTAGACTACAATATTTAAGGAAGTGTAATAACTATGAAAATTGCTAAACACCTTACCGACCTGATTGGCAACACTCCCCTTTTGGAGCTTGCCAACTACAGCGCAGCGCTCAAGCTGCACGCTACCATTGTCGCCAAGCTGGAATACTTTAACCCGGCCGGCAGCGCCAAGGACCGCATTGCCTTCGCTATGATCGAGGACGCCGAAAAGCGCGGCCTATTGCAGCCCGGCTGCACCATCATCGAGCCCACCAGCGGCAACACCGGCATCGGCCTGGCCTCCGTCGCCGCCGCCAAGGGCTACAGGGTTATCCTCACCATGCCCGATACCATGAGCATTGAACGCCGCAACCTGCTGCGTGCTTATGGCGCACAGCTGGTGCTCACACCCGGCGCGCAGGGCATGAAGGGTGCTATCGAAAAGGCTAAGGAGCTGGCCTGCGAAATTTCCGGCGCCTTCATCCCCAGCCAGTTTGATAACCCTGCTAACCCCGCCATTCATTACAGCACCACCGGTCCCGAAATCTGGCGCGATACCGAAGGCAGGGTTGATGTTTATGTCGCCGGCGTCGGCACGGGCGGCACGCTTTCGGGCGCAGGCAAATATTTAAAGGAGCACAATCCTCAGATCAAAATTTTTGCCGTAGAGCCTGACACCTCCCCCATTTTGAACGGTGGCAAGCCTGGTCCGCACAAGATTCAGGGCATTGGCGCCAACTTTGTGCCTGCCAACTACAACGCCGCCATTGTGGACGAGGTTTTGGATATCAGCGCTGATGACGCCTACGCCACCTGCCGTCTGCTCGCCAAGCACGAGGGTCTGTTGGTCGGCATTTCGGCCGGTGCCGCTGCCTTTGCTGCCACCAAGCTGGCACAGCGCCCGGAATTTATTGGCAAGACCATTGTCGCACTGCTGCCTGATACAGGCGAGCGTTATCTGACGACACCCGGTTTTATTGAATAAGATTTTATTATTTTGGAGGAACGAGAAATGAACAGACAAGAAGCCTGGGAGCTGCTTACAGAATATAACAAGGACCATTTTCATCTGCGTCACGCCCTGACGGTTGAAGGCATTATGCGCTATTTTGCCAAGGAATTGGGCTATGGCGAGCAGGAGGAATATTGGGGCATCGTCGGACTTTTGCACGATTTAGATTTTGAGCTTTACCCGGAGCAGCACTGCATTAAATCGCAGGAGCTGATGCGCCAGCACGGCGTAGACGAGGGCATTATCCGTTCCACCGCCAGCCATGGCTGGGGACTGACGCCTGTAACCTTTGAGCCTGAGCACCAGATGGAAAAGGTTCTCTTCGCTATTGACGAGCTTTCCGGCCTCATTGGCGCCGCCGCCCTCATGCGTCCTTCCAAGAGCGTGCAGGACATGGAGCTGAAATCGTTGAAGAAAAAGTTTAAGGATAAGCACTTTGCTGCAGGCTGCAGCCGTGACGTCATCAAGCAGGGTGCCGAAATGCTTGGCTGGCCGCTGGACGAGCTGATGGAAAAAACCATTGCGGCCATGCGCGTGGACGAGGCAGCCATTAACGAAGCCTGCGACAAGCTATGAAGCCCCTGGCACTAGTCTGCGGCGCGCTCATTGCCTGCAGCAGCGTAGGCCTGGCTGCCAGCCCGGACGAGCTGTGGCAAAGCTACCAGGAGCGACCCTCCGCTGTTTCTACTGTGCCCCAAAAGCCTGCGGCTGCTACTACGCCGGCCCCCAATATCACAGTGGAAACTCCTGCCGGTGACGTTGTCGCAGCAGATAAGCAGACTGCTGTAGGCGAAGCGCCCCAGGCGCAGGCAGAGCCGACTGTTAAGACGGAGGTAGCAGCCACAAAGGTGACAAACACGCCCACTCCAGGCAAGCCTGCCACTGCCACAAAAGCAGCAGAGCCTACTGCCGAAAAAGCTGCAACAAATGTAGCACCTGCTGCCAAAGCAGAGCCTGCAGCCAGGGGGCAAAAGTCCACTGCTACGGAAGCTGCTAAGGCGGCAGCCGGCAAAGCACCAGTAGTCAGCAATAAGCCTGTAGCGGCGGCGGACAAGCCCAAGCCCAAACCGAGCCTTGTAGGCAAGCCGCCAGCATCCAAGCAGTACCTGCGCACGCCGCAGGCTGGCGACTTCGCCACTGTAACCAATGCGGCAGGAGGCTACAGCATCGCTGTCCCCAAGGGCTTTGGCAGTGACCCGCTGGCTCAGCTGCCAGGTGCCGCCGGTGCTATGCTGGTGCGCACGACCAACGACAGCCTGATGCTTGCCGCCACCGTGCTGGATGCAGGTGACAGCACCAGCTACAAGGCTACAGAGCCGCTGCCGGCCTACGCTGACGCCAGGCTGTACTGCGCCTGGCAGCACCCCGGTGCGCCCGGCTGGGAGTGCCGCCTTAGCCGCCACAACGATTATCACGGCGACAAGCTGCTTTTGCAGGCACAGGCGCAGCAGGCAGGCAAAACCTACCAGCTTTTGTTTGTGCTGCCCAAGGGCAGGCAGGATCTCTATCTGCCGCAGGCACTATATTCCCTGCACAGCTTTAAGCTGTTATAAGCATGATACACAAAAGGAAAATCCTCCGACAGCTCGCCAGCTGCGGAGGATTTTCCTTCTTTCTCGCTCTCGATAATTATAAGTACGGGGACATTAGCATTGTTGGGACATTGGCTAAGTTGCAAGGGGTGTTAATTATTTTAAGAAGAAATAAGTAGAGGGAAACACCATTTGCGGATAAACTGAGTAATTACGAGAGGCTTTATGCAAATTGACTATTAAGAAAGGCTAGGTTAACTTAACTTTTTCAGGCACTCCTGACCTCTTTCGTGCTCGGACAAGAACTGGAACAGGTAAAGCCCGCACAGGAATAAGAAGATGTTTGGCAGGAAAGGCACATACTCCATAGAAGCAAAATCTGCACCGGGCAGGCCCAACCACACGTTCCAGTCGCCGTACAGGAAGGACGGCAGATGTCCTATGATCTTACCCTGCCAGATGATGACGCCATCTGTAAGATGTCTGGTCAAGTCATAGGCTATGGCACACAAGAGCCAGCCACAGGAACCGGGAGACTTTTGCAGCCACCAATGAATTGGCTGCACCACCAGATAGGCAACACCCAGGAAGGTAAAGATGCCAAAGTAGATTGTGTGCTGCGGCACGAAGATGTATGTGTAAAGCGAAACCGCCGTACCTGCTGCCACAAGACCCAGGCCCCATTTGAGGTAGTTGCTGCCCTGGCTGAAGGTCATGCCACAAAGCACGATTACGCTCCACAGTATCAGCTGCTGCCAGGCGCCATAGCTCCAGGAGCTGTCATTTCCCTGTACGATGTTGACGTTGTACATGAGATAGAACACTGCCAGACTGACGAAGGCGGCAAGCTTGAGGACATTCAGCCTGCGGTACTGCTTCTTTTGCGCCCTTGCTTCGGGCTCTGCATACATTTTTGCTAATAACTTCTCCATGATATTTACCCCGCTTTCATGCTGTGAGGTAAAGCGCCGCGCAAACCTTGGGGAATATTTGTTATTCCCTATGGTTATAATATAAACTATTCTGACAGTAATTGCAAGGGGTGGAATTATAGCGATTGGGAATAGGTTGATGGGTTGCATATATGTTATGCTTAATCAGAATATTAATTATGCTTAGCAGGAATTACAAAGCGTATAAAAAGGTTCAAAACACGCAAAAAGTGTAATACTCTTTACAGCTTTTGCGTGTTTTTGTTTGTCTTGATTTGTTATGCCCAAAGCTTACCGGCACTGGCAAAGACAGGGCAGGCTGAACCAGCTGCGTAGCAAAAACGCCGGAGGTAGCACTATAGCTATAATAAATAAGTTGACTGTTTGTATATAAATTATTCTTTATAGAAATATTAACTATACTTGAAATGAGTCAAAAACGCACAAAAAAGCTAAAAATACGTCAAAAGTGTAATGCATCTTGCAGCTTTGGCATGTTTTTGTTTGCGTTTTATTCTATAATGTATATTCAAAAATAGAACACCAGCACAGCAAACGGCGTTATCAAACGATAAAATTACTATATATCGCGGCTGTTCGCCAAACAAAATACGTGCGAAATGTCAAATTTTCTTCCTTGGGGTTACAGTCGCTTGTGGGGGGGGGACGGTATGATACAATAAAATTAAGGAGGAATTAATATGAACAGAATATTTAAGATTATTTGGAATGAAACCAAGCACACCTACGTGGTGGCTTCTGAGCTGGCAAAAAATCATTGCCATGCCAGCAGCAGCTCTCTTGCCAAGCTTGCTGCAGGCGTCGTTACTGTGGGAGCCTTGACCGGCAGCGTAGGAATCTTGCCTGCCTATGCTGTTAACGAAGACACCACTACCCGTTCCGTTACCTTTGGCGGGGGAACGATTGAGTTTGAATTGGAACAATACGGGAAGAAATACAAGAATTCATTTGCTGGTCCCACCACAGCAAGCGGCTTGAACTCCACTGCCTTTGGTTATAATACAACAGCCAGAGGCGACGGCGCCCTTGCCTTTGGCGGTGTAGGCGCATATCTCAAATATAATAAAGATACAAGAAAATATGATATGGTTCTTTATGACCCCAACGAAGCTAGCGGTGACAATGCAGTTGCCTTTGGCCTCCAAACCAAAGCTACTGGCAATCAAGCTACTGCCTTTGGCTTTGACAACACCGCCAGCGGTGAGAACGCTACCGCCTGGGGTAACAGTAATACAGCCAGCGGTAAGAACGCTACTGCTTGGGGTAACGAGAGCACTGCAACCGCTAAAAATGCCACTGCCTGGGGTTTATACAGCGAAGCAAAAGCTGAAAACGCTACTGCCTGGGGTGACCATACTCATGCTTCTGGAAAATACTCTACCTCCTTTGGCACCAATACTTTTGCTTATGGTGAGGCGGCAACAGCCTGGGGTTATGAACATACCAAAGCAGTAGGTGATGATTCGACTGCATGGGGTGAGTTGAACATAGCCTATGGCGAAAATTCCACCGCTTTTGGCGAACGTTCCCATGCCTATGGCGAAAACTCCACTGCTTTTGGCTATTATTCCTATGCCTATGGCGAAAACTCCCTGGCCCTCCTTGGCGCTATAACGGGTGAGATCGGTGATAAAACCAGTTATAAATACGCTAATGGTGACGATATTTACGAGCTTAGCGGTGGCGCCAACGCTATGGCCGTTGGTATGGATGCGCACGCCCAATTAGATGATTCTATCGCCTTAGGCAGCAGGGCTGTCGCTAACAGGGAAGCAGGCTCTGTCGGTTATGATATAAGTGATGCAGACCACAGCACTGATACGAGCGGCACCTGGATATCTACCGAAAACGCCGTTGCCGTGGGTGACGCAGAAAATAAGGTTACCCGCCAGATTACCGGCGTTGCCGCCGGCTTGGCTGACACTGACGCCGTTAATGTAGCGCAGCTGAAAAAGGTTGCGGATATGATTGACGCCGGCGGTGCAGGAAACGACACCCACATCCAAGCTGGCACATACAACGTGCAAAACAACCAGGTTTCCATGGACATCGTGGACAAGGATGGCAATGTCAAAGGTAATGTAACCATTACTGATATTGCCTCCAAAACAGAGCTTGACGCAGTATCTAACCGTGTAGATGAAATTGACGGTCGCGTAACTACTATCGAGGGCGATATTAAAAATATTAAAGGCGACATTACCAACATCCAAGAAACTGCTAAAAAGCACAGCAGCGTTTCTACCCAGGATAGTAACGTTGTAATCGAAAAGGGCACTAATGCAGAAGGTGGCAAGGATTACCAAATCAGCCTCAACAAGGACCAGGTTCTGGACAGCGTCACCACCGGTGACACCAAAATGAACACCGACGGCGTTACTGTTGGCGACAAGGTTACTCTTAATAAGGACGGCCTGAAGGTTGGCGACACCGTTGTGAACAACAACGGCCTGACTGCCGGCGACACCGTTGTGAACAACGACGGCCTCAAGGTTGGCGATAATGTGAGCGTAACCAACAACGCTGTCACCGCCGGCAATACCTCCATCAGCAACGAGGGCCTGAAGGTAGACAACAAAACCTATGTCAGCAAGGACGGCATCAACGCCAACAGCCAAAAGATTACCAATGTGGCCGACGGCGAGGTGAGCGCCACCTCCAAGGACGCTGTCAACGGCAGCCAGCTGCACGCCACCAATGAGCAGGTGCAAAACAACAGCAACCGCATCAATAAGCTGGGCAACCGCATCAACAAGGTGGGCGCCGGCGCGGCAGCCCTGGCAGCCCTGCATCCGATGGACTTTGACCCTGATGACAAGTGGAGCTTTGCTGCAGGCTATGGCAATTACGCCGGCCAGAACGCAGCCGCTTTGGGTGCTTACTACCGTCCAGACGAAAAGGTTATGTTCAGCGTTGGCGGCACCGTCGGCAACGGCGAAAACATGGTGAACGCAGGCGTAAGCTTCGCACTGGACCGCACCAACCACGTAAGCAACAGCCGCACCGCCATGGCCCGCGAAATTTTGGACCTGCGCGCCGAGGTGGCAGAGCTGAAGGCTATGGTGGCCAGAGGCGGCCTAGGCAGCATTGACGAGGATAAGCAAAAGCTTTTCCCGGATATTCCTGAAAACCATTGGGCCTATGAATATATTGCCAAGCTGGCAGGCAACGGCATTCTTGAGGGCTATCCTGACGGCAACTTTAGCGGTGACCGCATGATGAGCCGTTATGAATTTGCCGCAATGCTGTACCGTGCAATGCAAAAGGGCGCACAGCTTGACAGCAAAATCATCAACGAGTTTGCACCCGAAATGGGCCGCATCCGCGTTGACCGCATCAGCGGCAAGGATAACGAGCGCGGCAAGATTGAACGCGTTCGCGTAAATTATGGTGACGACAATGACAAGCGTGACCATTACGGCTCCAAAATTATCCCTGTAAATAACTAACCCAACCTTCCCGGCCCGGAAAGCAGGCTTAAAAACCCGGCGAAATCCGGGCCGGATTTTAATTTAAAGTGAAAGATTTTAAGTATAGATAGGGGAATTTATATGATGAAACGAACGAAAGTATTTTCCTCACAGCGGCTTCGTCCCATTTTGCTGGCACTCCTGTGCTGCGCCGCAGGCACCTCCTGCTATGCGGCAGGCGTGCTGCAGCCGGTGGATCCGGCGGCGCAAAGACTGCAAATCAACGAAATGACGCAGCGCAAGCAAATGGTCATCGATGACGAAAACAAACTGCACCAGCAGGAGCTGGCGGGAAGGGCGACCTTCCGCGTCAACAAAATCGAGCTGCAGATTGAAGGCGATATTGCTGCAGAAGAATTACAGCCTATCCTGGCAGCCTATGAAAACCAGGACGTTTCCTTTGATACGCTGCAAAAAGCGGCCTTAGAGGTTAACACCTATTTACGCAAGAAGAAAGACTATTATCTGGCCACCGCCTTTTATCCGGAGCAGGAAATTAAAAACGGCGTAGTCACGATGAAGGTCGTAGCCGGAACCTATGGCAAGGTCCACATCTACAATCAGACCAAGCTGTCGGAGCATCGCGCCGTCAGCTATTCCGAGCCTTTGGTAGAAAACAAGGAAATCAAGACGCGCTGCATCGAGGGCGTGCTGGAAAACTACAACAACCTGCCCGGTATCGAAGCCAAGGCGGTCATGAAGCCTGGCAGCCAAAGCGGTACAAGTGACATTGACATTTATCTGACCAAGCTGAAGGACACCGAGGTCACCCTGTTCACCGATAACTACGGCAGCAAATATTCCGGCCGCTATCGCTACGGGGCCAACGTGCAGCTGAATAACCTGGACCACAATGGCGACGCGCTGACCGTCGGCGGCCTGTTATCCACCAACGGAAATACCAAGGACTATTGGCTTAGCTATGAGCTCCCCAATGGCCACCGTGGCAGCCGTCTGGGCCTGTCCTTCTCTCATATGGGATATGAACTGGGAGACTGGTATACACGCATCGGCGCCAAGGGAAAGGCCAATACGCTGAGCCTCTATGGCAGCACTCCCCTTATCCAAAAATCGGATACCTTCATGAAGCTGCTTTATGGCATCAGCTATCGCCGCTTCAGCGATGAATACAGAAGCTTCGGCTATGAGTCCGAAAAGGAAACCAAAAGCTTTTATCTGGGACTGGGCGGCGCCTATGAAAGCCCCCGCACCTACACCAACTACACAGCAATTTATACACGTGGCAATACAGAAAACACACATCTCACGTTTAATGGAGAACGCCATGACGAGCTGACCCAGGATGCAGGCAATTTCCACAAATTCAATGTGGATGCTGTCCATGTGGATCATCTGAACCAGGACTGGAATCTGCGCTTCACCTTCCACGGTCAGATGACGAACAAGGCCCTCGACGGTTCCGAAAAAATGAGCCTTGGCGGCCCCTATGGCGTCAGGGCCTATCCCTCCAGTGAAGGCTCCGTGGACGCTGGCTACCAGGCCAGCGCAGAGCTGCAGTACAACCTGGCCAAGTGCCTGACCGCAGGACCCTTCTTCGATATCGGCGAAGGCACCACAGACAAGAGCAGCGGCGTTCACCGCAAGCTGATGGGCTGGGGCATTGGTTTGCAGTACATGAACAAGAAGGAATATTATCATCGCCAGCCCCAGTGGTACGCAAGACTGGACTGGGCAAGAAAAATTGACGCACAGGACAATATTTCTACCACCTCCAACAGCAAAAACCAGCTCTGGTTCCGCGTGGTAGCTATGCTGTAAAAAGCAAAAGCAGTTTATTCAACGTTTCCTTATACGAAATGTCCGAGGTGTAAAAGCTGCAGGGCATAGAATCCGAAGAAAGCGGGAGCGATTTAAAGTGAAAAAATACAAGAAAATAAAAATGGCCGTACTGTTCAGCCTGGGTCTGGGGCTGTGCACACCCACCATTACGATGGCGCTGCCCCAGGGCGGGGTCATCGCCGGCGGCAGCGGCAGCATTGCTGCGTCCGGCAGTGCCATGAACGTAGCCCAACAGACGCAGAACCTTTTTATCAACTGGGACGTCTTTTCCATCGGTAAGGATGAAGAGGTACAGTTCACAGGACCGCAAAATTTTGCCGTCCTCAACCGCGTAGTAGGTCATGATGCATCCAAAATTTATGGTAAAATCAACGCGAACAATAACGGTAACGTCTATCTGATCAATCCCAATGGCATCCTCATTGGCGATGACGCCGTCATCAATACGGGCAGCTTCATCGCCAGCACGAAGGATTTTACCGATGTACAGTCATTCATCAATACGGGCAAGGTGAATTTTCTGGGCGATGCCCAGGGAAATATCGTCAATTTGGGCGCCATCAAGGCAGATCACATAGAAATGCACGGCGATACCATCAGCCTCAAGGCGGCGGATGTAAATAGAAATTTTAATGCTGACAAAATTACCATAGTAGCCAACGCCGTCCATGCCGGAGTAAACGCAGGCGAAACTACAGAGGCCGTAGACAAGAAACTGGGAGTTATATCCGACGCATACGAGTTGAAAGACTCCATGGAAGCTATTCGAGATGCTGTTGATAAGGACAAATGGCGGCAGGATGGCCATTTTATGTTGTCGCAAGATGATTTAAAAGAAGAGACATGGATCGGAAAGGCCCCTGTCCTGCTTTCGGAGCAAGCCATCGACGGACTAGGGTACACCGTGGGATATAAGACCATCACTACGGGTTCCGAAAGCACAGGCATTTTCAGGTATATATCAGGGAAGGTGAAGGTGGATAATTTTACCTTCGACCATATGACTGTTACGAATGATAGTAAAAACAGCGCCGGCACAGGTATACTGACCGGGTGGCTGGATGGTGACGGCATCCGTGTGGCCAATGTCACGGTGTCCAATAGTAGCGTGACCGGGTACAATTATGTGGGTGGTCTCATTGGTTATACTGATCGCCTGATAGAAGGTAATACATTCCTCAATGTCCATAACGTAAATACAACCGTCACAGGGCGTGTTGAGAAAATATCGGATGATACGTATTCGGGCATAGGCATCGGCGGGATTTTCGGTTATGAAGAGTCCTTTAGGAATCGGGAAGGCAAGACCAATATTTTCCGCAATGTTTCCAACTCCGGCACCATCACAGGCCGGCTGTATGTAGGCGGCCTGGCAGGACGCTTGACTGCTGCCGATATGGACGAGGTCCGCAATACAGGCCGCATTGAACAGAAGATAGCAAAGAATGACAACAATCGGTACAACGAATCCCACTACATCGGCGGCATCGCCGGTGCCATTGGCCCTACAAATGAAGCGGCGGCTAATGTGCATATCCGTAATGCCTATAACGGCGGTACCATCGGTGGATTTGCCAGTGCGGAGGAGGCGTATGACTACCCAGAGTATATTGGCGGCATCGTGGGCATGCTTTCCGGTGGTGATGATGATCACATTTACGGCGCACAGGATACGGTCATCGAATATGCCCATAATGCCGGCACGATTACCACTGGCTATGAAAATGTCGGCGGCCTCGTCGGCTATGCGACTGGTCTGGGCAAAAATAACCCCGACAACGCATCGGATATGATCATTCGCCATAGTTTTAATGATGGTGAAATCAACGCAAAATATGGCGGCGGCCTGGCCGGTATTTTTGGCGGTACGATCGAGCAGTGCTATAACAATGGAGCGGTGAATGGCTGGGGCTCCGCTGGCCTTGTTGCTAAAACGGACGACAGCGATCTCCACAATGATGTTGTGATTCGTGACAGCTATAACACAAAAAACGGTACAGCAAGTAAGGCTGGTATTATAGGTAATATCTCCAACCGTGACACTGCTATTACACTGGAACGGGTCTGGAATGAAGCGAATATCGAAGGAGATTGCAGTTGCATCGGCGGAATTATCGGCCATGCCGAAGCTAGTTCCATCACTATGAGCCAAGTCTACAATTTCGGCAAGGTGCAGGGGCAAGAATATGATGATGTCGGGGGTCTCATAGGCCACCTCTCGCCCAGTGATAATAGTACTATTACGATTAAAAACTCTGCCAACTATGGTGATGTTACAAGTGAAGATGGTGCAGCGGGCGGCTTCATCGGTGAGACTTCGTCTAGAGCATATACTGTTTCTATAGAGAACGGTGCTAATTTCGGCAAAATATCTGGCAATAACTACATTGGCGGTTTAGTCGGTTACTACGCGCCGGAGGGAAGTGGGAAGCTGTCTATAAAAAATTCAAACAATTATGGGACGGCGACTGCTGCAACTGATGGAAAAACTGCCGGCGGCATGGTCGGCTACATCGTTTGGGACGGTAAATTGGCTGATCTCTCTGCGGTTTCTTTCAATGCTTCCGGGACCGTTGGTGATACAGCCGTAGGGGCAGTAGGGGCAGCGAAATACAACGCTGACGATCCCAAAACGGAATTTGCTGTCAATTTCGGGGCGGAGACAGGGCTGACAGACATACCGGATCAAACCGCGTATGCAAATGCGCAGTTCCTGACTTGGAAAAATACCACGACGGTGGACACGGAAGGAAAACTGGGAACGGAAACGAGCGGTTATCCCGACGGCGGCTATGTCTGGAAAATGTATGAAACGGGAGAAAAGGACAGCGATGGCAACACCTTGTACTACAAACCGCTGCTGACAGCCTTCCAGACGAAGGTAGCTACTCAGAAAAACAGCGTAGAAGCCACGGCAACTGATGTGTCCGGCGCACTCTATGATGTAACGCTGCCGGACGGACAGCAAATCCAAGGCGTGGATTGGCAGCAAGTGCTGAAACTGCAAAATCAGTTCACCCATGTGAATAATCGCGGCGACGGCACCTCGGAGACTGACTATACCGCATCGGATAAGGAAACCGGCGGCAGTGTACCCGATCATCTCTACGGATATTACAATTCCAGCCAGCAGGGGCTCAATATCTTTATCACGCCGGAAACCGTGAAGCCGGACGAACCTCCGACTCCAGAGCCACCAACGCCGGAACCTCCTACACCGGAGCCTCCGACTCCAGACAAGCCGGACCTGCCCCATCGGGAAGTGAGCCGCAACGATTACCTGTACAGCGATGAGCACGATACCGGTGACGGTAAACTGAACTGGTACATGCATATGCCGCCTGTCATCTATATCAAAGACGGTGGCGTGCAAATAGAAAAATAACCCTATTATATATAATATAAACCCCAACCCAAATCCCCAAATCAAATCCCATCCCCTAAGCAGGGCAGCACCCCAAGGCTGCCCTGCTTTTTCTATGCAAAATTGCGCCAGGCAGCAAAGACAGCCAAGACAAAATCAACCGCACAGGTAACAAGCGTTACCTGTGCGGCTGTTGGTTTATATATATTATTATTCCCTGCTCGCGCCAAAGCTGTTCGTCAGGGCGGCAAAATCCTCCAGGCTCAGCGTTTCAGCGCGGCATTTGCCGTCTATGCCTGCCAGCTGCAGCCATTTGGCGCACTGCTCACTGGTGATGCCCATATTTTTGAGCGAATTGCTGATCATCTTGCGGCGCAGCGAAAACGCAGCCTTGACCACGCGGAAGAACAGTACCTCGTCACACACCTCCACAGGCGGCGTCGCGCGGCGTTTGCACACGATAACGGCCGAATCCACAGCAGGCGCGGGGATGAACGAGGACGGCGGCACGATGAATGCTATTTCCGGCTCCGTATAATACTGGATAGCCACCGAAAGCGCGCCGTAATCCCTGCCACCAGGCTTGGCCGCCATACGCTCGGCGACCTCCTTCTGCACCATCGCCACCAGGCGCTCCATGGGCAGGCGCTTTTCCAGCAGGGCAAAAATAATCGGCGTTGTGATGTAATATGGCAGGTTAGCGCACACCTTAAAGGCAGGTGCTGCCACCGTCTGCATAATATCCACCTGCAAAATATCGCCGTTGACCACGCGCACGTTGTCGTAGCCGTCAAGCGTAGTCGCCAGCACAGGCAGCAGGCGCTTATCCAGCTCCACCGCTACCACGTCCGCACCGCTTTCGGCCAGTCCCTGCGTCAACGTGCCAATGCCGGGGCCGACCTCCAGCACCGTGTCTGCCTCCGTCAGCTCTGCGGCCTCCACAATGCGGCGCACCACATCCTCGTCAATCAAAAAATTCTGCCCCAGCTTTTTATCAGCACGCAGCTTAAAGCGGTGCAGAATGTGGTTCGTCACCTGGGGAGAAGCAATTACCGGTTTTTCCACTCTTCACTCTCCAATTTAGCCAATGCGGCCAAAAATTCCTCACGGCTCACGCCATAATGGTTCAGCCTTTCCAAAAAGCGTTTGGCGTTGCCATAGCCTATGCCAAGCAGCTCGCCCAACGCGTCACGCCGTGCGGACGCACTGGGGCTGCCGTTCAAATCATAATGGAATAAATCCATAGCCGTAAATTCCTGCTGCGGACGATATTCATGGTGGCGCACCTTCGCCAGCGCCGCCAAAATCGCCTCCGGCTGCGCCTGCTCCACGCCCACATCATTATGCGCCGTTGCCTGCCGCTTAGGGATAAACGCCTGCCCTGCATCGGGAAAGCGTTCCGTAAGATAACGGCGGATGCGTTCACCCGCACCATCAGGGTCGGTCAGAATGATGATGCCGCGTTTTTTATACGCAGCCTCAATCTGGCGCAGCGTATAGGGTGCCAGCGTAAAGCCGCCTGTTTCGATAGTGTCGGCCTCCAGGGCCCTGCCTATCGCCACCGTATCCATTTTACCTTCTACAACGAGCACTTCCTTGAGCATTGCAAATATCCACCTTAATCAGCCAAGACATAAATTTCGATATCGCGTCTGCCCCACTGGATAGCGCGATGATAATCATTAAAGAACAAATCTATACGGTGACCAATCATGTCACCGCCGGTATCGCCGGCCATGGCAATGCCGTAGCCAGGGATATACATTTTTGTATAAAAGGGAATCATGCGCGGATCAACCGCTACAATCCCTTCATATGGTACCAGGCCTATCGCCGTCCTGTTGCCCGTAGCAACATAGGCAGAGGCGTGGGCATAAATCTTTTTAGTATAACGCCTATAGCCCTCAGGCGTGTAGACGCTCATCGCCATACCCTTACGGATGACCTTTGTTTCAGGCTGCACCAGCACCTTGCGTGTCAGCTCGTGCACACTGTGGCTGCCATCCGTATTTTTTACCTGCTTGGATACGACCATGGCCGTCCCCGCCTTGCCCTCTTTTCGCACGCTTTCGGTGCCATAATTCAGGCTGTAATCCTCTTCGTACTTCACAGGAATTTCCAGCGTAGCCTCGCTGAACTGCAAAGATTCGTTGTCATTCATAACGTAAACCTGCATTCCCTGCTTTAAGGGAGCGCCTGCCTCCGGGTATACATGCCCGTCCCTGAAATGAATGCCCAAATCCTTGAGCGCCTCGCCCACAGTGGACCTGTAGCTTTTATATTCCACGGTGTCATTGCCGCGGATAACGCTAAAGGGCTTACCACGCAGCACCTCGATAACGCTGCCGTCACGGACACGCTTGGTGCTGCTGCCATGCAGCTGCCAGCCGTCGCCCTTTGCCAAAACAATGCCAGCCTCCTGCAAAATTTTATCAGGCTTCTGCGTATTCGTGCGCAGCTCCTTTGTCTGACCGTCATAAAGAACGGTAACCTGTTGCGGAATGTCAAAACCTGTCAGGAAAGGCACCATCAGCATAAGGATAACGGCAGATAATAAACATTGTAAATGTAATCTGCATATATTCTTAACCATAGAATCCTCCTTAATACGGTTATTATTTTAACATAAAACAGCAGGAAGCGTCAAATTTGTGACTTTAAGCAAACATTTGCCTATCTAAAAAACCAAATTATTAGCATATAGACTAGCTCACAATAAAATTCTTGCATTGAGGTCTATCTATTCGTAATACCCTCGCACCTGTGCGCCATAGCTGCCATCGGCATTATGCATAATCAGCGGCGGCAAAACGTCCAAGCCATAGCGCCCACCCTTTTGCATTTCCATCAAAAAAATCCAGGCAGGCTTATCAACGCGCGAATGCACCCATTGCAGCCGCTTAGGCTGCAGGCCGTACTTAAACGCCAGCTGCATGCTTTCAGCAAAGCGCTCCGGTAGCTGCACCAGCGCAAAGCGCCCGCGGTAGCGTACAGCGTAGGCCGCGGCACGGAAAAAGTCCTCCAGTGTGGCGGTCAGCTCGTGGCAGGCTGCAGTGCCGACCTGGCGCACGTTGCCGCTGTTGCGGTACGGCGGATTGGCCGCTACCAAATCCATGCTTTCGGGCTGCAGCAGCCTTTTATAATCGCGGATATCGCCATCCACAACATCAACCTTAGCCTGCAGGCCGTTGTCCGCCACGCTGCGGCGCAAAAGCTGCGTAATGCGTTCGTTGCAGTCAATAGCGGTTACGTGCGCCGCTCCCCTGCTTTCCAGCAGCATACTGATGGCACCGGTGCCGCAGCCCAGCTCCAGCGCCCTTGCCTGGCGCACCACGTGCGGAAAGTTGCCCAAAAACACCGCGTCCGTCGTATAGCAAAATTCGCCTGCGTCCTGCCAGATTTTATAGCGGCAGCCCGGCAGATAATCACAGCGCAGGCTGCCCATATTCTCAGACATCGTCGGCCTGGGAGGCGTCCACCAGCTCGTCCCATGCCACCTGAATCGTGTTATCCGCAGCCAGCTGCACGGCAGCAGTATGCTCCTTGCGGTTGATGCCTACAACCTTACCCTTACCCATAGTGGTTACCACCATGCTGCCCATCTTAGGAATTTCAATGCGCTCGCGTTTGCCGCAGCCGGCGCAGCCATTTTTGCAATACATATGGTTTTCGTACTTTAAGCAGCACATCAGGCGGCCGCAGATGCCCGAAATCTTGGTCGGGTTAAGCGACAGGCTCTGGTCCTTGGCCATGCGGATAGAAACAGGCTCAAAATCGCCCAAAAAGGTGGCACAGCACAAGGGGCGGCCGCAGCTGCCAATGCCGCCCAGCATTTTGGCCTCGTCACGCACTCCTATCTGGCGCAGCTCGATGCGGGTGCGGAACACAGACGCCAAATCCTTCACCAGCTCACGAAAATCAATGCGTCCGTCGGCAGTAAAGTAAAAAATGATCTTATTCACATCAAAGGTAAATTCCACATCAATCAGGCGCATAGGCAGGTCGTGCTTTTTGATTTTCCGCAGGCAGATGTTGAAGGCTTCCTTTTCACGGATTTTGTTTTCGGCCAGCTTCATATCATCATCTGCCGTCGCCTTGCGTATTACAGGCTTGAGCGGCGAAACAATCTGCTTATCGTCCACCTCGCGCGGTCCGATAACAACCTCGCCATATTCCACGCCGCGGGCTGTTTCTACAATGGCACAGTCTCCCTTGGCTGCCCCTGTCTGTGCAGGGTCAAAATAATATATCTTGCACGCCTTTTTAAAGCGGATACCTACTACTGTCGGCATTAATCATCACTCCTTGTATATTTGATCTATTTTGAGCGCCATGGCCTCCAAGGCTGCCTTAGCACCAACATCACGCGCTATATCATCATGCGCAGCCTGCAAAAGTGCGAGGACGCGCTTGAGCGCAGTCAGCTGCCAGGCGCCAGCCTGAGCCTTCAGCTCCTCTATCAAATCTATATTATATATTCTATCATAAAGCTGCAACTTACACAGCAGCAAATCATACAGCAAAAGCTGCCACATCTGCACCAGCAAAAGCGCGTCCAGCTTTTGGTAGCCCTTGGCCTGCCAGCTGCGGCCGGCGATATAGTTGAGCGGCGCGGCCAGCGGCAGTGCCTCCAAAAAGGCCCAGGCCTGCGTGCGCATGGCCAAAGCGTTATAATCACCGGCATTTGTCTTGTGTACGTCGCTGTTACCTGCGTACAGGCGCAGCGCCTGCCCGATTGAGCCCTCGGCGATGCGCGCCAGCACGCCGGCCTCGGCCGCAGGCACGCCCTTTTGCACCAGCGCCTGCTCCACCAGCGGCAAGGCCACCGCCTGAAAGCGCAGCAGCACCACGCGAGAAAGAATCGTCGGTAAAATTTTATCAGGCTTACTGGTGAGCAAAATAATTACCCAGCCCTCAGGCGGCTCCTCCAGCAGCTTCAAAAAGGCGTTGGCCGGTGCCGCCATGCCATTGCACAAAGTATCAGCGTCTTCAATAATGCACACCCTGGTCCGCGACATCACAGGACTCAGGGCTGCCTGCTGAATTAATTTTCTTATCTGGTCTATAGATATATCCTTATAGCGTACCTTGCCATCCTTTTCTTCAATTTCACGCTCCACCAGCATAAAATCAGGATGCGCCAGGTTGCCACCTGCCACGTTCATTAGGCGGCAGGCCTCGCAATTATCTGTTCCTGTATGCGTAGCGCACAAAAGCGTCCTGGCAAATTCCAGCGCCAGCTGCCGCTTCCCTAGGCCGTCAGGCCCGCTGAACAGCAAGGCATGCGGCCTCTCCTGCGCCTGCAGGTAGTGCTGCAGATACTGCTTTTGCGCAGCATGACCAACTACATTATTCCACATGTTATTTTTCCTCGTCCAGCACGGTGGCAATAGCTGCCAGCACCGCCCTGCCGACCTCATCCACGCTAGCGCCGGCGTCAATCAGACGCAGCCTTTGCGGCTCATGCTCTGCCAGCTGCAAAAAGCCTGCACGCAAGCGCCTTTGAAACTCCACCCCCTGCTGCTCATAGCGGTCACTCACGCCCCGCTGCTCCCGCCGTGCCAGCAGCTTGTCAGGGTCGGCGTCAAACACCAGCGTCAAATCAGGCACCAGGCCGCCAGTCGCGAAGCTGTTCAGCTGCCGCAGCGCGTCAAGCTCCGCCAATATCTTCCCCTGCGCCAGACCCTGGTACACCAGCGTGGAATCACTAAAGCGGTCACAGATAACTATCTTGCCCGCCGCCAGTGACGGACGCAGCAGCTTGTCAACATGCTCACTGCGTGCTGCCAAGTACAGCAGCGTCTGCGTATCCGTCGTCAGCGGCAAAGAAGCATCCAGCACCAGCTGACGCACCTTCTCGGCCAGCTGCGTACCGCCGGGCTCACGGCTTTCGACAACGTCATAGCCCCTGTCGCGCAGGGCCTGCGCCGCCATTCGCTGCTGCGTAGTCTTGCCTGCTCCGTCTATTCCTTCAAATGTTATAAAAACGCCCTTCATCCTGCGCACCTCAATCCTTTAGCACCCGCAGCGTTGCCAGCGTGCTGTCCGCCGGGCCGCTCACAGGCAGCCCCAATACCTTTTGTGCCTGACAATAGGCAACAAGCTCGTCCGTCACCAGCTCGCCCGGCAGCAGCACGGGTATTCCCGGCGGATAAAAGCTCACCTGCTCGCCGCAGATTTTGCCCACAGCCTGCGCCAGTGGCAGTGCCTGCTTGCGGCGGTAGAACACCTCCCGAAGCGGCAGCACTGCCTGCGCCTGCGGCACAGGTCCTGCTGCTAAAAGCCGCACAGGCTCACGCCTGGCAGCCTCCAGGTCGCACAGCACCTTCTCTATCCGTTCCAGCGCCTCGTCATAATCAGCAGTATTATCTGCATAGGTCACCAAAAATAATACATTATAGGCATCCACAAGCTCCACGGCAATACGCACGCGCCGCAGCGCTTCGCCCACCTCCACACCTGTGTAGCCCCAGGCGGCAAAATTCACCGTCACCTTGGTGCTGTCCAGGCGCAGGCCGCCACAGTCTGCCTCCTCCAGCACACGCAAGCCTGCGTGCGCCGCACACAGACGGCGCAGCCTGTCAGCAGCATTTACCGCGCTCTCCGCCATTTCGCGTCCGTAGGCCTGCACCTGCGCGCGTGCCGCATCCAGCGAAGCCATCAGCAGATAGTTGGGACTGGTTGTCGTCAAAAGGCTCATGACATCCGCCGCACGCTGCAAATCCAACCGCTTTCCCTGCACATGCAGCATGCTGCACTGCGTCATCGCCCCCAAAATTTTATGCGTGCTCTGCGCGCAGGCATCCGCACCGCACTGCAGCGCCGATGGCGGCAAAAGCTCGCTAAAGCCCAAGTGCGGACCGTGCGCCTCGTCCACCAAAAGCACTGCCCCGTGTGCGTGGCAAATGTCCGCTATAGCACGGACGTCGGCCGCTACGCCGTAATAATTGGGACTGGTGAGCAGCACGGCCTTAATAGCCGCATCCTGCGCCAGCGCCTGCTCCACCGCCTTGGGCGTAACCTGCAGCTGCAGGCCAAAGTCAGCATTGAATTCAGGCTGCAGATAGCAGGCCTCAATGCCGCCTAAGACCAGGCCGCCAGCCACGCTACGATGCGCGTTACGCGGCAAAAGCAGCCTTTCGCCCAGTTCGAGCGCCGTCAGTAGCATAGCGTGGATCGCCTGGCTGGTGCCGTTTACCGCCCAAAAGCAGGCATCACTGCCATAGGTCTGCGCCGCCAAAAGCTGTGCTTCCTTGATATAGGTCTCAGGCTCGTGGATATCATCCAGCTCGCTCATCAGCGACACGTCCATCGCCACAGCGCCCCCCAGCTCCTGCCGCAGCAAACGCTGCATACCGCGCCCACCCTTGTGACCGGGAGTGTGCAGGGGATAGACATCCTCATTTTTATATTGCAGCATTGCCCTTACCAATGGCAGCGCAACGCCTTGCTCTTTTTGCTTCATCGTTTTGGCCTCCGTCAAAGCGTCCTCATTTAGTACATCATTATATTTTAACATATTTAGCTCTATAGATATAGCTATAACGCAAATTATGTTGACAGTGTTATGAGAAAGTTATAGACTGGTATTGTGAAAAAATTAAGAAAGTAAAGAAAGGAAGATTTTAATGAAATTTACTACTCTGCGCACCGCGCTCGCGCTTGGTCTTATGTGCTTCGCCTTTAACGGCACCGCCGCTGCCAGCGGTACACCCACCATCAATTTAGAGTTAAAGCACAACGACCGTCCCTTGGTTCAGCTCATCAGCAATGTTACCTATGCCCAGGTTCCTGACCGCGGATATATAAATAAAGATCTTACTATGCACATCGTTATGCCTAGGGACGGGCAAAAGCATCCTGCCATCGTTTATGTCAACGGCGGCGGCTTCATCAACGCCAACAAGGATGGCTACATGCAGCAATGGCTGGATATGGCTGAGCATGGCTACGTAGTTGCCAGCATCACCTACCGTGTTGCTCCCACCACCACCTTCCCCGGACCCTTGGAGGATGTAAAGGCCGCAGTGCGTTACCTGCGTGCCAATGCCGACAAATTTGGTGTAGACGCTAAGCACATCGGCGTCTTTGGCGGCAGCGCCGGCGGCTACCTGGCAGCAATGGCAGGCACCACCAACGGCGTCAAGGGCTTTGACAAGGGCGCCAACCTGGATCAGAGCAGTGACGTGCAGGCCGTCGTTGATGTTTACGGCGTATCTGATATCAACTATATCGGTGCTGATTACAGCGAGCAGGTGCAGGCCATGCACCGCAGTGCCGCTGCTACCGAGGCACTGTGGGTAAACGGCTCGCCTGTCTTTGGCGGCAAGGACGGCGGTATCAGCGCCAACCCTGAAGGTGCTAAGGCTGCCAACCCGCTCACCTACATCAGCAGCAAAACCGCTCCCTTCCTTTTGATGCACGGCGATGCCGACACCGTTGTTTCTCCCAGCCAGACAGAGCTTTTGCGCGAAGCACTGGCACAGCACAACATTGAAGCAACCCGCTACCTGGTTAAGGACGCTGCCCACGGCGGTCCGTTCTGGGTACAGCCCGAAATCATGGATATCATCCTTGCCTTCTATGATAAGCACCTGAAAAAATAAGCTTAGATAAACAAAACCCCGGCCCTGTCCCTTGTCGACATTGCCGGGGTTTTATTATGCAGGACTAATGCAAGAGCGCAGTCTTATTTTATTTTCCCAAAAAGACGCCTGGTGTTTGCTGTCGCGATGGCTGCCAGCTCCTCAAATTCCATGCCCAACACCTGCGCCGCGTTGCGTGCGGTGTATTCCGTATAAGCAGGGTTATTGCGCTTGCCGCGGAAGGGCACAGGCGTCAGATAGGGACTGTCCGTTTCAAACAGCAGCAGCTCCTTGGGTACATATTGCAGCACCTCACGCACCTTTTGCGCGTTTTTGTAGGTAGACGTACCGCCAAAGCCAAAGTAATAACCACGCTTAGCCAATTCCTTAGCCATTTCCAGCGATCCGCTGAAGCAGTGGAAGACAGCCTGCACGCCTGTTATCTCCTTTTGGAACAGCTCCAGCATATCGCCGTGCGCGTCACGGTCATGAATTATTACAGGCAGGTTAAACTGTTTGGCCAAATCCACCTGCTCCAGGAAAATGCGCTTCTGCACCTCCTTAGGCTCGTTTTCCTTCCAGTAATAATCCAGGCCGATTTCACCAATCGCCACAACCTTGGGGTGCTGCGCCCACTTAGCCAGCCCGTCCAGGTAATCAGGGGCGATACCCTTTAAGTTTTCGGGATGATAGCCCACTGCCGCATAGATAAAAGGGTATTGCTCGGCCAGCTGCACAGCGAAGGCACTGCTGACAGCATCGCAGCCAGGGTTAACGATACCGTCCAAATCCTGCTCCAGCTGCGCAATCAGCTGCTCCCTGTCCTCATTAAAGGCTTCATCATCCAAATGCGCGTGTGAATCCCACAAACCAGTTCTACTCATAAGCTTACCTCAAATACATAAACACGTTCAAGTACAGCTGCAGGAAAAACAGCAGACTGAAAAGCACAAAGCGGAAGACGGCCGCCTTGCGGGAATAATATTCGCAGCCTGGCAGGTAAAACTGCCTGGGATCCTGCGGATTATAAACAATTTTGCGCGGCAGCTTCAGCGTAAAGCCACGCTCGATAGCATCGCCATCCTTATCTCTTTCACCCTTAGACTCATTTAGCGCCTCGCTGTATTCTCTGCCATCCACAGTATAAGTGAACACCGGGCATAGCTGCCTGCCGCGGCTCCAGCTCTGCTTATAGCCGGTAATAACCGCACGCACCTCGCCCGTGCACAGCGTCTCCAGCTTGGGGAAGTAGTGCTTCCATACAGCGCGCACCACGCACCAGATATACAGCAGCATCGCCAGCTTAATCATCCACGCCATCGCCTTAAACATATATAAATCGTAGCCGGGATAATTTTTTCCCAGCCAGGCATGCGGCAAAAGGTAAGGCATCAGGCTGCTGACCAAAACCAGCAGCATACTGATGCCAATCAAGATATAAGGACGCCAATATAGTCGGGAAAACAGCTTTTCTGACATCATGACTCCTTTATATATTCTACTTATTTAACGCGGCTGCCGCTTACCAGGTCCTGCGGGTCAACCAGTGCCAGCTTGCCCTCGCCGTCAGATGCACACAGCAGCATGCCACAGGATTCAATGCCCATGAGCTTAGCAGGTGCCAGGTTGGCAACAACCACAACGTTTTTGCCTACCATCTGTTCAGGCTCGTAATGCTGCGAAATACCACTCACGATGGTGCGCACCTCATCACCGATTTCTACCTGCAGCTTGAGCAGCTTTTTAGATTTCTTCACCTTTTCGGCCTGCAGGACCTTGCCCACGCGCAGGTCAATCTTAGCAAAATCATCAATGCTGATTTCCGGCTTAATGGGCTCCATCGCAGGCTTTGCTGCTACAGGCGCAGGTGCTGCTGCCTTGTGCTCATAGCGCTTGCCGCCGATGATGGTGGCACCATCCTCAGTAACCTCGATACGCGGATACAGCGGCTCGCCCTTGCACACCTTGGTGCCATTTGCCAAACCGCCCCAAACAGCATCTGCCAAAAGGAACTGCTCCGGTACAGCCAGGCCCAGCTGGGTGTAAATCTTGGGGCTGGTGGACGGGATATACGGACTGATGAGAATTGCTACAATGCGCAGAGTCTCTGCCAGGTTATACATAACGGTTTTCAGGCGATCAGCCTTGGCTGCGTCCTTAGCCAAAATCCAGGGTGCAGTTTCATCAATATATTTATTGGCACGGCTGATAAGCGCCCACACACCCTTAATAGCGGTGTTAATTTCCATAGCGTCCATAGCCTTGACATAGGCGGTAGTAGTTTCAGTAACCAAGGCCTTCAGCTCGTCATCAACAGGCTCGCTGACGCCAGCGTCCTCCACAACGCCACCGTGATATTTTTCAATCATGCTCACAGTTCTGTGCAGCAGATTGCCCAAATCGTTGGCCAAATCAGCATTAATGCGGTTAATCAACGCATCGCGGGAGAAATTGCCGTCACTGCCAAGGTTGATTTCGCGCAGCAGGAAGTAACGGATAGCGTCTGCACCGAACTCATCAATCAAGCCCAATGGGTCAATAACATTGCCCTTGGACTTGGACATCTTATCACCATCAACAACCAGCCATCCGTGGCCATAAACCAGCTGCGGCATCTCCAGGCCCATAGCATGCAGCATAATCGGCCAGATAATAGTATGAAAGCGCACAATCTCCTTACCCACCAAATGCAGGCTTGCAGGCCAGTATTTGTGGAAGAAGGCATCATCGGTGCCATATTTTATACCTGTCAGGTAGTTCAAAAGTGCGTCAAACCATACGTAAACAACGTGCTTCTTATCAAAGGGAACAGGAATACCCCAATCAAAGGTGGTGCGGGTGATGCACAAATCCTCCAAGCCCTGCTTAACGAAGTTAATCATCTCGTTGCGGCGGCTTGCAGGCTGGATAAAATTAGGATGCTCTTCGATAAACTGCAGCCACCAGTCCTGGTACTTGCTCATCTTAAAGAAGTAGCTTTCCTCCTCCATCTCCTCCACCGGACGATGACAGTCGGGGCAGCAGCCGTTTTCATCCAGCTGGCGCTCCAGCCAGTAGGATTCGCAGGGAACGCAATATAAGCCCTTGTAATTCTTTTTATAGATATCACCCTGCTCATAAATTTTTTGCAAAGTATCCTGCACAACCTTGTGGTGACGCTCCTCGCTGGTGCGGATGAAATCGTTATTAGAAATATTCAAACGCTGCCACAAAAGCTTAAAATTAGCAATAATAGCGTCAACATATTGGATAGGGGTTACACCCTTTTCCTTGGCCTTGCGCTGAATTTTCAGGCCATGCTCATCACTGCCGGTGAGGAGGAACACGTCCTCTCCCTTCAGGCGGTGAAAGCGTGCCAGGCTGTCAGCGATAGTGGTGCAGTAGGCATGGCCGATATGCAGATTATCGCTAGGATAATAAATTGGTGTTGTAATATAATAACTCGGTTTAGTCATTGTCAGACCCATCTCCTTCAGAAATTAGTTGGTTATATAGCTCCCGTTTGGGGATTTTACGTTTTTTTGCTACCTGCGCCAGGGCAGCCTTCTTATCCACGCCCTGCGCCATCAGAGCGCGCACCTCTTCTAGCGGCTCCAGCTCAGGCTCTGCCGCTGCGTGCGCGCCATCACCCGCGCCCAGCACCAGGCAGAATTCTCCGCGCGGCGGGTTTTGCTCCAGCCACGCCAGGCAACCGCTGACGCTGCCGCGATAAAATTCCTCGTGCAGCTTAGTCAGCTCACGGGCTACAGCCAGCGGCCTGTCGCCCCAGGCCTCCAAAATATCGCGCAGCACCTCCACAATGCGGTGCGGTGCTTCATATAAAATCATTGTCGCAGGAATATGCTGCCACAGCTCCAGCTGCTCGCGCCTGTTGCGCCTGCTCTTGGGCAAAAAGCCGCCAAAGAAAAACGGATACGTCGGCAGGCCGCTGGCGATAAGTGCGCACAGCGCCGCATTC
The DNA here is from genome assembly GCA_963657675.1 of Ruminococcus intestinalis. Taxonomy (GTDB): domain Bacteria; phylum Bacillota; class Negativicutes; order Acidaminococcales; family Acidaminococcaceae; genus Phascolarctobacterium_A. The sequence continues at coordinate 25,446 of CAVKMV010000017.1, forward strand.
GCACCGGGCACTGGCACCACGCGCACGCCCTGCGCAATCGCCGCCTGTGCCAGCGCCTCACCAGGGTCGGCAATACCAGGAAAGCCTGCATCGCTGACCAAAGCAACGCTTTTGCCAGCCAAAAGCTGCCCCAGCAGATACTCGCCCTGCTTTTCCTTGCTGTGCTCATCGTAGCGCACCAGGCGACCCTTAATGCCAAAGTGGTTCAAAAGCTGCAGCGTATGGCGCGTATCCTCGGCCGCAATCAAATCAGCCTCCTGCAGCATGCGCAGCGCACGCGGCGTCATGTCCTCCAAATTGCCTATGGGCGTGGCGCACAAATAAAGCGTACCATATTCCATATTACCTTGCTCCATTGTCACAGCCTCGCCTCCGCCAGATCTAAATAATCGGTTGGGTGCAATACACACTCACCCATAATATATTAATTTTATCACACTGCACGTGATAAATAAAGAAAAACGCGCAACGAAAGTTGCGCGCTGAGCTATTAATTGCACTACATCATCTAGCATCGACAAATATTTCATTGCCATGAGGCACGTTAGGATTCATTGCTTCCGCAAGCTGGTCCTTTGTTACTCCAAGATCAGTATTCTCTCTTACCTCAACTTGAAAATCTGTACCTGCAGGATAATTGATGTTGCTCCCTTTCATAAAGATACCACCAATCAAACTAACTGCTGCTGCCACGGCCACAGCACCACCATCGGTCTTCCCTTTCCCTTCTAAGCCTTTTTTTAGCGGAACGGTAACATTATTGATAGTCTTAATCTCTTGCGCAGCAATACGCAGCACACCTTTTCTACCAAAGCCACCAGGCTTTTGCGATTCATAAACAT
>CAVKMV010000018.1:0-25768 GCA_963657675.1 Ruminococcus intestinalis
GGAGGTCCGACCACACAAACGTTAGAGCGATGACCACAACTTTTGGGGGAGACCCGCTTTTACCTGCAATGGCTCATATTCACGTTTTAGTTATTCTCTGCTGCTACCCCGTTACGCAGCTCGGCAATCTGCTTGCGACGGCTGTGCACCTTTTCCCAATGCTCAAAATACAGCTTGGTTTCAGCCACAACCACACCGCTCAGACCCAGCAGGGCAATCAGGTTCGGGATGGCCATCAGGCCGTTAACGATATCAGCCAAAATCCAAATCATATCCAGCTTCAGGAATACGCCCATACCAACCAGGCAGATGTAGAAAATGCGGTAAGGCATAATAGCCTTGACGCCAAAGAGGTATTCAGCGCAACGCTCGCCGTAGTAGTTCCAGCCAATGATAGTGGTGAAGGCAAACAGCGTCAGGCCGCCGGAAAGGATGTATTTGGCAATTGCCGGGAAGGCAGAAGCAAAGGCAGCCTCAGTAAGCGGCGCACCGTTCAAATCGCCACTCCACACACCACTCACGATAATGGTGAGGCCGGTCATGGTGCAGATGATAATGGTGTCGATAAAGGTGCCGGTCATAGATACCAAGCCCTGCTCGGCAGGCCATTTGGTCTTGGCCGCTGCCGCTACGATAGGAGCAGAGCCCAGGCCGGATTCGTTAGAATAAATGCCGCGGGCGATACCGCTGCGCATTGCCAGCATTACGCCTGCGCCGGCAAAGCCACCGGCTGCGGCAGTACCGCTGAAAGCGCCTTCAATAACCAAGGCTACTGCCTGAGGCAGTGCGTCGGCATAATATATCAGTACGGAAAGGGTTGCAAGCACATAGACAACTGCCATAAAGGGCACAATCTTGCTGGCAACATTAGCAATAGATTTCAGGCCGCCGATGATAACACACGCAACCAGGACGGTCAAAACTGCTGCTACAGCATATTCAGAAACACCAAAGGAAACATGTACGATAGAAGTAATGGCGTTAACCTGCGGGAAGGTGCCACTGCCCAGGCAGGCGGTCATTACGCCAAAGATAGAAAAGAGTACAGCCATCGGCTTGAACTTTTTGCCCAGACCCTGCTCTATATAATACATCGGGCCGCCGGAGGCATTGCCGTTAGCGTCATAGGTGCGGTACTTTACAGCAAGCACACCCTCGGCATACTTTGTAGCCATGCCGAAAAAGGCTGCCAGCCACATCCAGAACAGAGCACCGGGACCGCCAAGCTTAATAGCGGTAGCAACACCAACGATGTTGCCTGTGCCGACAGTTGCCGCCAAGGCGGTGCACAAAGCCTGAAAGCTGCTTACATCACCGTCGCCCTTATTACGGGCGGAGAAAATCAGCTGCAAGGCTTTAGGCAGCTTCACAACCTGAAGCAGACCCAGACGCACAGTCAGCAAAATACCGGTACCCATCAACAAAATCATTAGTGGCGGGCCCCAGACGAAGCCATCGACTGCATTCAAAAAATCCAACATAAAAATTCCCCCTAATACAAAAAACATATAAACAAATTTGAGTCATTCTCCCCTGACCCACGTATAGTATTGTATCATACCAGCATATAGCGTACAATACTACACGCGATTGTATACACGTATTCTTGTTATTAGCGAGGAATTGTATGAATAATGTTTATTCCATAAATGATACAAATTTAAAATGCTCGTCCAGATAATCGCCGGCAAAGGCTACGCCCTTACCCATGGTGAAGGCAGCCAGAATCGTGCCAATCCCCAGGCCGTCAACATGGCCGATAAGCACAAAGGTGAGCGCAGCAGTAATGGCCAGGCAGGTTACGTCAAAGGTGATTTTGATCTTGGAATAGGCAACCTTAATAATCTGCGCCAGCTCACGCGGAAACAAATCTGTAGGGATGATAGGCAGGCCGCAGCGGTTGGACAGAGCAATGCCAACACAGATCAAAACATAGCTGATTACAAAATAGAGCACGCGCCAGGAGAAATCCTGCGGCAGCAGATTGATGTACAGCTCAAATAAGTCCAAAAACTGACTGAAAACAAAGCCCACAGCAAAGCTGAAAAGGTACGAGGGCACGAACTTTTTGCGCAGCTGCATGAGGCTGGCAATTAACAGTGCCTGAAAGATATAGGTCCAGGTACCAAGGGTAAAGTGCGGAAACGCCTCCGAAAAGGCAAACGGTACGCTGCTGATGGCACTAATGCCAGAGCCGGAATACAGCATGAGTACGACGCTAAAGCTGTTTATGATTACGGCAACAAAAAGTGCCAGCTCACCACGCAGCGTCATTTGTCCGGGTTGTTGATTTAATAGCATATATAAAGTCCCTTCTTCACTCAAATAATTAACAGCGCCAAAATTTTCATTTCACCGCTGCAATAAGTAAGTTTAGACTCTTTTGGGGAGTATGTCAATAGGAGATTTACAAAAAGCAAAAAGCTTCCGCCACAAAGGACGGAAGCTTTGTTGATAACTTCAAAAGAGCTTATTTGACTTCGCTTTCTACGCGACCCAAAATAAAGCACAAATCGGACAAGCGGTTCAGGCAGACCAAAACATTGGGATTAACCGGTTCTGTCTCAGCCAGGCGCAGCACGCAGCGTTCCGCACGACGGGTGGTGGTGCGGGCGATATCCAGCGCAGCAGCACCAACAGTATCGCCGGGGATAATGAAATGACCCAGCGGCTGCAGCAGAGAATCAAACTTATCGATTGTTTCTTCAAACAGCTTTACATGCTCTTCCTTAATGTAGGGTTCGGGCAGGTTGAGGCTGGCAATGTCAGCCATCACAGACATGAGCAGCTTTTGTACATTAAAAATGGTTTCACGCACGTCATCACGTGCAACCTGGGCGCGTGCCAGACCCAAAGCGGAAGAAATCTCATCCACCGTACCATAGGCTTCAACCCTCAGGCTTTGCTTGGGAACACGTTCACCAGTGTACAAACCAGTAGTACCTTTATCACCAGTTCTGGTATAAACAGCAGCTTTCTTCATTTCTGCATCATCCTTTCCGTGAGAGTGTAGCGGCCCTGCCGGCAAAGCACCGGCAGGAGCAGGTTAGTAAATTAGTAGATTTCTTCAGGAGCGAAGAAGTTGTTGATTTCGCGCTCAGCAGCTTCCGGGCTGTCGGAGCCATGAACAATGTTTTCACCAATGCTCAGGGCGAAGTCACCACGGATAGAGCCGGGAACAGCTTCAATCGGGTTGGTAGCGCCATTCAGTTGACGTACAGCCTTGATTGCATTTTCGCCGCGGATTACAGCGCAAACCAGCGGAGCGGAGGTGATGAAGTCAACCAGTTCGCCGAAGAATGGCTTGCCTTCATGCTCAGCATAGTGGAATTTAGCCTGTGCTTCGGTTACCTTAACCAGCTTCAGGGCTGCAACCTGCAGGCCCTTATGCTCAAAGCGGGCGATGATATCGCCAATCAGGTTTTTCTTTACTCCATCGGGTTTTACAAGTACCAGTGTTTGTTCCATGTTTAAATCTCTCCTTAAAGTTTAATGTGATGTTTATACTAAATCGTCAGGACGATTATAGTCAGTAATGTGTTATGAAGAAGATGACGCGCTATTAGCTTATCTGATCCCCATCTTGCGGGCCTGCTCGCGTAACAACTGCACCCTCTCCTGCGTCGAGGGGTGAGTGCTGAAAAGCTGCTTGGCATTTACGCCGGCAAAGGGATTGATGATAAACATATGCGCAGTGGCTTCGGTGGCACCGGGCATTACACGGCGTTGGGCAAAGGCCTCTATCTTCAGCAATGCGTCTGCCAGGGCGTTGGGGTTGCCGCAAAGCTCGCCGCCGGATTTATCTGCCATATATTCGCGCGAACGCGATACTGCCATCTGAATCATTGCTGCTGCCAAAGGTGCGACAATCATCACCAAAATCGCAGCGATAGGGTTGCGGCTTTCGCCGTTTTCGTCACGGCCACCGCCCAAAAACATACCCCATTGGGCAATGGTGCTAATGGCGCCTGCCATAGAAGCGGCAACGGTGCTGATTAAAATGTCACGGTGCTTGACGTGGCTCAGCTCGTGTCCCAGCACCCCTGCCAGCTCGTCCCTATCCAGAATGTCAGCCAGGGCGGTGTTGACCGCTACGGCCGCATGCTCCGGATTGCGTCCGGTAGCAAAAGCGTTAGGCACAGGACTATCAATAATATAAACCTTGGGCATAGGAATATTGGCCTTCTGCGCCAGACTTTCCACAATTCCATAAAGCTCCGGGGCGCTGTTTCTATCTACCTGCTTGGCATTGTAATGGGCGAGCACCATTTTATCACTGTTCCAATAGGTGTAAAAGTTCATGGCCACGCCTACAAAAAGCATAAACGTCATACCCTGAAGGCCGCCGAAGAAGTCACCGATAAGCATCAGGAGAGCTGTCATCAAGGCCATCAGCATAGCTGTTTTCATATGTAATGTTCCTCCTCAAAAATAATTGTACTCAACAAAGAGCGGACTATTCCCGCCCGCTCTTTATATTATAACAATTATTACATTACTTTTCAATTTGTGCCTTGATAGAGTTTAACATATTTTCACTGTTTTCACGAACTTTTTTCTTTAATATCGGGTTTAAGAGGCCTGCGATCATGGGGATGCCAAACTCAAAATCCACTGCCAGCGTCACCTCACAGCCATCGGCCTGTGGCACAATCAGCCACTGGCCTTCCATGCGCTTCAGGTCGCCCTCTGTCTGTGCGTAGGTAATCTTCAAATCCTGCGGGTAGAAGCTGTCGCGCTCCGTCCAGACGATTTTGCGGCCGTCGACGTTGCTCACCCAGTGCGAAACGGTGTAATCAGCGCCACGCTCCAAAATTTCTACGCTCACCAAATCGTGCATAAACTGCGGATAGGCAGCCATGTCCTTAATGATATCATAAATTTTTTTGCCATCACCCTTGATGGTAATCTTGCTTTCTACGTAAGGCATTTTCTTCTCCTTCTTATAAATCCTCTATTACGTCGGCAGTTTCCTTTACTGCGGTGCGGAAGGCCTCCAGCACGCGGTCAATGACCTCCACAGGCATAATCAATGGCGGTTCCATGCGGATAACCTTGGGATTGTTAAGCGTATAGGCCACAATTACATGCTGGTTGATCATCAGGCTCATAATCATACCGCCTGCACCCTCCTTGGTCAGCTCGATGCCAAGCATCATACCGCGTCCGCGCACCTCCTTAATAACGGTGGGGAAATCGGCCGCAATCTGCTCCAGACCTGCCTTTAAGTAAGCGCCTGCCTCACGCCCGCGGCGCAGCATATCCTCCTCCTTGATGGTTTTAATGGCAGCTACGCCTGCAGCACAGGCCAGCTGGTTGCCGCCAAAGGTGGAGGTGTGCAAAAACGGTGCTTCAATAAGTCCTGCCCAGGCGCGCGGCGTACCGATAATTGCGCCAATAGGCATCACGCCGCCGCCCAGGGCCTTGGCGCAGGCCATCAGGTCGGGCGTCACGCCGTCATGGTTCACGCCAAACCATTCGCCTGTGCGTCCCATGCCTGTCTGCACCTCGTCGGCTATGAGCAGTGCGCCCTTCGCCTCGCAGATTTCCTTAGCCTGGCGCAGATAGCCTGCAGGCGGCACGATGATGCCACCCTCGCCCTGCACCGGCTCCAGAATAACGGCGGCAGTTTCTTCGTCCACCACGTCCGCAAGTGCTGCGGCATCGCCATATTCCACATGGGTAAAGCCTTCAAGCAATGGCTTGAAGGGGTCGCGGTACAGATCGCGGCCCGTAGCAGTAAGGCTGCCAAAGGTTTTGCCGTGAAAGGCGTTCTTAGCAGCAACGAATTTCTTGCGTTTAGTTGCCAGGCGTGCCACCTTCAGGCAGCCCTCAACGGATTCAGTGCCGCTGTTCACAAAAAAGCTGTACTGCAAATCACCGGGGGTAATTTCGGCCAGAGCCTCGGCCAAATCGGCCATGGGACGGTTAAAGAGCACCTTGCCGCACATCGGCATAGCGTGCAGCTCGCGCTCTACTGCCTCCACTACCTTGGGGTTACGATGCCCCAGGGCAAACATACCGTAGCCGCCCAAACAGTCAATAAACTCCTGACCTTCGCTGTCAGTAATCGTCCAGCCCTCAGCGTGATCCTCTACGCTCGCCAGACCCATAAAGCGGAACAGCCTGGCCTGCGCAGGATTGATGTACTTTGCGTATTTTTCGATGGTTTCTTCTACGTAATCAGACATTTTGCTACCTCTTTTACTAAAATCAAAAATCTCACTGTAATTATGTACCAATGCAATCCATAATACAATAATTACTCATGAACTTTATTGCCAATATTATCTTAACAGGCCTTAATAAAGCAAATCCGTCACCGGCACAAAGGTTACGCCTGCACGCTTAAATTCTGCTGCATATTTTTCCCAGCACCTGGCCGTGTTGGTGCGTGCATGACAGATAGCGATAACGCTGCCGTTCTTTTCGGCAAGGGCAAAGGCCTTGTATACCTGCTGGCGGATGGCCTCCACATCGCTGCTGTTATCTAAAAAAATGTCATTGCGTGCCGTGCGCACGCCCAGCTGCTGCGCCATCGTACCGGCCACGGAGGCAGAATTAGTACGGCTGTCTACAAAAAATACGCCCTGACGCTTCAGCTCCTGCAAAACCACGCGCATAGTATCCTTATCCGCTGTAGCCTTGGAGCCCTGGTGATTGTTCACACCCACGACGCCCGGCAGGCTGTCTAGCGCCTTACGCGTCAGCGACAGCTTTTCGCTGGCCGAAAGACCGGTGCGGATTGTGGCACTACCCTCACTTGCGGCACCGGAATCAAGAGGCTCCATAGGCAGATGCAGCATGGGTACGCGTCCCCTGCTCTTGACCATTTCCAACACGTCGCTGCTATAGGCCTTGTTGGGCAAAATAGCGTAGCTAAACGGCAGTCCCGTGTTGAGCAGCTTGCGCACCGACGCCATATCAGAGCCGCAATCATCGATAATAATTGCTACCCTGCCGCTGTATTGCCTGGCGGTTTCCTGCTCCTTTTCCTCCGGCAGGTCCTTGACATCCTTGTCCTCCTGTGTCAGGTTGCTGTTGTGGAAAAAGGTTATCGTATCCGTCACAAAGCTTTTCGTGCCCTCGCCGGCCTTAACCTTAATGCCAATCTCCACCTTGTAGGCATCCCACTTTTTATATTTGGCCGCCCTGCCGCTGATATAGGCCAGGCCTGCAGCCTCCACCTTTTCCTGCAGCCAGGCGCCTGCACCGGTCAGACTGGTAGTAGCAGGCACACCCACTGCCAGCTCGCGCTCATTTATCTGCACCATGGCACCGGATTCTTCTACCTCGACATCCTTTTTGGCATGCTCGTTTTCAATAAGCTGCCAGTTATGCTTTTGCAGTAAAATGTTATCCACCAGGCGCTGCGCCTCTACCGATTCATCTAAAAGGCTGACGGTCTTTTGCTCCCCGTCCTTCTTGTTATTATCCAAAACATCCTTCTGGCTGTGGCTATTGGCATAAAACAGACCGCAGGCTATAGCCAGCACCGCGATTGCTGCCACCAGGAGCAGTACGGCGTACTTGCTGCCGGATGATTTTTTCTTTACTCGTCTTGTCATAAGAAGCTCCCTCCTACGCCCGCGGATGCGTCCTGTCGTACACCTCGCGCAGCCGTTCTACATCAAGATGGGTATATATCTGTGTTGTCGAAATATCTGCATGTCCCAAAAGCTCCTGCACCACACGCAAATCAGTGCCGTTATTCAAAAGATGCGTTGCAAAGGAATGACGCAGCATATGCGGTGTAACACGCTTGCTCAGGCCCGCGCGCCTGCCGTATTCTACAATGATTTCGTAAAAACGCTCACGCGTCATGGGTCCGCCCCAGCCTGTCACCAAAAGCTCCTTCACCGCGTCCTCCTTGCCATGCAAAAGCTGCGGCCGCACATCCTCAAGATAGTGCCGCAGATAGTGCAGTGCCGTGCGACCAAGTGGTAGCATGCGCTCCTTGGAGCCCTTGCCCATAACGATAACATATTGCATCTTCAGATCCACATTCTTTACCGGTACATGCACCAGCTCCGACACGCGCATACCTGTAGCATAAAGCAGCTCCAGCATCGTCTTATCGCGATAACCGTCCAACGTGCCCAGATTAGGCTCGTCTAAGAGCCTGTCCACCTCCTCGATGCTAAGCACCTTAGGCAGATGCAGGCCGCGGCTGGCAGCCTCCAGCACCTCGGCCGGATTACGGCTGATGTAGCGCTCAGCCGCCAAAAAGCGATAAAAAGCCTTGATGGACGCCAGCTTGCGTGCGACGGTAGAGGCCGCTCGTCCTGCCTGCTTCAGCTGCACCATATAGGCCAAAAGCTGCTGACGCGTCACGCCCAAAAGGTCTTCCTCGCTTTTTAGCTGCAGACTTTGCTGCAGAAGACGCAAATCCCGCAGATAAGCAAGCTGCGTGTTTTTGGCCAGACCCAGCTCTACTGTCAGATATTCCTGAAATAATGCCAGATAGTCAAACATTTACACATTCTCCCCAGGCCCAAAAGCTTTTTCATAAAGAAAAACAACGCTGCCGCGCTGTTTTCCCTCAAGCCGTTATCTTATTGCTCTCTTTTTTCAGGCTGCATAATCGTAATATTGCTGGCAGGCGCGATAGTAGAAATCGCATGCTTATATACCAGCTGCTGCTTGCCTTCGTTTTCAATAATCACCGTAAAATTATCAAAGCCACGCACCAGGCCGCGAATCTGGAAGCCATTCATCAGATAGATGATGACGCCAAGATTTTCCTTGCGCACATGGTTTAAAAAGCTGTCCTGTAAATTCATTGCGGGTTTTGCAGATGTAATCATCAAAAGCCCCTCCTAACCGTTTCGTTATCTGATAGCTTGCAGGCCACTAGGCCCACAGCCCTACTTATATATATTTTACACCGAAAAGCCACTTTCCACAAGTATTTTGGCAATTGCCGCCACCGCCTTGGTGTAATCAGGTTCGGCGTCCAGCTGCAGCCAGTGGATGTAAGGCATTTTTTTATACCAGGTTATCTGCCGCTTGGCAAAATTACGCGTTGCCTGCTTCAGCTTATCTACGGCGGTAGCATAATCCATATCGCCGTTTATATACCACACCAGCTGCCTGTAGCCAATGCTCTGCATGGACTGACAGTCCGCGCTCACGCCCTGCGCCAAAAGCGTGCGCACCTCCTGCTCCAGGCCTGCCGCCAGCATCATATCCACACGGCGGTTGATGCGCTCATACAAAGCCTGCCGCTCCATCGCAAGGCCGATGACGACAGCGTCATAAGGACTTTCAGCGGCAGTATACTGGTTCACCGCCTCGCCCTGCAGTGCCGATTCCAGCGCACGGATGACGCGGCGCACGTTGTTGGGGTGGATGCGCTCTGCCTCCTGCGGCGCCAGCTGCGCCAGACGCGCATGCAGTGCCAGTGCGCCGTTTTCCTGCGCTTCACGCTCCAGGCTTTGGCGTAATTCGCTGCAAGCTTCCACGCTGTTAAAGGCGTAATCCTCCAGCAGCGCCTTAAGATAAAGGCCCGTACCACCGGCGATGATGGGTAATTTTTTGCGTGCATTGATTTCGCTGATCAGGCGCGCCGCCTGCTCCTTAAAGTCCACCACGCTAAAGGCCGCATCTGGCGGCAGTATATCTACCAGGTGGTGCGGCACCGCCGCCAGCTCGGCCGCCGTGGGCTTGGCTGTGCCTATATTCATATTTTTATATACTAGCATCGAATCCCCGGAGATGATTTCGCCATTGAATTTTTTGGCGATTTCGATAGCGCAATGGCTTTTGCCTGTCGCCGTCGGTCCCAGGATTACGACTACCTTTGGTTTTTGCAACATGTTAACTCCTGTAAAAGGCTATCTATGTATTATGCCATATTTCACCCTGCTGTATTTGCCGCCCACAAATTCCGTGCAGCCAAGGCTGCGCAAAATATATTCGCTGCGCTCCTTAATGACTACGCGCGGGCTCACGCATAAGGCCAGCTCCAGCGTCCTTTTATCCAGCGGTGCTTCGTACGACAGCGGCCGCAGAGCCTCCATGCCCTTGGCGCCCTGCACCGGATGGCGGAACATTGGGTCAAAATACACGACGTCAAAGCTACCTGGTGCGCACTGCACCAGATAAGCCGCCGCTACTGCCCGCACCGGCCGCACGCGCCGCAGCGCCACCGTCAAATCGGCATCCGCAGCTTCGTAATGCGCCAGCCCCCAGCTCACAGCAAAATGCAGCAGCGGCGATGCCTCCAAGCCTACAACGGTGCCGCCACTGCCCACTACGTAGGCACTGATAGCGGCGTCCGCCGCCAGTCCCATGGTCGCGTCCAGCACCCTGCAGCCAGGCTTCAAACCTAACGCCGGCAAAAGATGATCGGTAGCACCACGCTTGAGCTGCTGCAGGCGCAGCACCGCCATCCCCGGATGGTAGGCAAAGCTTCCTGCGGCGCTGTGAATGCGCGGCCCGTCCGCCTCGCCCACCACCAGCGCCGCTAAAGCATAACGCACTAAAAGCTCAGCAACACCGGCATTATGCGGACGCTCAACATATTCTGCCCCCAGTTGCCGCGCCCAGGCCTGCGCCTGCAGGACCGCGGCACTGCCTGTAGCATTGCGGGCCGTAGTCACGCCAATTTTACCCTGCAGCATCAAAAGCCGGTCCTCTTAAACATTTTATACAGCTGGTCGCTGTCAATTTCTATCATGCAGGGACGCCCATGCGGACAGGTGAAGGGATGCGTCGTGTTGCACAAGGCAATAATCAGCTGGCGCATCTGCCGCATATTAAGCAGCTCTCCTGCCTTTATCGCCGCCTTGCACGCCGTCATATGCAACACCTCCTGCCGCAGGTCGCTGCCGGTTACGCTGCGCAGCTCTCCCAGCATCTTACTGATAGCATTTATAAAATCCTCTGCCGCGTCCGCCTTGATGTCAGCAGGCAGGCTGCTGACACGCAAAAGCGTTTCACCCGCCCTGGCAGCATCCACGCCCAATGACAAAAATTCCTCGCGATGCTCTTCAATCACATCAATTTCATCTGCAGTCAAATCCACATACAAGGGCAGCAAAAGCTGCTGCGAGGGTATCTGCTTATGCGAAGCCACCAGCTTGTCATACAAAATGCGCTCGTGCGCCGCATGCTGGTCAATCAAATACAGCGAGGTCTCGCTCTGCGCGATGATAAAGGTTTTATCCACCTGCCCAATCGGCCAGATGGTATCCACACCGCTGTCGGTATCTGTAAAGGCAATAGTTTCCCTGCCTGTCTGCTCTGCTGCGCTGCCTGTTACCGGCTGCGGCTCATTTTCCCCGGCAAATTCGCTGCGCGCCTCGTACACCGCCAGCACTGTGTCCCGGCGTCCATGGCTGTATGGCACGTCAGCAGCGTTACCTGCCAGCGGCTGCCACATCGTCTGCTGCTCCGGCTGCACCTTTTGCGGCTCTGCCTTCTGCACCGGCGGCTCATCTGCCTGCGGCGTTTTAAAGACAGGCTCCGGCGCGCTTTTAAACACCGGCTGCGCAGGTGTAGCAAAGCCTTGTGCCTGCGGCTGCGATGTCGTCTCCGATGCTATCTGCGGCGCCTTGGCAGCAGCCTGCGGCTTCACAAACACATTCAGCTCCGAATCAGGCAGCAGCTCCACCTGTGTCCTTCGGGCGGCCATCGGTCTGGTCAGAGCGTCCGTCAGCGCCTTATACATAGCCTTATACACCAGGCTGTCATCACTAAATTTTATTTCACTTTTTTGCGGATGCACGTTCACGTCCACGCTGGCGGTATCCACCGTTATGTTGAGCACCGCGAAAGGAAAGCCGCTTTTGGGTATCTGCGACTGGTAAGCGTGGTCAAGTGCCTTGGCCAGCATCTTGCTGCCAATGCTGCGGCCGTTGACGAAAAACGTCTGCCATTGGCGCGTACCCTTGAGCAGCGTGGGCCTGCCGATGAAGCCTGTAATCTGCACCGCAGGGTCATGCAGCGACACCGCGAGCAGGTTTTCGGCCACGTTTTTGCCGTACAACGCACGGATAGCATGCGCCAGGTCACCGTCTCCCGGCGTACTCAGCACCTCCTTGTCATTGTGCATCAGCTTAAAGCGCACATCAGGACGCGACAGTGCCAGCTTCGTCAGCAGCTCGCTGATATAACGACCTTCGGTGCTCACTGTTTTCAAAAACTTGCGGCGGGCAGGAACGTTAAAGAAGAGGTTTTCTACAATAACGGTTGTGCCTGCACTGCCACCGGTCTGTGTCACCTCGGTATTTTCACCGCCGTCAATATGCACGGAGGTGGCAAAATCCTCGTCAGCAGGACGGGTAAGCAGGGTGAAGTTGGATACAGAGGCGATACTCGGCAGGGCCTCACCGCGAAAGCCCAGCGTGTGCAGGCTCAGCAGATCATCCGCCCTGGTAATCTTGCTGGTGGCATGGCGCAGCACTGCCATTTTGGCATTCGCCTCACTCATACCGCAGCCATTATCCACAACACGGATATATTCCGTGCCGCCGGCGAAAATCGTCACCTCTATTTTATCCGCGCCGGCGTCCAAGGCGTTCTCCACCAGCTCCTTTACTACGGAGGCAGGCTTTTCTACTACCTCGCCGGCCGCGATCTGGTTGGCTGTGTTGGTGTCCAACAGCTGCACAATATGCTCATCTGCCATTATTTACCCAGCTCCCTTCTCGCCTCGTCCTGCAATTTATACAGCGCGCTCATCGCCTCAATCGGCGTCATGCTCATTACATCCAGCTGCAGCAGCTCCTCGGCCAGACTACCGGTAAAGAGTGATCCCATCAGCTCCGCCGGCTCTGCGCCCTTGGCCGCAGACTGCAGCTGGCCGTTGCCGTCATCGTATTGCCGCAGCAGCTCCTCGGCCCTTTGCAGCACCTTTTTGGGTAAACCTGCCAGGCGTGCTACGTGCACGCCATAGCTACGGTCCGTGCCGCCAGGCACTATGCGGCGCAAAAAAACAATATCCTTGCCGCGCTCCTTGACGGCCACAGAATAATTTTTTACGCCGCCAAGCACATTTTCCAGCGCTATCAGCTGGTGATAATGCGTAGCAAAAAGCGTTTTGGCCTTTATCTTATCGTGGATATATTCCATAACAGCGTGCGCGATGCTCATACCGTCAAAGGTGCTTGTGCCACGCCCCACCTCGTCCAGGATGATCAGGCTGTTTGGGGTGGCATATTTTAAAATCTGCGCCACCTCGTTCATCTCCACCATAAAGGTACTCTGACCTGTCGCCAGGTCATCGCTGGCGCCTACACGCGTAAAAATTTTATCCACCGGGCAGATGCTGGCCTGACGCGCCGGAATAAAGCTGCCAAGCTGCGTCATCAGCACCAAAAGCGCCACCTGCCGCATATAGGTCGATTTGCCTGCCATGTTGGGGCCCGTAATGATAATCATACGCTCATCATCATTATTCAGATTGGTGTTGTTGGGAACAAAAATTTCCTTTTCCAGCAGGCGTTCCACCACAGGATGGCGGCCATCGGTAATTTTTATTTCACCATTGCTATTTAGCTGCGGGCGCACATAATTATATTTATAGGCAGCAACCGCCAGCGCCGCCAGCACATCCACGCAGGCAATAGCACGGGCAGTTTCCTGCAGCTCCCGGATTTTGCCGCGGATGAGCGTGCGCAGCTCGTCAAAAAGATAATATTCCAGCTGCTGGATTTTTTCCTTAGCACCCAAAATTTTATTTTCAAATTCCTTCAGCTCAGGCACGATGTAGCGTTCGGCGTTAACCAGCGTCTGCTTGCGCACAAAATACGGCGGCACGGCGGCAGCCTGTCCCTTGCTGACTTCAATGTAATAGCCAAAAACCTTGTTAAAGCCAACCTTGAGCGTTTTGATGCCTGTTTCTTCCTTAATCTTCTGCTCAAAGTTTTGCATCCAGGTCTTGTTATCCGCCGCAATCAGCTGCAGCTCGTCCAGCTCGTTGTTATAGCCCTGGCGGATCATACCGCCCTCGCGGATAGAAAACGGCGGCTCGTCCACAATCGCCCTTTGCAGCGTGACGGCAAGCTCCTCATGCAGATGCAGCCCACCCCACAATTTGTGCAGCAGCCTGCTATGGCAGCCTGCCAGCTGCTGCTTGAGTGCGGGCAGAGCCACAAGCGAATTACGCAAAGCCACCAGGTCGCGGGCATTGGCACTGCCCACCTCAATGCGGCTCACAATACGCTCCAAATCGGCCACTGCCTTAAGCTGTGCCCCTACGGCGTCACGCAGCTCGCCAGCAGCTAAAAGCTCCGCCACAGCCTCCTGGCGTTCATGAATACGCCCTAAATCCAAAAGCGGGCTTTCTATCCAGCTGCGCAAAAGGCGCGCGCCCATAGACGTCCCCGTAAAATCCAAAACAGCCAAAAGCGTCCCCCGCTTGCCGCCGTCTGCCATATTGCGCACCAGCTCCAAATTGCGGATAGCGGTCACATCCAGGCTCATAAAGCTGCCAACAACTATTTCCTTCAAACGGTTGATGTGGCTCAAATCGGCCATCACCGTGCTGTGCAGATAGCGCAGCAAAAGCTCCACTGCCTGCTGCACAGACTGCGGCACCTGCTGCGCACCAAAATGCTGCGCAAAATAATCCGCCGCCGCGTTTTCTTCCACGTACGCGCTCACAACGCAGTCCAGCAGACGGGCCGTCAGCCAGCCGCGTAGCCTGTCCTCCTCACTAAAGCCGGCAGGCAGCACCAGCTCTGCCGGCTGCAAACGATACAGCTGCTCTGTCAACGCCAAAAAGCCTTCGCTGCCGCTAGCAGTATACCATTGGCACTCGCCCGTCGTCACATCTGCCGCCGCCAGGCACAGCGTCCCCTCCCGCTCCAGCACAAGCACCAGATAACGGTTGTGCTTGTCCTCCAAAAGCTGCTCATTGAGCGCCGTTCCCGGCGTAATAATTTTGATAACCTTACGCTCTACAATCCCCTTGGCCAGCTTGGGATCCTCCACCTGCTCACAGATGGCGATGCGATAGCCCTTTTTGATAAGCTTGGCGATATAGCCATCCACCGAATGGTAGGGAACGCCGCACATAGGAATATCCTCTACGCTGTTAGAGCGTTTTGTCAGCGTGAGATTTAATTCACGTGACGCGGTGAGCGCGTCCTCATAAAACATTTCGTAAAAATCGCCCAGACGGAAAAAGAGCAGCTCGTTCTGGTGCTCCTTTTTCACTGCCTGGTACTGCTGTACCATGGGCGTAGCACTTGCAGCAGCCATTAATCTACCGCCTTACCTTTCACCAGCCAGGTTTGGGCAGTATCAATTTTTACATTGACCTTCTGCCCCACCTCATACGTTTTATCTTCAATAGGCCACAGCACCAAAATGCCTGTGCGGGTGCGGCCGTTCCAAACTGTTTTCTGCTTGCTGGGGCCCTCTGCCAGCACCTCCACCGTCTGACCCACAAGACGCTCATGCCGCTTTAAGCTGTTGGCGTTCTGCAAGGCCATCAGGCGGTTTAAGCGCTCCTTTTTCACTGCCAGCGGCACCTGATTATACATCTTGGCAGCAGGCGTACCGCTGCGCTTAGAATAAATAAAGGTAAACGCCGACGTAAAGCCCACCTGGCGCACAATATCGAGCGTATCGGCAAAGTCCTCTTCCGTTTCTCCTGGGAAGCCAACAATAATATCCGTCGTGATTTCGGCCTCCGGCACGTATTTGCGAATCATGGCGATCAGGTCAAGATATTTTTCGCGCGTGTAGCCACGGTTCATGCGGCGCAGAATTTCGTTGCTGCCGGCCTGGAAGGGAACATGGAAGCCCTCGCAGATATGCTCACATTCGGCCACGGCCTTGATAACCTCCTCGCTCATATCGCGCGGATGGCTGGTCATATAATGGATGCGCTCCACACCGGGAATTTGGTCCACACGGCGCAGCAGCTTGGCAAAGGCATCCTTATCGCCAAATTCCTTGCCATAGGAATTAACGTTCTGACCCAAAAGGGTAAACTCCTTGTAACCGTCACGCACTGCCGCCTCAATTTCGGCCACAATGTTATCCATGCTGCGGCTGCGCTCACGGCCGCGCACATAAGGCACAATACAGTAGGTGCAAAAATTATTGCAGCCATACATAATGGGAATCCAGGCCGCGAACGAGCTCTGGCGCACCATCTGCCCCTCAAACTCGCTCTGGTGGATGGTTAAATCCGTATAGGCAGCGCCCTTACGTGCCGTCAAAAATTCCAGCAGCAGGCGTTTAAAATCATTAACATAGGCTGTGCCCAAAAGTAAATCCACCTGCGGATGCTTTTGGCGCAGCTTTTCGCCATCCTTTTGCGCCATGCAGCCTGCTACGCAAATCACTACGTCGGGATTATTGCGCTTTACGGCCTTCAGCTCGCCAATCTTGCCGGCAATTTTCTTTTCCGCACTTTCACGCACGCAGCATGTATTGACGATAATAATATCCGCCGTATGAAAATCAGGGTTCGGTGCATAGCCAAGCTCCTGCAGCTGGCCTGCGTAATGCTCCGTATCCGATTCATTCATCTGGCAGCCATAATTAATCAGGCAGTAGGTTTTATTTTTTTCTGTCATGTATGTCATACCTCCAGTTATTTCTTTTCCATATCATTATATTATACCCAATCAGCGGCCTTTACCGCAAGCTGTTTTGTGACGACAGGCGTGCAGATAAAAGCCTGCGTAAAAATATTTTAGTAGTAGGTATTGAAATCTGCCCTTAACGTGATTAAAATATATGCAGGCAAGGAATTGCCTGTATTGCTTTTGATAAGCTAATTTTAGGAAGGTAAGAATTATGCAAAGCAAAAAGAAATGGTTTATCGTCATCATTCTGCTCGCCGCCGTCTGCGGTGCAGCATTTTATTTTCTCTATTTCATCCGCACCCCGGCCTATGCCCTGAACGAAGCACGCCTGGCGTTCAAGGAGCACGACAGCGCCAAATTTACGCGCTACGTCGATGTTCCCTCCGTCATGGATAACGCCTTTGAGGACATCATCAAGGCCGAAAGCAAAATCAACAACGACAACATCTTCTCCAATCCCTTTGCCTTGGGTATTTTGCATATGCTCAAGCCGGCAGTTGTGGATTTGATGAGCAAGGAAGCAATGGACAGGGTTGCCAATAAGCCCGAGGACACAACCCAGCAGGCCGCAGACCCTGTACCGGATGCTATGAAGCGCAACATGGAGCGTCACATCCATGTTGACAAGCTCACTGTCAAGGATCTGCAGCTGACAAAGCACAGCGGCGACACTGCCACCGCGGCACTCGTACTGCATGACAACGATGTGGATAAGGATTTTGTGGCCGAGCTTTTACTGCAGCACAACGAAGCAGGCGACTGGCAAATCAAAAAGGTAAATAATCTGGCAGACTTCATCGTGCAAATGGACGCCGCCAAGCGCGCCAAACAGGCTGCTGCCAACAAGCCGATTATAGAGCGCCTGAACAAGGCCCTGCAGACCACCAGCGAACGCCTGACGCTGAATAAGGATGCCCAGGGCAAGGGCGGCATGGCGGCCGAGGCTACGCTCACCGCCACCATCATGGCCAAAAATATGACCCAGGTTGCCATCAACCGTATGTATTACGATGTCACTATACTCAACGACAAGGGCGAGCTGCTGTACTCCTACCCCGAGCATTATCAGGGCAGCATAGCTCCCGGCAAGGCTGTAGAGCTTACCACCACCAAAAAGCTTAACCCGCTGCTGCCGGATGACAAAAAGCTGATGGAGCTGGATGTAGCCAAGGAAACTGTCAAGATTCAGGTGACCTACATCGCCTTTGACGACGGTGACGTAATTTCGCCCAACAACTACGTGGAATAAATTAATAGCGCTCAGTAAAAGACAGCGGGTATCCGGCAAACACCGGATGCCCGCTATTTTTATAGTTACAAAAAGTAATAGCTTCATTATGTATGCTGTATTTTCTTTACGATACACTTGAAATTATAGAACAATATGGTATAATCATAAAATATCAATGTAAAATTAACTTGGATTTACCGAGTTTATAGCATTTTATGAAAAGAGGTTGTTGTAATTGGAAGTTCGCAAAGCACAAAAGTCCGATATTGATAGCATTGAAAAAATTTATGAACGCGTTCATGACGCCGAAGAAAAGGGTCTGTCATCGGTTGGCTGGATCCGCAACGTTTATCCCACCAGAATAACTGCAGAGGAGGCGCTAAGCCGCGGCGACCTGTTCGTTATGGTAGATGATGATAAAATTGTAGCAGTAGCAGTTATCAACCACATCCAGGTTCCGGAATATAAGGACGCTACCTGGAAGCACGAGGCTGCTGATGAAGAAGTCATGGTGCTGCACGGCCTTGCTGTTGACCCGCAGGTAAAGGGTAAGGGTCTGGGGCGCGCCTTTGTCGCCTTCTATGAAGGCTACGCTAAGGAGCACGGCTGCCCTGCTCTGCGTATGGACACCAACGTAACAAACGCCAGGGCAAGAAAGCTGTACCAATCGCTTGGCTACGAGGAAATCGGCGTCGTTTCCTGCGTCTTTAACGGCATCCCCAATATAAAATTGGTGTGCCTGGAAAAGTATCTTGGCTAAGCCTTCGCTCTGACGTTTGTGGTGAATTTGATGACGAATGCAATCGTTCTTCTGATTTTAATATTATGTATTTTGGCTTACACAGGGCAGACCTTTTTCAGCAAGCTTTTTTCGCTGTATTATAAAGGGCCTGCCAATGCTGAAACGCCGGTCTATGCGACCATCTACTGCGGCATTGCGGGAATTATCATTGCACTTATCTCCGGCCTGCGCTATGAGCCGTCCGCCGGTACTGTTATTTTTGGACTGCTCAATGGTGCTGTTCTCTTTCTCTACATTCTGAGCCTGCTCTACTCCTCCCGCCTGGGGCCGTTTTCTTTTAACAGCATCGCGCTGCGCTTTGGCGGCATTGTGGTCTGCCTGCTCTTTGCCGTCATCTATTGGGGCGATCGGCTCACCCTTGCGCAGATTGCGGGAATTATAGTTATGCTGGTAGCCTTCGTCGTATTTAACAGTGGCGGAATCGATTTCCGTTCGGTGAAAAAGGGATATTTTTTCTGGGTAACAGTGCTCTTTTTCAGTAACGGTCTGTATGGCGTAATTTTTGACGCGCAACAGCGCCTATATGCTGCTGAGCGCAACGAGCTGCTTATAACGACATTCTTTTCTGCAGCCATCTTGTCACTGCTATATTTGCTCGTCAAGGAACGCAGGCAAACGCTATCCTGCTTTCAAGCAGGAAGGCTGGCATGGATATTTGCCGTTGGCGGTGGAATGTCTGCCGGATTTGCAGCCCTCACGCTGATGATTCTGCTTGCTTACATACCGAGCTATATTCTTTATACGATTTATAACGGAGCAGCTTTGGTCCTCGTAGTCCTTTTGTGCAGAATTGTGCTGAAGGAAGCCATCACTAAAATGACCATCGTGGGTATTGCATTATCCACACTGAGTATTTTCCTGCTGAGCCTATAAAATTTGCTTAGATGGAGCTTAAAAAATAAACTGATGCCAAGCACAAGAGGCAGGTCACTATGGGCCTGCCTCTTGTGCTATTTTGCTTTGCGCCAATATCTGATTTCCGGGTATTTATTTTCGGGAAGCGTCCTCATAAACAGCCAGCGTTGCCTGGGCGCAGCTCTGCCAGGAAAACTGCTGCACCCGCTTACGCCCAGCGCTAACAAGCTGCTTGCGCAAAGCTTCATCATCCAGCACCTGTTTAATCCTTGCTGCCATATCGTCCTCATCCAGCGGGTCAAAATATAAGGCAGCACTGCCGCCAACCTCCGGCATAGAAGCAGCATTTGCAGTCACAACCGGCGTACCGCAGGCCATAGCCTCCAAAAGTGGTATGCCAAAGCCTTCGTATAACGATGGAAAAACAAACAAATCTGCCAAATTATAAATCGCCACCAGGTCCTCCTCTGGCAAATTAGCCAGAAAGCGGATGCTGTGAATCTCCTTATATTTAGCAGCCAAATCGTATCCGCGCCACGGACCGCCAATAACAACCAGCTGATAATTATCGCTAAAATGCTTTTGATGCACCCGCAATAAGCGTTCCACATTCTTTCTCCACTCGCTGCCGCCAATGGTCAGGATAAACCTTGCAGGCAGGGCGTAACGCTCGCGCACAGCCTGCAATGCTGCAGCCGGCAGCACACTAAAGGCCTCGCTGGCAGCTATCGGCGTCACCACGATTTTGTCTGCTGCCACACCGTAACAGCGCATCAGCTCCTGCTTAGAAAACTGTGAAACGGTAAGTATCCTTTGGGCGCGCCAAATCGCTATACGCAATGCAAGCTCGTAATAACACCGCTCCAGAATATTTGCCGAATATTGCTTGGGAAATATATGCGGAATAACGTCATGAATCGTTACAACCATTGGCACGTTGCCAAATATAGGCACGCCAAAATTGCGCATCGCATGATAGACGGCAAGCTTATTTTTCCTGCACCAATAAGGCAGAATGAACTGCTCCTTTATTATGCGCCTGATAAAATTTACATACTTGGCCAGGCCACCTACACGTTTTGCATATATATTATCCCTATAACCATATATCTCTAACGACTGCTGCTGCAGCATTTGCATCAGCTTGGCGGTATATACGCCTATCCCCGAATATTTATTTGCTCTGTCATCTATTCCTATACGCATCTACTTTAGCACCTCGTAAGCCTGACTTTTACCATCTATTGCGTCCAAAACCATCTGCGCAGTTTGCTGCCAGCTAAATGTCGCTATACGCTCCTGCCGCTGCTGCCTTGGATTACCCAGCCATGCCAAAAGCACCTGCGTCAAGTCAGCGGCATCAAAACGCTTAAAATATACCGCCTTATTGCCCGTCACCTCATGGAACACAGGTATATCACTACAGATAATCGGCACATCATAACAGCTTGCTTCCACCAAAGGCAGGCCAAAGCCTTCATCGTAGGATGCTGCAAGCAGGGCAGTAGCATGCTGATACGCCCATACTAACTCACTATCGCTAGCATCATCAATCCACATAATTCTCTCGCCATAAAATTTATTAGCGGCAAGAGCTGTCAAAAATTCATCGCACTTCCAACCTTTTTTGCCAATAATCAGTAGCCTAACATCCTTGCCTTGTTCCAGTATGGTATTCACAGCCTGCAAAGCAATCAAATGTCCCTTCCTAATTTCGACAGTTCCTACCATTAAGATTGTATTTTCTCCAACAAATCGCTGCAAGGACCCACG
Organism: Ruminococcus intestinalis; assembly: GCA_963657675.1. Lineage (GTDB taxonomy): Bacteria > Bacillota > Negativicutes > Acidaminococcales > Acidaminococcaceae > Phascolarctobacterium_A. The sequence goes on from CAVKMV010000018.1 coordinate 21,212, forward strand.
TACGCAATTTTTATCAACTTTATTCTTTACCTCTATATTGCTGCCAAGTACTATATCATACAGCTTCAGTCTATTATTAAATCCCATTCTGCTAAAGTAATCAGCAACCCTATCTGCCGTAGCCTTACTTACACAAATAATTTTATCGCAACTCCGCAACAGCATTTGATGCCAGCAAACAAATAATTTGACAACTACCTTCTCCTGAACCATTTCGGGATACATTATTGGAATTAAATCATGTATTATTCCTATTATCTGCACCTGCCTGGCCCTAGCTTTTTTTATTATTGCTTCAAAGTCAATCACAAAATCCCAACTAGCATCAAGTAAAAACAATGTGTCTCCATCCACAAAGGATATTCTATATTCATTACCATCAAACTTTTGCCCCAACAATCTACACTTATATTCATTGCAGGTAACCAATTCACCAAATTCACTTCTAACCAAAACTACATTACTGCGTGCTTGTAAAAATTCCAAGCAAAGGTTACGTACAACACGCTGAATTCCTGTTTCTATATCACGCACAAAAATATATGATACATCTAAAAGCAGGCGCGGCGCAGACGTAGGCTGGGCAGCATTTATCTTGATAGCTGGCTTTGCCTGACAAGCTTCCTGTTTGACAGGAATATACAAATTACAATAGGCAAACAACCTTATTTTAAGCCAACTAGCCCTAGCAGGTGCTAATTGCGTCATTAGATGATATATATGCCTAAGAGCACCAATCACTATTCTGCTAATAAAATGGCCAGCCTGCAGTTTTTTATACATAGCACCACCTATAAACATCTTATATTCCCTGCTCCCTGCACTTTTCTTCCACGAATGCCCTTAGCTCCCGGCAAAACCGTTCCGCCGCAAACCGCTCCGCATTTTGGCGGCAATTTTTCGCAGTAAAAAGCTCCCGATTTGCTTCAAATTCCTTCACCGCAGCGCACACTGCCTCCGCCGTCTGCTGCGCAAAAAACACCCCTGTAGGCGCACCAGCACCCAAGCCACGCACAGTCTCCAGCGCGCCGCCACGCCCAAATGCTATTACCGGCGTACCGCAGGCCTGCGCCTCCAGCGGCGTAATGCCAAAATCCTCTTCGGCGGCAAAGCAAAACGCCTTAGCACGCTGCATATAATCACGCACCACGGCAGTCGGCTGATAGCCTAAAAGCTGCACATTACTTCCTGCCAGTGCCCGGCATTTGGCAAGCTCGCTGCCAGCGCCAATCACCACCAGCCTTTTATCCGGCATTTTGTTAAACGCCTTCACCAACACGTCCATACGCTTATATGGCACCATACGTGACACTGTCAGATAAAAATCCGCCTTAGCCTCACAGCAGGCACAGCCTGACACATCAACCGGGGGATAGATAACGTCAGCACGACGGTGATAGCATTTATAAATGCGCCTGGCAATAAATTGCGAATTAGCAATAAAATAATCCACACCGTTGGCCGTACGCACATCCCACAAGCGCATGTAGTGCAATGCAAGACGTGCCAGCCAGCCCTTTAACCCCCTGTCCAGGCCGCTTTCGTGCAAATATTGGTGCTGCAAATCCCAGGCGTACCTGATGGGACTGTGCACGTAAGAAATATGTAGCTGATTTGGTCCCGTCAGCACTCCCTTGGCCACGCAATGCGAGCTGCTTATCACAACATCATAGGCAGATAAGTCCAGCTGCTCTACCGCCAGCGGCATCAGTGGCAGATAAGCGCGGTATTTGCGTCTGGCAAAGGGCAGCGTCTGAATAAAGGTAGTCGTTACGCCTTTGTTCTGCAAAAATCCACGCTTATCCTCACTGACGAAATCCACTACGGCGAACAAATCTGCAGCTGGAAAAACCTTCAGTAGCTGCTCCAAAACACGTTCAGCACCAGCATAAGCTTCCAGCCAGTCACAAACTATTGCTATCTTCAATCCAACGTTCCCCTCCAAAAAATTTCCACAGGCCTGCAGCTAGCAGTGCACCAATAACAGCGTCAAGGCTCCCTGCAGCCGCAGCTCCCCTTCTCCTGCCGGCACAAAGACGCAGCTGCCTTTAGATATGGTCAAAGTACCACCTGCCCAAAGCAGCTCGCCGCCACCCTCAACGCACAGCAGAGCACAAAAGCTTTCGCAATGCGTTTCAATTCTGGCAAAGCCCGCGCCCAAAGCAGTATTTACCAGCAGGCGCTCCACTACAAAATATTTACAGCAGCACAAAAGCTCACGTGCGCTGCCTGGTGCGTAACACAGTACGCGCAGCGGCTGCCTGGGCTTATCGGCCTGCCCCAATTTAGCCACCGCCAAAGCCTTGTCAATATGCAGCTGGCGCTTTTTCCCATCCTTGTCTATACGTCCATAATCATACAGACGATAAGTCAGGTTGGAGCTTTCCTGAATTTCGGCAAGCAGCACACCTGCACCAATAGCATGCACTACTCCCGGTTCAATCAAATAAACATCATCCGCATGTGCAGGCAGCCTCTGCAGGTATTTTTCTACGTTTCCCTGCTCCACAGCCTGCTGCAGCTGCGCTTTACTGAGCGTATGATTAAAGCCATAGGTAATTTTGCTGTCAGGCTCTGCCTGTAGCACGTACCACATTTCCGTCTTTCCCCGCTCACCCTGTTCGTGCGTCATGGCATATTCATCATCAGGATGCACCTGCACCGACAAATCCTTTCTGGCGTCAATCAGCTTAATTAAAATAGGCAGCTCGCGCAGCTGCTGATGCCTGCTGCCTAAAAGCTGCGGCTGCTCCTGCAGCAGGCTGGCCAATGTTTTACCGGCAAACCTGCCGCTGGCAATAACGCTGCGGCCATCGCGGTGCGTAGAGCATTCCCAGGCTTCAGCCAGCGGCGTAGGTGCGTTGCACTTGCCAAAGTCATTTTGTAGCCTGCAGCCGCCCCACAAATAATCCTTATAGGCAGGCTGTAGCAAAAACGGCTCATTACAGCTCATAGACTTGCTTATCATCCGCACTTATCTCCCTGCCAAGCTGCACCTCTATCAGCTTCAGCTCCGTATCAGCAAGCAGCGTATGCCTGCAGCCTGCTGCGATACCAACAATATCACCCGGCAGCACCTGTTGCTCCATGCCGTCAACAATGCTGCGGCCACGGCCTGCGATGATCGTCCACACCTCGTCCCGATGCTCATGGCTGTGATAATTCATCCTGCTGCCAGCCTTCAGCATTACCTTAACCGTCATGCTTTCAGGCTCTATATCCACTACCTCATAGCTGCCCCAGGATTTTTCAGCATAGTGTGCAGGCTCCGCCACAGCCTCCACCAATGGCTTGATATAGCTGCTTTCACCCTTATCAGCCACTAATATGCCATCCGGACCGGCGGCAACGACCACATCCCTAAGACCCATGCACAGCACCGGTATATCCAGCTCATTCAGCACATGGGTATTTTGGCAGCTGTCACTTTTAATCACCTTGCCGATGCTGCTCGTCTCCATCGCCTCAGTCAGCGTATTCCACGTCCCCAGGTCCTTCCACTCGCCTGCGTAGCGTAGCACGGCCAGGCTCTGTTCCTTTTCAGCAACAGCGTAGTCAAAGCTGATTTTTTGCAGGTCAGCATACTTATTATACAAATCATAATAATCATCAAAGTCTATCAGCTCATGTGCCTTGCCCAAAATGTAGCGCAGGCTGAAGGCAAACACACCGGCGTTCCACAGCGCTCCCTGCGCAATATATTCTGCCGCCACGGCGCTTGCAGGCTTTTCCTTAAACATCTGCACCCTGCTGACGCTATTTTTGTCTGCAGGAATTATATAGCCATATTTTTCGCTGGGATAGGTTGGCTCTATCCCTAAAAGTGCAATCTTCGCTATACCCTGCTGCAAAACTTTTAGCAGTCCCCCAAAGGCAGCAAAATACGTAACGTCTACATAAGGGTCCACAGGTGCGATCACTACGTTTTCATCTAAGGGTAGCTTTTGTACATCATGCAGATAGCAGCAGGCCAAAGCAATCGCCGGGAAGGTATCGCGTCTGCATGGCTCCACCGAAATAGCGACACTATCCGCCAGCTGGTTTTTGATGGACGAAACCTGCTCCGACGAAGTTGCAATAGTAATTTTCGCCGCAGGATTTACTTTTTTTATCTGCCGGTATACCCGCTGCAGCATAGACTGGCGGCTGCCATCTGCCTGCTGAAAAATGGGGATAAACTGCTTGGAACGAATATCGTTCGATAACGGCCATAGGCGCTTGCCACTGCCGCCGGAAAGCAAAATAATATTCATTGGTGTGTCTCCTCATGCTATGGTTACATACATATAAATTGAGCTTAATTTTGCAACTATCATGCTCAACTATAGGCAGGAATCTGCTTTTAATCATTAAATATACTTTATTATATCATTGTGTCTCCCCCCCCGCAATCAATTATCCGTGATTTATGCTTAAAAGAATTGCACTAGTCAACAAAAAGCACTTCACTCCAGCATCACATTCACGGTTTATTTAATTGACGCTTACAAAGCAAAAAAGGCGGTTCTATAATAAGTGTTGGGGTCTTCGGTCTAAAATAAGATCGAGACAACCGGC
>CAVKMV010000019.1:0-24399 GCA_963657675.1 Ruminococcus intestinalis
GTTATTTGACTTGGTCTCGCGCCTTACGGCGCTCGACCCGCACATTCGCTTTTTTCTAGGTTCAATGTTCAGTTTTCAAGGTTCATTTTTTAGCTTCGATAAATCGTCCATCTTCTTCGTCGTACTTCGTCAAGCTCGTTCGACATACCTGAGTATTGTCTCACTCGCTTTCCTCGCACTCCTCGAATCTAAACGATTTCTCTTTGCTAAAACCTTTATTGTCTAGCGATTCTAGCCTTTGTTTTGTTGCCGTATCGCGTCGACTTGTATATAATACCACGCTATCCCACCAATGTCAACACCTTTTTCGTAACTTTTTTAACAAATTTGTTCGAAACACTAGGCGCAGTTGGCAAAAGAAGTATCATGCTTGCAAGCTTTACAGCCTGCAAAATTCTTCAAAAAAACCTGTAAAAAAGTCTAAAAAACAGTAAAACTGCGCAACATTTTCTGCTAATGTTACGCAGTTTTAGTAGTCTAAACCAAATTATAAAACAATATCATGCCATTTCTGTGAGGGGCAGTTCAATAAGTCTGATATCCTCGCCACTAGTATCAAGCATTATATAACGCCTGCACCGCTCCCCCGTCTGCCAATCTGCCAAAAACAGCTCGATAGGATAGGCCTTGTGGATTTGCCGCCAGCTGCTGAATTTATAGCCGGGGATATAACGCTGCACCTGCTTTTCATTGCGCCAAAAAGCAGACACCGCGTCAAAAATCGCCTCTGTCTGCCAAGCCAGCCATTCCGGGCGCCACTGCGGCAGAATGCAAAACACGTCAAAGCGCAGTATCTCCCTCAGCATATCTGCCTTATCTGCATAATTGTCTTCTATAAATTGCAGCAGGATGGCCGCCACGCCCTTAGCGTTATGCGTTTGCGGATAATGCCCTGCTGCTACCCACCAGCTGACAAGCTGCTTGTAGAAGGTGAAGGCATCCGTTCCCGAAGCCTTCAGCAAGGCGCGCAGGGTGTACTTAAAGTTGCCGCTGTTCGCCGTCTGGTCTAGGATATTATCCAAATGCTTGAGGTACTGCATATCCTCATATGGCATATATTTAGTCGCCAAAATCTCATACGGCGGCTCGTCCATATATAGCAGACCGTGCTGATCTGCCTCATCGCGCAGCTGCGTGCCTGGCAGGACCTTCAAAAATCCCAGCTGCAGCATATGTGCCTCCAGACCGTAAACATCGTTAAACGATTTGGCAAACGTCGGCAGGTCCTCATAAGGCAGGCCAGCGATTAAATCCACATGGATATGCATATTGCCACAGGCCAGCAGGCGGCGTACGTTGGCCGCCAGACGCTGCCAGTTATCCTGCCTGTTGATGGCCTTGAGCGTTGGCTGATGTGTGCTTTGAATGCCAATTTCCAGCTGAAAGCGTCCCCTGGGCACAGTTTCCAAAAAGGCCAGCACCCGCTCGCTCAGCATGTCGGCCTTGATTTCAAAATGAAAGGTGGCGTTTGTCTTAGCCGCTGCCAGATGCTGCATCATCGGCAAAAAGTAGCTTTCGTCCAGATTATAGGTGCGGTCGACAAACTTCACCAGGGGCACACCGCTGGCAATAAAACGGTCCAAATCGCGCAGCACCAAATCCAACGGCCGCTTGCGCACGGAATGCGAAATTCCCGACAGACAGTAGGCGCAGCGGAAGGGGCAGCCGCGTGTACATTCATAGTGCACTATTTTGTGCTCTGCCAGCACTGCGTCTAAATCAGGATAAGGAAACGGCAGCAGCGCCATGTCCTGTACTACAGTTATGCCGCCGTTAGTAAACACCTCGCTGCCCCTGTGCCAGGCGATGTGCCTGGGAACCGCACCGCCATTTTCCAGCGCTGCCAAAAGCTCGCTAAAGACCAGCTCGCCTTCACCCTGCACAATGTAATCTGCCTCTGGCAGCTCAGCAAAAATGCGCTCCGCGTCAAAGGCCACCTCGGGTCCGCCGATAGCAATAGCTGCCTGCGGCCGCAGCTTGCGCAGCATACGCACCAGGCGGAAGACAAAGGGCTTGTTCCAGATATGCACCGAAAAGCCATAAACCTGCGCCTGCTGCGCCATAATTTTTTCCAGAACTGCCAAAATCGGCGTATTTATCGTTTCCTCTATTAAGCACACGCTGTGTCCCTGCGCCCTGGCATATTCGCCCACATAGCGCAGGCCCAGACCCGTGTGGATATATTTGCTGTTGATCGCGCTCAATACTACCTGCATAATCTGCTCCCTATACGTACTAAGATAACAAAAAAGCTCTACAACCGAAGCTGTAGAGCTTTATTTACTGGTGCCGAAGGCCGGACTCGAACCGGCACGGTTGTTGGACCGCTTGATTTTGAGTCAAGTGCGTCTGCCAATTCCGCCACTTCGGCGATTAGGTTCCGAACAATCGGAACAATGACTATTATACAGGGTTAGCAAGCATTTGTCAAGCAATTATCCCAATTTTTTTTGCATATACTGTCCGCAGCCTATTTTCCCAGTAAAGCCTTCAATTCTGCCAGCTTAGTGGCAAATTTTTGCAGCGTCACCGTCACAGGCTGCGGCGTATTCAAATCAACGCCGGCGTTCTTGAGGATGTTGAGCGAATAATCGCTGCCGCCTGCGTGCAAAAAGCCCAAATACCTTTGCACTGCGTCGGCGCCACCGCCCAGGATAGCACTGGCGAAGGCTGTAGCAGCACTGTAGCCTGTCGCATACTTATACACATAAAACGGCGTATAAAAATGCGGTATACGCGACCATTCGCTGGCCAGCTCCTCATCCACCATCAGTGCGGGACCATAATAATCCCTGTTGCTCTGCAGCCACCAGGCCTCCAGCTTTTCGGCCTGCAGGGAGCGGCCCGCAGTGATTTCGCCGTGAATATATTTTTCAAATTCGGCAAACTGCACCTGACGGTATACGGTTGTACGTACTGCCTCCAAAAATTGATTCAGCAGATATATCTTCTGCTCATCCGTAGCATGCTGCAGGGTGTATTCCAAAAGCAGGCTCTCATTAGTGGTGGATGCCACCTCGGCGCAGAAGATGGTGTATTCGGAGTTGACATAGGTTTGCGCTTTACTGCTAAAGTAGCTGTGCATAGCGTGACCCATTTCGTGCGCAATGGTGGAGATGCTGTTGTAGCGCTGCTGGTAGTTGAGCAGAACATAGGGATGCACGCCGTATACACCCCAGGAATAAGCACCGGAGCGCTTGCCCTTGTTTTCGTATACGTCAATCCAGCCTTCTGTCAGCCCCTTGTGCAGAGTAGCGACGTACTCCTCCCCCAGGGGTGCGAGTGCCTGCTCCACCATGGCGCAGGCCTCGTCAAAGCTGCAGGCAAAGCTGTCGCCTGCCTGCGACAGGGGCATATACAAATCATAGGGATGGAACTCATCCACGCCCAATGCCTCCTTCTTCAGCTGGATGTATTCGTGCAGCGGTGCAAAATTGTCATGCACCGTCCGGATGAGACCGTCATACAGGCTGGTGGGGATATTATCCTCCGCCAGGGCTGACTCCAGCGTATCCTTATAATTATGCACGTTAGCGAAGAAATATGCCGTGCGGGCACTGCCGGTAAGCGTGGTGGCCAGCGTGTTGCGATACTTATGGTACGTCCCCATAAGCGTGCGGAAGGAGTTTTTGCGCAGCTCACGGTCAGGTGAGGTCATGTTCAAAAGATAGTTGCCCTCGCTGACGCTGGCTTTGTTGCCCTTGCCATCTACGATTTCAGGGAACTGCATATCCGCACTCACGAGCGCGCGGAAGGCTGCAGCTGCCGTGCCCGTTGCCAGGTGGCTTTGGGCAAAGACCGCTTCCTTTTCGGCGGAAAGGATATGCGCAGACTGCCGCAGCAGGTTTTTGATATAAAAGCGGTATTCGCCAAGTCCTGCCTCCTCCTGCAGCATCGTCTCCAACGCCTCGCGTCCCAAGCCCAGCATTTCCGGCTCGATAAAGGAATTGGCATTGCTGAAGGAAGCCAGCAGACCTTCGGCCTCGCCGGAAAGTGCCTGCAAATGCTGGTCGGTATTATCAGCGTCCTGCTGCAGGCGGGCGTAAGCATAAATTTTCTCCAAAAGCTGCGCCAGCTCGTCCTGCAGGCGCAGGGCAGCCAGCACCGCCCCTGCCGAGACAATCGTACCCTGCATCGCCTTCAGCTGCGGCAGCTTGGCCTTATATTCGTCGCAGGCCGCACGCCAGGCTGCCTCATCGGCATAAATATCCTGAACATGCCATTTGCAGGCTGCGGGAATGGCACTGCGCTCCACGCTGCTGCCATGCTCCGGGATGGATTTTGCTTGTGTCATCTTGCTTTTACCTCACTGCTTATTTGGGCCACAGGCTGGGGTTGCCATACTTGGCATCCAGCTTGCCGCTGAACCAACGGCCGTTGAGCACGTTGTGGATAATATATTCCTTGCTTTCCTTGCTGATGCTGTTGTCCTTTTCCATCTCTGCCAATACGCCTGCATAGCTTACGCGGCTGTTGACGCTGCTGATGCGTGCGTGCTGCTTGTTAGCGTCAAAGTCCAGCTCGGGGCGGTAATCAGGCGTCCAGGCCTGCCAGGTGGTGCCCAGCAGAGGCGTGTTGGGGTTGCCGGTGCGCATGAAGGCAGCAACGGAGGCGATAAAGGCCTTGCTCAGCTCCTTGGAGCCGGGTTGGTCAAAGGCATCGGTGTTTTTGGTATAAGCATAGCCCTGGTCAGTCAAAAACGGCTGGAAGATGCCATGCAGCGCGCCATTGCGTACATTGTACGCTTCGCCTACAACATCGGGGGTGTGGGCAAAGGTGAACTGGCAGACATACATATCACCCTTGTAATTAGGATAAATGGTTTCAGCAGATTCCTGGCCGTTGAAGAAGCCGTAGAGGGCGCTGCCGTATTTGTTGGCGAATTTGAACTCGCTGGTGGTCTTGTAATCCTTGTTGATTTTGTCCAGACGGTTCTTGAAGAAGGGGTCACGGGCTGCAAAGGAGCTGAATTCATCAGCGCTGGCCAGCATTACAAGCGGCACGTTATTATAAAACTTCTTGGTAGCAAAGCCCTCTGTCGGCAGCACCTTGCCATCGCCAAACAGATGCGGGAAGGCGCTCATGCGGATAACGGCACCTGCCATAACGGGAGCGATGCGGCTTGCTTCCACGTTTTGCAGATAGCTGCGTACTTCCTTTTTATCCTTGCTGTTGGTGCTCAAAAGCCAGCTTTCGGCAGAAGCATAGTCAGGTCTCTTGCCGTCTGCTACTACCAGCGGAGCCAGCTTTTGCGCGATGGTCTTTTGGCTGGCGGTAGCGTCAGCAACGGTCAGGCCGCCGCTGAAGGAAATGGCCTTGTCAAATTTGTTTTTAAATACCGGCGAAATAAGCATAGCCATAACATCGCGGCCGCCGGCGGAGAAGCCGGAAACGGTGATGTTTTTAGCATCGCCGCCGAAGCTTTTAATGTTGTCGCGTACCCAGTCCAGGGCAGTAGCCTGGTCAACAAAGCCAAAGTTACCGCTCTTTTCCTTGCTGTTACCGTCGGCCAGGGCAGGCAGGTTGTTGAAGCCCAAAAGGCCCAGGCGGTACTGCACCGAAACATAAACGATGTTGCCCTCCTGCGCCAGCTTGTTGCCCTCCATCAGATGGCTGTTGCTGGCCTGGTTGTTGCCGCCATGGATATAAACCAGAACCGGCAGGTTTTTCTCATCAGTATCGGGGCGCACGATGTCCAGCGTCAGCACGCCCTCCTCGCCCAGCACCTTTTTGCCGTTGTATTGGATGTTGGCAGGTGCAGCCTTGCTGCAGTCCAGCACGTCCTTATGCTTTTGGGGCTTTTGTGCCTCGCGCCAACGGTTTTCACCGGTTGCAGGCTGTGCATAGGGCACGCCCAGCCATTGCACTACCTGGTGCTTTTCGTCATAGCTGCCGGCGACAACGCCCTGCTTCGTTTGTACCTCATTACTAAAATTGGCAGCCTCGGCTGCGGCGCAGACGCTGGCCGCTAATATCGAGGCGGTTAAAAGATATTGGATTTTCTTCATTTGTTCATCTACTCCCAAATAGTAAATTTAGTTGACTTACCCACTAATATTATAGTGATTGGCTTGCCAATTGACAAGTTTTTCCAGAAAAAAACGTACTATACTGCATCGTATAGCACGTTAAAGGCTTAGTCTGTCTTTGTTTTGAATATTATAGTACGCCTGCAGCATACAGGGCGCACAGCGTTTTGGCATCGTACAGCTCACCTGCTGTCACCATAGCGCGCAGCTGCTGCGGCGTAAAGGCCTGCACGCCGATGAATTCGTCCTCATCTGTATGCTGGGTAAATTTTTGTAAGTCCCAAGCCTTGTACAGATGGATGATTTCGTCCGAAAAGCCGGGTGTTGTGGCTATGCTTAGCAGACGCTGCCAGCTTTGCGCCTCGTAGCCTGTTTCCTCGCTCAGCTCACGGCGTGCGCACTCATCAGGGTCCTCGGCCTCGCCGTGGTCCAGCTTGCCTGCGGGGATTTCCCACAGCAGCGTGCGCAGTGGGTAGCGGCACTGCTTGACCAGCACCACCCTGCCATCGGCTAAAAGCGGCACAATGGCCACTGCACCAGGATGGCGGATATATTCACGCGTGGTGTCGTTGCCGTCGGGGAGCGTCACATGGTCGCGCTGCACCTTAAGCAGGCGGCCGCTGAAAACCTCCTCATTGCTGCCGGCAACATATATTTCGTCTAACTGCGGCTCATGAAATTTTTTTAGCATAACCCTACCTCACCTTCTGCGCTGCTTGAGGGCGTTTTTAATCTGCTGCGCCCCCTCCAGCAGCTCCGTAGCACTTTCAAAGGCGGCCCGGCTGGCAGTAGCGCCTGCCGTCATGCGCACCAGCTCCTGCAGGCGGCCGTTGTAATCGAGCGTCGTCAGCTGCGTTACCGTGCGCCCGTCACTGCTCTGCTTTTCTATGTGGATATGGTTATCCGCAAAGGCCGCTATCTGCGGCAGGTGGGTAATGCATAGCACCTGGCCCGCGGTGGAAATAGCCGCGATTTTTTCGGCCATCTTCTGCGCCGTCACGCCACCCACGCCGGTATCAATTTCGTCAAACACCATTGTGCCCACGCCGACGCAGTCCATAAGCACAGTTTTCACGGCTAGAGCGATGCGGCTCAGCTCGCCGCCGCTGGCAACCTTCTCCAAAGCGTTCAGCGGCTCGCCCATGTTGGCACTGAACATAAAATGCAGCGCGTCGCGACCCTGGGGAGAAAACTTATCCAAGGGGGTGATGGCTATCTGCAGCTCACCGTTAGGCATGGCCAAATCGCGGATATGCATAGTGATGCGCTTGGCCAGCTCCGCAGCACTTTCCTTGCGCAGCTGCGAAAGCTCCGCCGCCGCCCGTCCCAGGCGCACCACGGTCTCGGCCAGCGTTTTTTGTGCCTGCTCTATCGTCTGCGCAATGTTCTGCAGCTCCTCCAGCCGCTTTTGCGTATCCTCCAGGTAGGCCAGCGCCGACTGCGTGCTGCCGCCATATTTTTTCTGCAGGCGGTAGATTGTGTCCAAACGCTCCTGCACCTCGGCCGCCCGTTCGCCGTTAAAATCGCTGCCGGCCATGTATTCGCTCAGCTCCGTGCGGCAGTCATCCAGGCTGATCCAGGCGCTGTCCGCACAGTCGGCCAACGGCCGCAGCCTGTCATCATAACGCGCCGCGTACTGCAAAAGCTCGCGCACCCGCGCCAAACGTGACAGCACCGCCTCCTCCGCGTCCAGCTGGTTATAGGCACCGTCCACGGATTTCATAATACGCTCACTGTTTTGCAGCAGGCGTGCCTCCGCCTCCAGCTCCTCTTCCTCGCCCTCGCGCAATTTTGCTTCGGTGATTTCCTTAATTTCCCAGGCATAGCGGTCCAAAAGCAGGTCCTGCTGCGAATTTTGCTTTTGCAGCTCAGCCAGGCGTTTTTGTGCCGCCACGTATTCAGCATAGAGTGCTTTATAGGCAGTCAACGTCTTCGCCAATGGCGCACCGCCAAAGCTGTCAGTCAGGAGCATGGCGGCATCAGGATGCAGCAGCGCCTGGTTTTCGTGCTGGCCGTGAATATCCACCAGACGCGCGCCCAGCTCCTTGAGTACGGCCAGGGGCACCTGTACGCCGTTGATAAAGGCACGGCTTTTGCCTGCAGCACTCACCTGGCGCTTCAAAAACAGGTCAGCGTCCGCCTCCAGGCCATGCTCTGCCAAAAGCGCGGCAATATCGTCCGCACCGCCCACGTCAAACACTGCCTGCACCCACAGGCCGTCCGTGCCGCTGCGCACATAGTCAGCGCTGGCACGGCCGCCCAGCACCATGCCAAAGGCATCTATGAGGATAGACTTGCCTGCGCCCGTTTCACCGGTGAAGACGTTAAAGCCTGCGGTAAAATCCGCATGGGCATCCTCTAAGAGGGCAAAATTATGAACATGCAATGATTGCAGCATTTCGCACCCCGCTTACCTGTATTCCTTAAAACGTGCAAGCAGCGTTGCTACGCCTTCCTTATCGGCTAAGGCTATAAAAACAGTGTCGTCACCGGCAATAGTACCCAAAATCTCGGGCCATTTCATATAATCCACCGCAAAGGCCACCGATTGCGCCGTTCCCGGCAGGGTGCGCACAACGACCAGGCTATCGGACGAGCGCACGCTGACGATGGAATCCTGAAAGGTGCGCTCCAGACGCTCGATGGTCAGCAGCATGCCATGGTCCTTGGGATAGGCATAATAATAATGGCCGTTGGCGTCAGGCACCTTCACCAGCATCAGCTCCTTGATGTCGCGCGATACCGTGGCCTGGGTAACGTCAATACCCTCGTGGCGCAGCGCTGCGGCCAAATCCTCCTGCGTTTCGATTTTGTTATTGTCAATAATGTCCTTGATTTTGGCATGTCGGGTCATTTTCATAGTCAATCACCTCATTTGTAGTGAAAATATAATAAATAAGAGCATAATCCTAAAGGTTGCGCATCAGCTTCTGCTGCCAGGTCTGGTAATAATCCCTGCTGGTCAGGCGGATAAACTTCATATCATAGGGACATTTTTCAATATATACGCTGGTGTTGTTAGGCACCTCGATAACGTTTTCGCCGTCTGCCGAAAGCAGCATTTCCTCGCTGCCAGGGATGGGGCGCAGTTCAATTTTTTCGCTCATGGGGATGACCAGCGCCCTGTTGGTGAGCGAATGGGCGCACACCGGCGTAATCACGCTCACATCCAGCTCCGGCATCACCAGCGGCCCCCCTGCCGACAGCGAATAGGCCGTAGAGCCCGTAGCTGTGGAGATGATGAGACCGTCGGCAGCATATTTACCGGACAGGCGGCCGTTGATAAACAGCATCATGTGCGCCAGCTTGCTGAACATACCCTTAGCCAGTACGAGGTCGTTGAGCGCGTGCGCCGAGGCGATAACCTTATCCTCACGGATGACCGTCGCCCACAGCAGACTGCGGCTTTCTAGCGAGTAGTTGCCCTGCGCCAGGCGGCTGATGGCCTTGTACATACCCTGCAAATCAATTTCGGCCAAAAAGCCCAGCTTGCCGAAGTTGATGCCAAAGGCAGGCACGCCCAAGGGCGCCAGGTAGCGCGCCATCTGCAGCAGCGTGCCGTCACCGCCCAGGCTGACGGCGGCGTCCAGCGTTTGCAGCGTCAGCGTCCTGGCCTCATCGTAGCCTGCACATTCATACTGCTGCGCCACCGCGCCCGGCAGCACAGGCTCCAGTCCCCAGTCGCGGCACAGCTGCACAAATTCCGGCAATGCTATGCACACGTTTTCTTTACTTAAATTGGGAAATATTCCCAAGCGTTTTCTTTTCATGCTTCAGCCTCTGCCTGCGCCGGCTTTTTATCCAAATCGCCATGGCTGCGACCTACAAGCTGCGCCACCATTTCAGCACTCACAGCGTCATCCGCGCCCAGCGTCAGGTGCAGCAAATATTCTATGTTACCCTCAGGACCCTTGATCGGCGAAAAGTCCAGCCCAGCGATACCAAAGCCCTCGCTTTTGGCGAAGCCGATGACGTTGTTGATGACCGCCTCATGCACTGCGGCGTCACGCACAACGCCCTTCTTACCTACATTTTCCTTACCCGCCTCAAACTGCGGCTTGATGAGCGCTACTATGAAGCCTTCGGGCTTCAGGATTTTGTGCACTGCAGGCAGGATCTTATCCAGCGAAATAAAGGCCACGTCAATAGTAGCGGCGTCCACCTGCTCCGGCAGGCTGTCGGCCTCCAGGTAGCGCACGTTGGTGCGTTCCATGTTCACCACACGCTCATCGTTGCGCAGCTTCCACGCCAGCTGGCCGTAGCCCACGTCAATGGCATACACCTTCGCCGCGCCGTTTTGCAGGGCGCAGTCCGTAAAGCCGCCGGTGGAGGCGCCGATATCGGCAACCACCTTATCCTGCACGCTGATGGGGAAGATCTGCAGCGCCTTTTCCAGCTTCAGGCCGCCGCGGCTCACATAAGGCAGCCTGCTACCCAAAAGGCGGATGGTCACCTCTGCCGCCACAGGCGTACCCGGCTTATCTATTTTCTGTTCGTTGACCAGCACCTGGCCCGCCATCACTGCTGCCTGTGCCTTGGCACGGCTTTCAAACAGTCCGCGGTTGACCAGTAGTACGTCAAGTCGTTCCTTTTTCAATGCTCCTCATCCTTTACAAACGCCGCAATCTTCGCTGTCAGCATGGGCGTATCCAGTCCCAGGTCGCGCAGCAGCAGCTTTTTGTCGCCATGCATAACAAATTCATCGCCAATGCCAAAGGTACGCACAGAGCAGCTATCCAGCATCCTGGCGGCGTTCAGGGCCTCCAGCACGGCACTGCCTACGCCGCCTGCCAAAACGCCCTCCTCCAGCGTAACGATTTTTTTGTAGCGCTTGGCGTGCTCTAAAAGCAGCTCCTCGTCCAAAGGCTTAGCAAAGCGCATATTCACAACGCCGGCGCTGATTCCCTGCTGCGCAAGGACGTCAGCCACTGCCAGCGCCGTCTGCACCATGCTGCCAATCGCCCACAGGCACACATCAGTGCCCTCACGCAGTACCTCTGCCTTACCGACTGGCAGGGTGTGCAGGGGTTCGTCAATCGCGACGCCCACGCCGCTGCCACGCGGATAGCGGATAGCGACCGGGGCATTATATAAAAGCGCCGTCTTGAGCATATGGCGCAGCTCGTTTTCGTCCTTGGGCGCCATCACCGTCATGTTGGGGATGCTGCGCAGATAGGCGTAATCAAAAACGCCATGGTGCGTATAGCCATCATCACCCACAAGACCTGCCCTGTCCAGGCACATGGTCACGTGCAGGTTCTGCATACAGATATCGTGCAGCACGGAATCATAGGCGCGCTGCATAAACGTGGAATAAATGGCCGTTACAGGCTTCATGCCTGCTGCCGCCATGCCTGCTGCCGCTGTCACCGCGTGCTGCTCGGCAATGCCCACGTCAAAAAAGCGATCCCTGTGCGCCTGGGCAAAAATGCTCAGCCCCGTGCCATCAGGCATAGCGGCCGTAATGCCCACAATCTTTTCGTCCTCGTCCGCCAGGGCGGTGAGCGTTTTGCCAAACACCTCGGTATAGGTGGGGGGAGCACCCGGCTTGGTAATTTTTTTACCGGTGGCGATGTCAAAGGGACCAGTGCCGTGAAACTTGTTGGGACTTTCCTCGGCAGGCTTATAGCCCTTGCCCTTTTTCGTCAGCACGTGCACCATAACAGGTCCATCTATTTTTTTTGCTGCCTGCAAAATTTCCAGCAGCCCCGGCAGGTCGTGGCCGTCCACGGGTCCCAGGTAGGTGAAGCCCAGCTCCTCAAAAATCGAAGTCGGCACCATTAAATACTTTACGCTGCCCTTTAAGCGGCGGATGGCCTTGAGCACGTCCGTGCCGAATTCCATATTCTTGAGCCAGCCCTCGATATCGTTTTTAATTTTATTATAGGTTTCGCCCGTGCGCAGCTGATACAGGTACTCGCTCATCGCGCCCACGTTTTTGGAAATGGACATTTCGTTATCGTTGAGCACCACCACCAGCTTTTTGTGCAGCATACCGGCGTTGTTCAGGGCCTCAAAGGCCATGCCGCCTGTCATCGAGCCGTCGCCGATGACTGCGACCACGTTGTAATCCTCTCCCTGCAGGTCGCGGGCGCAGGCCATACCCAATGCCGCCGAAATAGACGTGCTGGAGTGGCCGGTGCCAAAGGCATCGTGCGCGCTTTCACTGCGCTTGGGAAAGCCCGAAAGGCCGCCGTATTGGCGCAGCGTCGGGAACTGCTCCCTGCGCCCTGTGATAATCTTGTGGATGTAGGATTGGTGTCCCACATCAAACACCAGCTTATCCTGCGGCGTATCAAACACCCTGTGCAGCGCCAGCGTCAGCTCCACCACGCCCAGATTGGGGGCCAGGTGGCCGCCTGTACGCGATATAACCTCAATCAAAAACTGCCGTATTTCCCCTGCCAGCTGCTCCATCTGCCTGAGCGAAAGCTTTTTGACGTCCGCCGGGGAATTTATTGTTTCCAAAAGCTTTTTCTCTGCCATATATCTATCCTTATTTCTTTCTGTTAGTCATCAGACGGGTGATTTCGCGCAGGGGCTCGGCGTTTTCGCCAAACATCTCCAGGCAGGCCAGCGCCTCGTCCACGGTTTTGGCTGCCAGCTCGTGCGCTGCCTCCAGGCCGTACAGGCTGACATAGGTGGACTTGTGGTTCTTTTCATCACTGCCCACAGGCTTGCCCAGCTCCTCTGTCGTACCCTCAACGTCCAGGATATCATCCGTAATCTGAAAGGCCAGGCCTAAAAGGTCGGCAAACTTGGTGAGTGCCAGAAGCTGCTCGCCGGTGGCGCCTGCCAGGTGCGCGCCGCCGCGGATGGCAGCAATAAAGAGAGCGCCCGTCTTGCCGGCGTGCAGCTTGCGCAGCTGCTCGGGCGTAATCTGCTTGCCTTCAAATTCCAGGTCCAGGCCCTGACCGCCCACCATGCCAAAGTTGCCGGCGCACATCGCCATCTCGCGCACGGTCTCAATGAGCGCTGCGGGGTCGACGTTCTTTTGCTCCAGCATCACCTCAAAGGCCAGCGTCAAAAGGCCGTCGCCTGCCAAAACCGCCATCGCCTCGCCAAACACCTTGTGGTTGGTCAGGCGGCCGCGGCGGTAATCATCATCATCCATGCAGGGCAAATCGTCATGGATTAAAGAATATGTATGAATCATCTCCAGACCGCAGGCCACAGGCAGATAGTTGTAGCCCTTGCTGCCCAATGCTTCGGCCGTTGCCATCAAAAGAATGGGGCGGATGCGCTTGCCGCCTGCCATCAGGCTGTATTCCATAGCTTCATCCACCTTGGAAATACCCTTTTTGGCAATTCTGTTTTGCAAAAAGTTTTCTACCAGCTTCTGCTGGTTAGCATAATAAGCCTTAAAATCCATCATTTTACCTCCAAATCCTGGAATGCTTCTAATCTATAATCTGCGCCATCATCTGTGACGACGATTTTTTCTACCTCCTGCTTCACTGCCTCCAGCTTGCTGGTGCAAACACGGCTCAGCTCCACGCCATACTTAAACACATCCAAGGACTGCTCCAGCGGCAGCTCGCCGCTTTCGAGCAGGCGCACCTGCTCCTCCAGCTCGGATAATGCGTCTTCAAACTTAATATTTTTGGGAATCTTCTTTACTGCCATTTTTCTCGTCCCTCCACCTGCTGCACTACCGATCTCACCGTACCGTCAGCCAGGGTCGTAATCAGCTCATCGCCCCATTTGACCTGCTGCGTGCTTTGCAGCAGAGTATAATCATCCCTTTGCGTCACCGTATAGCCACGGGCCAGCACCGCCAGCGGACTGAGGCTGTCCAGCCGTGCCGCCACCAGGGCAAAGGCGTGCTGCCTGCGCTGCTCGTGGGAGGCCATCGCCTCACGCAGGCGCTGCACCGCTGCATCCGTACGCTGCAGCTGTTTGGCAAAAAGCCGTTCACTATCACGCAGCGCCCACGAGCTGCATAGGACCTGCAGACGCTGCTCATACTGCGCCAGCTGCGCACTTACCAGCCCCTGCGCACGCTGCAGCAGATGCTGCACCCGCCGCCTGTAGCCTTCAACATCGGCCACCGCCAGCTCCGCCGCCTGCGACGGCGTCGCCGCACGCATGTCAGCCGCAAAGTCGCACAGCGTGTAATCAGTTTCGTGTCCTACCGCGCTCACGACGGGTATTTGGGAGGCCGCCACCGCGCACACCGTGCGTTCCTCGTTAAAGGCCCACAAATCCTCAACGCTGCCACCGCCGCGGCCGACGATTAAAACCTCTGCCAGCCTATGGCGGTTAAAAAATTCCACCGCCTGCGCGATTTCAGCAGCAGCACCTGCGCCCTGCACCTTGACTGGGTACAGCAAAAGCTTGATGCCGCTGTTGCGCCTGCGTGCGACCGTAATAATATCACGCACCGCCGCACCGGCCTGCGAGGTGATGATGCCCACAGTGTGCGGGTTCACAGGCAGCGGCTGCTTGCGTTCGGCGGCAAAAAGACCTGAACGCTCCAGCTTCTGCTTCAGCTTGTTGTAGGCCTGCATCAAATCGCCCACACCCTGCTGCAAAAGCACATCGGTATACAGCTGGTACACGCCGTCACGCTCATACACCGCGATGCGCCCTATGGCAACCACCGTTTCGCCGTTGGCAGGCTCAAAGCGTAGCGATGCGGCCTTGTAGCGGAACATGACGCATTTGAGCACCGCGCCTGCGTCCTTGAGCGTAAAGTAGCAATGCCCCGACGGATAGCGCTTGAAGTTGGACACCTCGCCGATCACCTGCACGTTGCGCAGCTCAGGCTCGGCCTCTATGATATTCTTTAGGAAATTATTTATCTCGCTGACAGAATAAATATTTTCAGTCATCATCCTTATGCAATCTCCAGGCCAGGGCAGCACAGCCACTGGCGTTGTCACAGCTAAAGCGCGCTTCGGGCACCCACAGGCGCACGTGGCGCTTAGCCAGCCTTTCCTGTACGTGGCGGCGGATATACTGGTTGCAGCCTACGCCGCCGACTAAGATAACATCGCTCACGCCATAGGC
Organism: Ruminococcus intestinalis; assembly: GCA_963657675.1. Lineage (GTDB taxonomy): Bacteria > Bacillota > Negativicutes > Acidaminococcales > Acidaminococcaceae > Phascolarctobacterium_A. The sequence goes on from CAVKMV010000019.1 coordinate 15,042, forward strand.
CGCCGCACCGCTACGCAGCATACGGGCAAAGGTTTCGCCCAGGGCGTGCTCCACACCCAAGGCCAGGGCAGCGCCGTCTGCCCCCGCCGCCAGCTTGCGCAGGGCCGCAGTTGCAGGTCCCGACAGGCTCACCTCCAGCTTACGCACAGCTACAGGCAGCTCCACAGGCTGCGCTGCCGTCATTGCCAAGCGCTCCAGCGCCGGCCCCGTGGGGAAGGCCAGGCCCAGCGCCACACCCACACGGTCGATAAACTGGCCTGCGTGCAGGTCAATGCTGCCACCCACCTGCGTCAGGGCAAAGCGGCCGTTTTCCCGGCGTTCGCACAAAAGCAGGTCGGTGGTGCCGCCGCTGGCGTGCAGCAGCAAAAAGCGGTCAGCCCCAGGTCCCTGCGCCGACCACAGGCCTGCCTCCAGATGGTTTTCCTGATGGCTGATGATCTCAAGCGGCGCGCCCGTAAGAGCCGCCAGACTGCGTGCCACGGCCAGTCCTGCCAAAAACGCCGGCATATAAGAATTTTCTATAGGACGCGGAAAGCCGCTCACGCCAATGGCTGCAAGCTTGTAGTCTTTGCCTGCCAGCACCTGCTCCACCAGACGCGGCAGGTTGCGCGTGTGCTGAAACACCATCTCGGACTGCTGCAGGCCGCAGCGCCCCTGCTTTACGCTCAAAATCTGCCTGGCCTCGCCTACAAGGCTGCCGCTAGAATCCAGCGCCGCCACCGACGTCGTATAGCAGCTGGTGTCTATACCCAGATAAACACGCCGGCTCATTTTTTCGCCAGCCTGCCCAAGACGCCGTTAATAAAGCGCGGTGATTCGTCCGTGCCATAGGCCTTGGCGATTTCCACCGCCTCGTTGATGGCTACGCCTGCAGGCAGCGCGGGCTTAGCAAGCAGCATTTCAAACACTGCGATACGCAAAATATTCCTGTCGGTGGCAGCCATGCGCTCCAGCGTCCAGTCCGTGGCAAATTCGCCCAGCTTGGCGTCAATAGCGGCCATGTTGTCATGCACGCCCTGCACCAAGGCCAGGGAATAGCCCTTCACACGGCTGCGTGCAGCCTGCGCTCCCAGCTCCTTGCGGCCCTCGATAACCTTGTCCACCTCGTCCTCGGGGTCAATATGCATTTTATAGGTCAGCTCCTCGTGCTCGTCCATAGCGGCCTCCACGGCAGCCTCGGCCTCCTGCGCGCCCTCCTCGCACACGCCCTGTGCGGCAGCACCCTCGCGCAGTGCGATTTGCGCCAGCACCTGGTCAACCTCATGCTTAAAATCTATTTGGAACAATGCCTGTAAGGCAACCTCCCTTGCAAGTCTGCGAATCATTGTTACACTCTCCTTATGTTTTGTTATAATATATATTATTATTAATATTTAATCCACGGCGCGTCAGAGGGTAGCAGATGCGTAGCAGTGGCGACGACGGCGTACTTTTAGTACGTCGAGGAGCCAGTGCATAGCAGATGCTGCCCTATCACGCGCCGCCACCTTTTATCTGTGGTAGCCCGGCGGCAACAGCCTATCCAGCCATTCCAACAGGTCCTCCTTCTTATCCAGCTTGTTGCCGATAAAAAAGCCTGCCCCGATGCAAATCAGCAAAAACAGCGCCTGGAAAAAGCCCAGCAGCAGCACCATACCACCAATAAACAAGCCAAAAACCGAGCACAAAAGGCGGCCGCGGTAATTATTCCAGATATCGTTGATAATATCGTTAAACATAGCCTTCGCCCCCTATTCTTCCTTGGCCTTAATCTGCTTAAAGAACAGCTCTGTTTCCTTGACCTCGATGCCGGTCACCTTTTTGATGCTGTCACGCACGTTATCCTTAATTTCGCCCGAGGCTTCGGGGATGTTGATGCCTGGCTCGATGGAGGCGTTGATGCGCACGTTGATGCTGTCGTCATCCAGCTTGACAATGACCTTGACATTGTGGATGCCATAAATTTCCTGCGCCAGCACGGCGACATAATCCTCCAGGGCGCCCTTGCCCACCAGCACCTTGCCTTTGTCGGTTTCACTGAGCTTGAGCGTGCTGACGCCCGTAAGGCCCAGGCCCGTGCTCAAAAGACGCAGGCTCACCAGCAGCATGATGACGCTGCCTACGGCGAAAACCCAGCTGCCGGGGATTTGGCTGATGAACTGCAGCACACCGCTTTCCGAAAACACCCCCAGGCTGCACAAGAGCGTCAGCACCGAGGCCACTGCCATCAAAATCGTATACAGCGTCAAAATAATTCTATCGGCAATTACCATAGCTTATTAATCCTCCTCTAAAAACTTCTTGTGACGTTCGTCCATTTCCTCCTCCGGGGGCAGGGAGAAGCTGTGGTCATCACGCAGGTTGGCCAGCTGCTGCTCAAAGGAATTCGCCTCCGTTGCCTCCGCACGCTGTGCCTGCGCCCGCAGGATATCGGCCATATCCAGGTCAGAGGTGCTTTCTCTTTCCAGCTCGCTTTCGCGGCGCTTGGCCACGCCCTCCACGTTGACGTCCACAAACTGCACCTCGTAGCCTGTCATCGCCTCAATGGCCTCCTTAACCTTTTCCTGCACCTCCAGCGCCACCTCGGGGATGCAGCAGCCATATTCCACGTTGACATAAACGCTGGCGTTAACCGTTTTGCCCTCAAACTTCAAATGCACGCCCTTAGAAGCGTTTTCCTTGCCCAAAAAGCGGTTGATGCCGTCCGTCAGGCCGCCGCTCATGCTGATGACGCCGGAAACCTCCTGTGCCGCCAGGCTGGCAACGATGCAGATAACCTCGTCAGCTACGCGGATATCGCCATAATCCTCCAGATCCTGTTCGTCCAACTGCTCTTGCGTTGCATCAGCAACATTTTTATGCGTTTTGATATTTTTTTCTTCCATATGCGACACCTCCTGCCAGCTGTTAAGATGCAGGCAGCTTTTCTTAGAAAACAACTATGCGTTTTATCCCTTTATTATAGCACATTTTATGCAAGTGTATGCATAAAATGTATAAAAAAACAGGGAAAGCCGGGTGCGGCGTTCATTCACTGCTTAAGGCGCAGGCGTTCTGCCCCACGTGGGCAGGGAGCCTTTTTATCTGCGCCCACAGCCTGCGTACTACTACTACCGTTACTAACTACTAACCTTTAGGTAGTACTCTAAAGGAACAAGGTAACTACTAACTACGTTAGTAGTTTTGATCTGGGCGAAGAAAAAGACAGAGAGAGAAAGAAAAAGAAGTTCTCACTTATATAATGGGCCTTTTTCAACAAAAAGCGGACAGGCTGCATGAAAAAAAATTTTTTGCTGTCCGCTTTCTCTATTTTTTTAGCCATTATATAAGTGAGAGGCTTTTTTTAGCAGCCTTACGCGCACGCAAAAAGCGCAACGGCAATATGCCGCTGCGCTTAAGTCTGCGTTATTCAGTTAGCTATATGCCTAATCAAAAGCTCCAGTTGAGCTTCACATCAGCCATCAGGTCACGGTCATGCGCACCCTGCAGCCAGCCTGCCTCGCCGCTGATGGACAAATTGCCCCGCAGCTTCAGCGCGCCTCCCAGCGTCAGATGCAGATAATCCTTGTCCATGGTGGTGTTATCGGATAAAGCAGCCGTGTACGCACCCTGGTAGTTATACCGCAGCAGCCCCTGCGCACCGCACAAAACGTGCTTATAGCCCAGGCGCAGGCTGTAGCTGCCGCTGTCCAGCTCGCGTCCCAGCTCTGCTCCCAGCTCACCGGCGGCGTAGTTGTTGTTGGTTCCTGCCACGTCAAAGCCCAAAACGCTGCCACGTTCGCCATAGCCCTTTTGCAGGTAACGCGATGCCTCTAGGCTTACATAGGGCGCAAAGCGCAGGCCGCCTTCATCGCCATGCAGCAGGTCATACTGGTATTCCGCACCCAGCTCGGCAATACGGCCCGTGTATTTGGCATCATAGGCATAGCCTGTGCCACGCACGCCACGTGTATAGTGCGTGCCCACGCTGCCTGCGTCCAGGTAGGCGTACTGGCGCACAGCACCATGCTGCTTGCCTGTGTACGCACCCACACGCCAGTCCTGCTGCAGGGCGCTGCCCAGCCTGGTGTGGTTGTACATGCCATACACACCGCTACGTGATTCGCTGCCTGTGTTCATATCCATGCCTGCTGCCACCGAATCGCTCTTGCCGTGCAGGCCGTCATAATAATGCCAGTCCTTCAAGGAGCGCAGCCACCAGTCCACCTCGCTGTGCTTGATGAGCGGGTTCCAAAGCGACTGCAGGCGGCCGCCGGCGTAGCGCTGCATCATCGTGGAGCGTTGCGGCAGCGTCAGCAGCTTCTGCTCTGCCAGCGCGTGGTTGGCGCGGCGCACGTTCTGCGCGTCCAGGCTGAACATTTCGGCGTAGGCATCCCTGCTATCTGCGTCGGCATTTTCATAGGCACTCACGATGGACTCAAACGCGCCCTGCTCTGCCGCTCCCAGGTTGTTGGTGGCAGTAAAGTTAATCACGCCTGCGTTATCTGCGTCCAGGCTGCTGGTCAAAAGGCCTCTGCTGTAGGCATCGTGGGACACATTGTCCGCCGTCAGGCCATCCTTTGCCGTTACAAAGCTGTAGGCACCGGGCAGATACTTACCGCCTGCATCCACCGTCACCGTGCTGCCACTGATGTCGGCAGCGCCTGTAACCTCAATGCTGCCTGTCTTGCTGCCGTTGGCCGTAAATTGCAGGCTGCCATCAGAAACAAGCCTGCCGTCTATCTGCAGCTGCGTAGCTATGTCCTGCGGCGTCAGTGCGCCAATGGTGCCCCTGTTCACCAGCGTGCCTGTCGTGGAGGTGTCAAATTCGTCGCTCTTTTGCTCGCTGAGCTTATATGTGCCGCCCAAAAGGGTAGCGCCGCCAGCCACGTTGACGCCGATTACGGTAGCAGTGCCGTCATAGCGCAGCGTGCCATCCTTCACGTTCAGCTGCATATTGTCCTTGCCGATGATATCATCGTTGTAGTACATATTGGTAGCAAAATTCAGCTGTGTTACCAGCCCAGGCACATAGGCGTCATAGTCATAGCTATTATCCTTGCTGACTTGGATCCTTACGCTCTCCCTGTAGTCCTGCTCATCGTCATCACTGCTGTCGCCGGAGCCTTCGCCGCTATCAGTGCTGCCGTCACCGCTGCCTTCGCCACCGTCAGAACTGCCGTCACCAGAGCTGTCGCCGGAGCCTTCGCCACTGCCGTCCTCTTCATCATCGTCATCACTGTCATCACCGTCGTCATACTTGGCGTTATAAATTGTTTCGTCAAAGTTCTTCCAGTCCGACCTGATTTTGCCTTGAATAACGGCGCCCTCATTGATGTTAATGGCGTCCACAAAGGCACTGTGGCCGATGTAGATGGCGTTTTCGTTGCCTGCCACGGTACCGCTGATGTTGACCGTCGCCAGCTTGCCCACCAGGTCGCCGGCCTCGGTCATGCTCTTGTCATAGGCATAGCTGCCATCATCCTCAAACAGGCTGGCGTTTTTGGCGGACTTAATCTTGCCGTCGTGTTCATCAATATTAACGCTATAGTAGATGTACGAGCCGCGGTAGTCTAAAGGGCCAAGGCTGTTGCCGCCAAAGTCCAGCTGCAGGGCGTTGCCGCCCCTGCCCATGGCTGTCACCACGCCCTGCACGTTCACAACATGGTCCTTGCCATAGGCCACCAAAAGGCCCACACCGTTGCGGCCGTCAGCGCGCACCTGCGTGCCCTGCGCCACCGTCAGCTTATCGGCCACGCCGTCCACGCGGATGCCTGCCGCACCCGTGCCCACGGTCGAGATAGCGCCCTTTTGCGTCACGTCGTTGCGCGAGCCGTATACGTGCAGACCGATGCCATAGGTGGTAGTGCTGGCGCTGCCTGTGTAGGCTGTGCCGTCGCTGTTGCGGGCACTGTAGCCATCCTCGTTGACAATGGTCTGGCCATCGTTATAAATAGAGCGGCCAAAATAATTGCGCGCGTCTATCTTATAGCCCAAATCCTGCATCACCGCCAGCTCCAGCTCGCTAAACGTGGTGAAGTTGCGGTAATCATCATGCGTCATCAAAAGGCGCGGCACCTCCAGGTGACCCAGCTCCAGATCGTATTTATACCTCAGGCTTCCATCAGGGTCCGCACCGTCAATATCACCCGCCTCCCACACGTTCATGGGCAGGCCGCTGATGCCGAAGAAGGTTTTGCCGTCTAAGACACGCTTCACGTTGTCGCCCATAAAGAATGCCTGGCCGCTGACTACAGCGTCCTCCTGCATATCCTTGGTGCCATCTATATCCACAACAAAGACGTCGTCCTTGCTCTTGACTACGCCTGCGGCAAGCAGCTTGTCAATGTCGGAATAGGTGGCCACCACCATGCCTGCCTTGGCCTGCTTCAGGTTTTGGTCATACAGGTGCGCATTAAAGCTGTTGGCATCCGTCTCGGCAAACTTGCTATATTCATAGCCGTCAACCTTCACCGTTTCCATATCGTTGCAATAGCCCAGGGCGTGCCCCAGCTCATGCATCACCACGCCTGTAAGGTTAACGCTGCCGTCTATCGGGTTCAGCTGTGACGGTGCGGAGGTTGCAAAGCCATAATTGCCGTCATCCTCGTTTACGCCCAGGTTTTTGCCCACCGTAACCAGGGCAAAGGCATATTCCTTGCCCGTCAGGTCATCATATTTTTTAGCCACGTAGGGCGCGATGGCATCGCAGTCCAAATCGTCCTGCAAAATCCTGGTCGGCCCGTCGCTGAGCTTGTTGCCCCTTTTATCATCGTCAAACGCATGCACGCCGATGGCTTCGGCATTATTCTCGTTGTAGGTGTTGATGATAACATCCACAGGCTTGGTGTTGCTGCTGCCTGCCGCCAGCACGTCGGCCCAATATTGCACTGCGTCCTTCACGCCGCTGTAAAAGCCTGCCTTAGTCAGGTCATAGGTGCTGCTGCCGCCAATATACTCAGTGCCGGTAGCGCCCTCCGGCGCATCCTCCGGCTGCACTACGTGCAGGCTGAACATATCCTTGCCGCCCGCGCTGATGGTTTCGTGCTCTACGGCCTGCGCAGGCAGCACAAAGCCGCTGCCCAAAGCCAGCGTCACCAATGTCGTCAAAAGCTCTTTTTTCATAACAAATCCCCCTCGTTTACGCGCATGCTGCCATCAGTTCTGCCCAGTGCTGCCAAAGCCGCCGCCACGCACTGCCTTGGCTGCGTCCCCGTCATCATCGGTGGTAAGGTAATTATAGAAAATGCCCTGCGCGATGCGCTCACCACGCGGCAACGTGACTGCCGCCGTGCCCATGTTCAGCAGCGCCACCATGATATGGCCCTCGTTGTCGGCGTTATTGTAATAGTCGGCGTCAATAACGCCCACGTTGTTCACCAGCAGCAGCTGCTTTTTCACCGCGATGCTGCTGCGGATGTGCAGCCCCAAAAATTCGCCGGCACGCATATAGGCCTTCAGGCCTGTGGGCACCAGCACCAGCTTACCCGGCTCAATGGTGACGTCCTCAGCCGCGCAGATGTCGTAGCCTGCGCTCAGCTCCGTCTTGCGCTCCGGCATAGCCAGGTCGACGGCGGCATATTTGCTAATCTTTTCAAAGCCTCTGTTTTTCATGCTTATGCTCCTTTGCTAAAAAAGAGCTGCCACAAGACGGGCAGCTCTCATATAAACTTATATTATTATTTTTGCACGCCCTTCATCAGCACTGCCTTGCGGGACAGGTTGATGCGGCCCTTGCTGTCGATTTCGGTAACCTTGACTACGATTTCGTCGCCGACGCTGACAACGTCCTCCACCTTATCCACGTGCTCGGTGGACAGCTGGGAAATATGCACCAGGCCTTCCTTACCGGGCAGAATTTCTACGAAGGCGCCAAAGTTCATCAGGCGGGTAACCTTACCGGTATAAACCTTGCCGGGCTCTGCCTCGGCAGTAATACCCTCGATCATCTCGATAGCCTTATTAGCAGCCTCGGTGTTCACAGCTGCGATGAAGACGCGGCCGCTGTCATCGATATCAATCTTGGCACCGGTTTCGTCCACAATCTTTTTGATCATCTTGCCGCCGGGGCCGATGACCTTGGCGATCTTATCAGGATCTACATGGATGGTGGTAATCTTGGGTGCGTACTTGGACAGCTCCTTGCGCGGTTCGCTGATGCAGGCGAGCATCTTGCCCATGATGAATTCACGGCCACGCTTTGCCTGTGCCAGAGCCTGGGTAAAGATGTCCTTGTTGATGCCGTCAATCTTGATATCCATCTGGATAGCGGTGATGCCCTTGGCAGTGCCTGCTACCTTAAAGTCCATGTCGCCAAGAGCGTCCTCCAGGCCCTGGATATCGGTGAGGATGGTGAAGTAGTCGCCATCCTTAACAAGACCCATAGCAACGCCTGCTACAGGAGCCTTAATCGGCACGCCTGCGTCCATCAAGGACAGGGTGCTGGCGCACACAGAGCCCATGGAGGAGGAGCCGTTGGATTCCAGCACCTCGGATACCAGGCGGATAGCGTACGGGAATTCCTCCTCAGAAGGAATTACAGGCTTTAAGGCACGCTCTGCCAAAGCGCCATGGCCAATCTCGCGACGGCCGGGGCTGCGCAGCGGCTTGGTTTCGCCAACGCTGTACGGCGGGAAGTTGTAATGGTGAATATAACGCTTAGTCTCTTCGGCACCCAGACCGTCGAGGATTTGTGCCTCACGCAGCGGGGCCAGGGCCAGCACGTTCAGAATCTGGGTCTGACCACGGGTGAAGAGCGAGCTGCCATGCGGACGTGCCAGCAGGCCAACCTCGCAGCTTACAGGACGCACCTCGTCGAGCTGACGGCCGTCAGGACGGATTTTATCTACGGAAATAGTGCGGCGGACAATCTTCTTCACCAGCTTTTGGGTGATGTAGGCAACGTCTGCGGCGTTATCAGGATATTTCTCCAGGAAGACCTCGGCGATTTCGGCCTTAACCTTGGCAACGTTTTCCTCACGCTCCAGCTTGTTGGCGTCCATCAGCGCATCCTTCAGCTTCTGTGCGCCGTATTCTTCGATTTCTGCAGCGATCTCGGCAGGAGGAGCATAGAAGGGAACCTCCATCTTGGGCTTGCCGATTTCGGCAACAATCTTCTCCTGGAATTCAACCAACTGCTTGATAACGCCATGGCCGAACCAGATAGCGTCCAGCATGGTTTCCTCGGATACCTCGCTTGCACCTGCCTCTACCATCAAAATAGCGTCCTTGGTGCCTGCAACTGCCAAATTCAGCTGGCTCACCTTAAACTGCTCTACAGTCGGGTTAATAATGAATTCGCCGTCAATCAGGCCTACGCGCACACCGGCGATAGGTCCCTCAAACGGAATGTCAGAAATGGACAGGGCGCAGGAAGCACCAACCATTGCGGGCATATCCG
>CAVKMV010000019.1:24445-25165 GCA_963657675.1 Ruminococcus intestinalis
TCACGTTTAATAAAGCCGCCGGGGATTTTACCTACGGCGTACATTTTTTCTTCAAAATCAACAGTCAAAGGGAAGAAGTCTACACCCTCACGCGGGGTTTTGGTGCCGGTGACGGCAACCACTACTGCAGTATCGCCATAACGGACCAATACTGCGCCATTAGCCTGCTTTGCAATCTTGCCGGCTTCAATGGTTAAGGTTCTGCCGCCAAGCTCCATGCTGTAACTATGCATATCTTTATGCCTCCTATTCTTTTTCACACATTGTGTACCTGCATACTATTCGCCGTCTGTCGCAAAAATCCTCTAAGATTTTGGCAGATTTGAAAAATTTTTTCCAGATTTTACATACAAAGACAAAAGCGGTGCTTCTGCAGACAATAAACTCTCAAAAGAATAGTCATTTAAAATTTAAGATAAAGCGAAAGCAACTCCTGCGAGCTATCATAATCAATACTGTTATCAAAGTTTTCTACAATAGCCTCTAAAGCCTTACCATCATATTGCGTTACCCCACGCGAATTTCTCCCCGCCCAATGTTTAATAATTCTAGTTCCATTCAGCAGTTGTCTGTTAAACATAGAGCATAAACGCGTTTGTATATTCTTAGCTTGATCTATTGTAACTACATAAACTAAGTAAACAGACTTTTCTACGGCAAGAAATTCTAACAATTTATCAATGTTATATCCCTTCGGATTACTCGATAAAAATAATACCT
>CAVKMV010000020.1:0-25072 GCA_963657675.1 Ruminococcus intestinalis
AACCCCCGATACCGCCGTGAAAGGGCGGTGTCTTAACCGCTTGACCAACCGGCCAAAGTGTGGTGACCCATGTAGGCCTCGAACCTACGACACCCTGATTAAGAGTCAGGTGCTCTACCAACTGAGCTAATGGGCCGTGGTCACGTTACTTGATTATAATAACCTATATCCCCGTAATTGTCAAGCGTTTTTTTGAGAAAAAGTTAAAAAATCTTTGAGCTTGACAAAAATAATTGACTATGCCTGAGGAAAAGCATACAATTAAATTGTAGAAGTAGGCTCTTTATTATTAATTTACGGAGGATAGATGTATGGATTACGAGATTGCTGTTATCGGTGGTGGCCCTGCCGGGGTTTCTGCAGCTATTACTGCTTCCAGTAAGGGACGCAAGGTCGTACTTTTTGAGGCGCATGGCTTCAGCCCGCGTCTGCGCAGCGTTGCGCAGGTAACAGATTATATGGGCGTGCCTAATGTTTCCGGCACTGAGCTGATGGATATTTTTGTCAAGCATCTTAAGGAAATGCCTGTGGACATTGTTGAAGAAAAAATTATTTCCCTGCGCGAGGTAGGCGAAGGCTTTATCCTGGGAACGCCTCACGGGGAATACTCTGCGGATGCCGTCGTTTTGGCAACCGGTATTTCGCGCTCCACCCTGCTGCCTGGCGAAAAAGAATTTTTGGGCAAGGGCGTGAGCTATTGCGCCGCAGTGGATGCCGCCAAATACAAAAGCAGGCCTGTTGCTGCCATTGCAACCGTGCCTGATGCCTTAGAGGAGGTGGAATATCTTGCTGACAAATGTGAGCAGGTTTTCTTCTTTCCGCAGTATTCCGGCTACATTCCGCCCAAAAAGAAAAATATCACCGTAATTTTGGATAAGCCGACGGAAATAACTGGTACGGATAAGGTTACAGGCCTGCGTGCCGGCGAGGATTTTTACAGCGTCAAGGCTGTTTTTGTCTTCCGTGCCACCGACCCGCTCAACAGCTTTCTGCCAGGTCTGGAAATCCGCGGCCGCAGCATTTATGTAGATGACCAGGCACAGACTAATATAGAAGGCGTCTTTGCCGGTGGTGACTGCACCGGCCAGCCGTGGCAGGTGAACCGTGCGGCGGGGCAGGGACAGAAGGCTGCTCTTTCGGCAATCCGCTATCTGGGTCGCCGTGATGAGGGCGTAAGCTATTAAAACTTGCTCTAAAATCTTTTTTCTGTGCTGTTTTTGTGCTAAAATATAATTTACGATAAATTTTGTTTGGAGGCTTAGTTATGTTAGATTTGAAGTTTGTCCGTGAAAACCCGGAGCTGGTTGTAGAGGCTGTAAAAAACCGTAATGGCAGCCTTGATTTGACCGAGTTTTTAGAGCTTGATAAAAAACGCCGTGAAATTACCCAACAGGTAGAAGCACTCAAAAAGGAGCGCAATACTGCCTCCCAGGAAATCGGCAAGCTGAAAAAGGCCGGCCAGGATGCTTCTGAGCAGATGGCCGCAGTCCGCGCCCTGGGTGATAAGATTTCTGAGGATGACAAGGAGCTGAAGGAAATTGAGGATAAGATTAAGCATATCCTGCTGACTATTCCTAACATTCCTGCAGCAGATGTGCCTGTAGGCAAGGATGATACCTGCAACCCCGTTATCCGCACCTGGAGCGAGCCGACGAAGTTTGACTTTGAGCCCAAGCCGCACTGGGAAATTGGCGAAAAGCTGGGCATTTTGGATTTTGAGCGTGGCGTAAAGGTCAGCGGTGCGCGCTATGTATTCTACAAGGGTCTGGGCTCCCGCCTGGAGCGTGCTGTTATCAGCTTCTTCCTTGACGTACACACCCGCAAGCATGGCTACACGGAATTCTTCCCGCCGTTTATCGTTAACGGTGCCAGCATGCAGGGCACAGGCCAACTGCCCAAGTTTGCCGAGGATATGTACAAGCTGGAAAATGGCGATATGTACCTCATTCCTACCGCCGAGGTGCCTGTAACCAACTATCATCGTGACGATATTCTTACCGGCGACGAGTTGCCGCTCAAATATACTGCCTACAGTGCCTGCTTCCGTGCCGAGGCCGGTGCCGCAGGTCGTGATACCCGCGGCCTCATCCGCATGCACCAGTTCAACAAGGTTGAATTGGTTAAGTTCACGAAGCCTGAGGAATCCTGGGCTGAGCTGGATAAGCTGACCAATGACGCAGAAGAGGTGCTGCAGCTTTTGGGACTGCCGTATCACGTTGTACGTCTGTGCACCGGTGATTTGGGCTTTAGCTCTGCTACCACCTATGACCTGGAGGTTTGGCTGCCGGCAGCAAACTGCTACCGCGAAATTTCCTCCTGCTCCAACTTCCTGGACTTCCAGGCACGCCGCGCTAACATCCGCTTCCGCCGTGACTCCAAGAGCAAGCCGGAATTCGTGCACACCCTTAACGGCAGCGGCGTAGCTGTAGGCCGTACTGTGGCCGCAATTTTGGAAAACTACCAGCAGGCTGATGGCAGCGTAGTTATTCCTGAGGTCCTGCGTCCGTACATGGGCTGTGACGTTATCGAAGTACCTAAGAAATAAGCATAAGCTGTAATAAAATCCCGCATTCGTGAAGAAGGCGGGATTTTTGCATTATATACTGAAAAATGCTGGAATTTCCACATAGAAGCACTCCAATCCGTGATTATTGCAAAATTTTCCCGAACTCCTCAAAAAAAATCATTTTTTTGCCGTTTTGCTATTGTACTTTCAGCTCATTGTGGTACAATCATAGAAGAAAAATTTGCAATGGCAAGGGGAGAGTGTTATGAGAATAAAGAAGCATTTCCAAATCAGCCAACAGGCTGTAGAAAAATTAGCAGCGCGTTTTGGGACGCCGCTATTGGTGCTTTCTCTTGAAGAGGTAAAGAAAAATTATAAGGTATTGAAAAAATATATGCCGCGCGTCAAGATTCATTATGCGATCAAGGCTAATCCCCACCCCGAAATTTTGCGGGTGATGGCAGATATGGGATCCTGCTTTGACGTGGCCAGTGATGGTGAAATTCACACGCTTTATGATATGGGCATAGATGGCGGCCGCCTGATTTATGCCAATCCTGTAAAGACAGGCAGCGGCCTGGAGGCCTGCCGTGCCTGCAGCGTGCGTAAGATGACCTTTGACAGCGCGAGTGAAATAGATAAAATAAAAAAACAGTGCCCTGAGGCGACAGTGCTTTTGCGTCTGCGCATTGATAATTCGTCTGCCCACGTGGATTTGAACAAAAAATTTGGTGCTGCACGGGAAAACGCTATCGCGCTCATGCAGCAGGCCAAGGCAGCAGGTCTGGACATGGCCGGCATTGCCTTTCACGTAGGCAGCCAGACGGTGAGCGCGGATCCCTATCTTTATGCGCTGGATATCGCACGCGAGCTGTTTGAAGAGGCGGAGGAGGCAGGCCTGAAGCTGCGCATTTTGGATATTGGCGGTGGGTTTCCGATTCCTGAGCCGAAGGTTAAATTTAATCTGCCGGAAATGCTGCGCCAGATTAACGCGCGCTTGGACGAGGACTTTGCCGAAGCCGAAATCTGGGCCGAGCCAGGACGCTATATTTGTGGCACCGCGGTCAATTTGATCACCAGCGTTATTGGCGTCACCGAACGCGGCGGCCAGCCCTGGTACTTTTTGGATGAAGGCCTGTATGGCACCTTTTCGGGTGTGCTCTTTGACCAGTGGGACTTTAAGCTTATCAGCTTTAAGGAGGGCGATGAGACCGTGCCTGCCACCTTTGCCGGTCCCAGCTGCGATTCGTTGGATATTATGTTCCGCGGCCGCATGACGGTGCCGCTGGAGGTGGGGGATTTGCTTTTAGTCCCCAGCTGCGGTGCTTATACGTCTGCCAGCGCGACGACTTTTAACGGCTTCAGCAAGGCTAAGTTTGTCATCTGGGAGCGCGTCAAGGCAGAGGTGGAGCCTGTCACACCTGTAGGTAATGTAGAGCTGCGTTTATCGGTAGCGCAGGCTGTAAAGTAAATAGTTGGAGCTTTTGTAACCCCGTCCTTGGCTTAAGGGCGGGGTTGCCTGTTTTATCACAGCAGGCGTTAACCAGGTGAAGGCAGCAGTGTGACAGGGAGCAGGTGTTTGTATAGGTGATTTCGTGTTATAATAATAGCGAAAGGCGGAATTTATAATGCGTAAATTTATGATATATACGTTGGTGCTGCTTAGTGTTTTGCTTGCAGGCTGTGGCAGGCAGGAGCAGCACCAGGTCAGGGAGCTGGCGCTATGCAGCAGTATGGGCAGGGATTTGACGGAGCTTATTGCTGACAGCTACAGCAAGACCAGTGGCGTCAAGGTAAAAATAAGCTATTTGCCCGGTGGCACCCAAAGGGAGCGCATGGATTACCTGCGTCAGCATAAGTTTGACGTGTGGCTGGGCGGCACCAGCGAGGAATACTTTATGGCGGATGAGCAGAATATTTTGCAGCCATATATCGCTAAGGAATCGTACAAGGTGCCGGCAGAGCTGCGCAACCGTACCGGGCAGTGGACGAGCCTTTATCTTAGCTACATTGCGCTTTTGAGCAATAAAAATAATCTGCACGCTTACGGTCTCTATGCCCCGGAAACCTGGGATGAGCTTTTGGCACCACAGCTGCAGGAGGAAATCGCGGTGCCTGATTTTAATCTGGGCGGCGCCAGCTACGGCATGCTTACGAGCATCTGGCAGCTGCGTGGAAAGACGCAGGCGCTGGCTTACGCAGCCAAGTTCAATGCGCAGCAGCCGGTTTATACCAAAGGCTTTGGCGAAGCAGTGGACCTTGTCTATATTGGTAAAAAGACGATAGCTGTAGTACCGCTTGATTACGCCCTGCTGCTGGAAGCACGTCATAGCCATCTGTTTGCCACGGTCGTAAAGGATGCCAACCGCACTATGCTCACAGGTGCGGCCATTATGCGCAGCGCAGGCCATGTGGAGGAGGCACGCGGCTTTTTGGATTATCTGATGAGTGACGCGGGGGTGGAGCTTTTGCCCGCAAACGGCTATCACTATATCTGGCACGTAAAAAAATATCCCTACAACGATGGTCGTAGGGAATTGATTGGCAATGTGCGTGTGCCTGTAGATGATTTAAGCTGGACGTCGGTCTATAAAAGCGAAATCATCCGCCAGTGGCGCAGCGCACAATAAAAAGGGATGCTTTGTCAAAGTGGTGGCAGCATTGTAGCACAAGCTGCTTTGACAGGGCATCCTTTTATTTGTATTTACATTTTATGCTTTACATGGTCCAGGGCCTGGTCAAAAAGGCTGAGCACATGGGCATCATCTAAGGAATAGATTACCTCCTTGCCGTCCTTGGTGAACTTAACCAGATTAGTGGCGCGTAAAAGACGCAGCTGGTGCGAAATTGCCGAATGTGTCATTCCCAATGCTTCGGCAATGCAGGTCACGCACATTTCCTCATGTGCAAGCAAGGAAAGAATGCGGATGCGGGTGGGGTCACTCAAAACTTTAAAAATATCGGCCATGGGCTGAATATATTTTTCATCATCTTGGCCGGGGAGCGGAAGCGCGTGTATGTGGGTGTGTGTCATTACTTATTCTCCTGTCCTGTTGCTAGTAAGCTGTTTGAAGACACCACTCTTTAAGAGCAGACCGGCAATAATGCTGCCGCCGATGGTGCTCACCAAAAACGGCGGGATAAAGAACCAGGCTACGGCCTTGCTGCCCAAAAGCATTGTTGCTACAATCCAGGCCACAAAGCCACCAAGGATGCCTGTGCCGAAAACCTCGCCGGCCATGGCTGCGGGGATGGCCTTAAAACGGCTATAGGCCAGGCCTGCAAGGGCTGCACCAATCATGCTGCCCGGGAAGGCCAGAATAGAGCCCGTTCCCAGCATGTTGCGCAGGCAGGAAATAATAAAGGCGATGGCTACGGCGTAATCAGGGCCTAAAAGCACTGCTCCCATGACGTTGATGGCATGCTGCACGGGAAAGCAGCGGGAAACACCGGCGGGAATATAAACCAGATGCGCGCTTAAGGTGCCAATGGCGACCAAAAGTGCTGCGGATGTAAGCTTGCGTGTTTGCATAAAATTCTCCTCCTTCTCAAAAATGCGGTTGTCTTATACTAACTTCTATTATATCATCTAAATAGGTGATTTGTGAACATATTTGAAAAGGTTCTAGGGATTTTTTGTAGAATATAATATTAGTAATATGCAAGATGGGAGTGACCAGTATGAATTTATTAGAGGGCGTTAAGGTTATAGATTTTTCTAAATGGCTGCCAGGGCAGTATTGCGGCATGCTGCTGGGCGATTATGGTGCGGACGTGGTGAAGGTGGAGGACCGGACAGGCGATGCTACACGTCGCTTTTGGCCTGCCAAGATTGAAGGCATGAGCTATTGGCATTTAATGCTGAACCGTAATAAGCGGGGGGTGGCGCTTGATATAAAAAAAGAAGGTGGCCGTAAGCTGCTGCTGGCGCTGCTGCGGGAGGCAGATGTCTTTTTAGAAGGCTTCAGGCCCGGGTATCTGGCGCGCTACGGCCTGGATTATGAAGCAGTGAAAAAAATCAATCCCCGGCTTATTTATTGTTCGATTACTGGCTTTGGGCAAAGCTGCCACAAGCCTGCGCATGATTTAAACGTCATTGGCCTGGCCGGCCTTAACAGCTTGGACGACGTAGGGCAGGCCTGCGTATCCGAGGTGCAGGTGAGCGCTGTGGGCAGCGGACTGAACGCGCTGAGCGCGATAAGTATGGCACTGTTTGCCCGCGAGCGTACAGGAGCGGGACAGCATTTGGACGTTAATCTGTATGCGACAGCGCTTTCCATGCAGGTTACAGGCATCAGTGCGCTGTGGGGCTGCGAGGAGACGAAGCAAAAGCCCTTTGGCCGTATCGCGCATTACTACAATATTTATCGTACAGCTGATGGGCGCTATCTGACGGTGGGCACCATTGAACCAAAGTTTTGGCAGCGCTTTTGTGATTTAATTGCCTGCCCGGAGTTGGAAGGAAGGCAATATGATTTTGCCCATGAGCAGGAGCTGCAGGAGATTGTAGCGCAGAAAATTGCTGCCAAAACGCAGGCCGAATGGCTGGAGCTGATTGGCAGTGCGGAATTTTGCGTAACGCCCGTATGCAGTCTGGAGGAGGCTTTGCAAAGCGAACTGACGGAGCAGGAAAACATGCTGCAGGAGGCAGACAGTGATTTGGGCAGGCTGCGCTACATCGGCGGTCCGGTGAAGTTTAGTGCGGCGCAAGGCTCTATCCGCCGCCGTGCGCCTAAATTAGGTGAGCATACACTGGATATTTTGCAGGAGCTGGGATATAATTATAGCGAAATCGCAGCACTTCACGAAGAGGGTGCTATCTAAGGCTGCAATGCAGCAGCGATGGGTGGATGGTTGAATAAGGAGGTAGACATGAATAAGCTGGTAAAGCTTTTTATGGCATTTGTGTTTTCTTGTTTCCTGTTTGTGGGCATTAATCCGGCAGAAGCGGGCATGATTAGCAGGGATCAGGAAATTGAGATGGGTAAGAGTACGGCGCAGCAGCTGGAGGCCAAGTATGGCGTGGTGCAGGATCCTTATATGCAGGAGCGTGTCAACCGCATCGGGCAAAGTCTGGCAGCGGTGTGCGGACGTGATGATATCACCTATTCCTTTAAGGTGCTAAACAATAGCGAGGTCAACGCCCTGGCCTGTCCGGGTGGCTTTGTTTATGTATATAAGGGCTTGCTGGATTATATGCCTACGGATATGGAGCTGGCGGGCGTTTTGGGACACGAGGTGGGCCATGTTGCCAAAAAGCATACGGTCCATGCGATTGAGAAGCAAATGCTGACGTCTCTCGCCTTGATTGCTGTAACGCGCGGACAGGGCTTGGGCCTGATTCAGGCGGCGCAGCAGGCCTTGTTTGCCGGCTACAGCCGTACAGATGAACGCGGAGCTGATAAGGAGGGCGTAAAAAACAGCATTGCTGCCGGCTATAATCCTTACAGCATGCTGATTACGGTTTGGAAGCTGGACGATTTGTCTAAGCAGGGTGGCGGCAGTAACTATGGCCTGTTCAGCAGTCACCCCGAGCCGGAGGAGCGTGTTAAGCGTGTCAGCAAGCAGCTCAAGGAATATAATATTCATCCTGACGTAGCAATAACTGACGATGATCACGCTAGCGTTACGGAAGGGGGCTGGAGCTTTAATATCAGCCAGAGCATCGGCAACACCAAGGCCAAATACCGTGCCTATATGCTGGCCGGCGGCCTGTGGTGCGTGCGTCAGCGCGGACAGGTTAATCCTAATCATTTTGTGGTTTATGATAACGGTTCTACAGCCGATATTTATTATGATGATATACAGGTGCTGCGTTTGTATACGCAGGATGCTGGTGCCTTTGGCAGTGCCGGTGCGTACGCATCTGCCTGCGCCGACATGCTGCGTACCTGGGCCGGTGTAGCCAATGCTAATGACGCTAAGGCTAAAAGCGCGGTGAAGACGGGTAAGAAGTAATAAAATAAAACTAAACATTTTGCGCATAAATAATCCATGATGAACATCCTTAGTAAAGTGTGGGTGGAGAAACCTGACGTTTAAAAGGGATTTCCCCAAAAAGTTGTGGTATTGCAGCCTCCTTGTTGAAATGTTATTAGTCAATACGATAACATTCTAAAACAGGAGGCTTTTTTCATATAAATAAGCCATAAGCATATAAGCACGAAAATTGTTGGAGCGAAACCGCCAATAAGGATAGAGGTCTGACCATACAAAGTGTTAAAGCACCTACTAAACCACAGGAATGAGGGAGATACTTGGATTTTTTTTTGCATTGAATTTAGTTGGTAAAAGCTTAAAGCTAGCGCGGGACAATAAATGTCCATGTAGGACAAAAAACGTCAAATGTAAATTGGTGGTGGAATGTCCATGTTACAAATGTACAGCTAACACAAAAAGCGGAATTTATATAAAAATAGTGTAAAGTGTAAGCAGGGAAAAAGCAGGCTATAGCGAATTTACAAAATGTGGGTGTAGAAGGAGCTTACACTTGGATTGACTAGATATCAATGAAGATGTAAAAAAGGAGTGTATGTAAATGAAAAAATCAAAATGGATGCTTGGTGCGGCTGCAATGCTGGCTTTGTCTGTGGCTCTGGCCGGCTGCGGCGGTGGAGATAAAAAGGACGATGGCAAGGCTGCCGGCGGTGTAAAGGGTGACCTGATGGTTTATACCTCTATCTATCCTGATATCATCGACAATATGTGCAAGCCGAACGTTGCCAAGGCCTTCCCCGATATGAAGGTTAACTGGTTCCAGGGTGGCACCGAAAAGGTTGTTACCAAGATCACCGGTGAAATTAAGGCTAAAAAGATTTCTGCCGATGTTTTGATGGTTGCAGATCCTTCCTACTATTTGAAATTGAACGAGCAAAAGCTGCTCTTACCGTATAAATCCAAAGAGGATGCCAATGTCATCAGTGATAAGGCCAGCGATGGCGCTTGGTACGCAGTGCGCGTATGCAACATGATTATTGCTTACAATGGCAACAAGCTGAAGGCAGAGGACGCACCGAAAAACTGGACTGATCTTACTGACCCGAAATGGAAGGGCAAAATTGCAATGCCTAACCCGATGCTGAGCGGTACTGCTTATGTAGCAGTTGGCGCCCTGGCTGACAAATATGGCTGGGAATATTTTGATAAGCTGAAGGCTAACGGCATCCGCGTAGAGGAAGGCAACTCTGCTATCCAAAACAAGCTGCTGACCGGCGAATATGCTGCAGCTATGATTCTGGAGGAAAATATCCTGAAGCTGGCCAACACCAAAAAAGAGCCTTTGAAGGTTATCTATCCTACTGACGGCGTAATCAACATCCCGTCCCCGATTGCTATCTTCAACACCACAAAGAATCCTGAGGGCGCTAAGGCTATGGTTGACTGGTGGCTGTCTAAGGAAGGCCAGGAGGCCGTTGTTAAGGGCTGGATGCACTCTGTACGCGGCGATGTTAAGGAGCCTACCGGTTCTGTAGAAACCAAGAAGCTGGTTGAGGGCAGAATTAAGGTTGACTGGCAGAAGCTGGCTGACAACAACGCCCAGATAAAAGAAGAGTTCCGCAAGAGAGTTATGGATAAATAAGCTATTGTTAACCTAAAATAGCAGAAACAGGGAGACCATTTTGGCCATCCCTGTTTTCTGCTCAATAAAGACGGCGTAGGGCTGCACCCCTGGCAGTTACGGCCAGCTCTTAAAAATTTTATGAAGGAGACAAAGCGATTCATGTCAAGATTAAACAGTAAATTCATTGTTATCGCCATCTCTGTGCTGCTGCTTTTGTACTTTGTAATCTTCCCTATGGGAATTTTGCTTTATGACAGCATTATGCTTGATGGCGCTATTAACCTGGAAAATTACCGCAATGTATATAGCCAGGATGTAAACTGGCGCGCGCTCACTAACACGATAGAGCTGTCGCTGGCAGTTATGGTGGTCAGCGTTATTATCACCTTCCCGTTGGCCTGGCTGGTAGGGCGTACTGATATGCCGGGCAAAAAAATGTACCGCACGCTGCTGGTTTCCAGCTATATGATTCCGCCCTATGTTGGCGCTATTGCCTGGGTACAGCTTTTGAACCCCAGTGTAGGCTATTTGAACGAAATTATTAAGTTCATCTTTGGGCTGGAGGCAGCACCCTTTGATATTTATACGATGACCGGTCTGGGCTGGGTTTTGACTCTGTTCTATTCGCCGTTTGCCTTTATCACCATTTCGCGTGCTATGGAAAAGATGGACCCGACGCTGGAGGAGGCTGCCCGTGTCAGCGGTGCCTCTCCATTGCGCACGGTTGTTGATGTGACCCTGCCCTTGATGGCGCCGAGTATTTTGGCAGGCGGACTTTTGGTGTTTATCGCCGCAGGCAGCTGCTTTGGTATTCCGGCCATTGTTGGTATGCCCGGTAACATCGAGGTTATGACCACGCGTATTGTTACCTACATTTACATGGGTGATGCCGCAGGTGTGCGTGATGCCACCGCCTTGGCTGCATCGCTGATGTTTTTGGCTAACATCCTGCTGTTTGGTATGACCTGGATGGTGGGCAAAAAGGATTACACCACCATCAGCGGCAAGAGCACCCGTCCTAACATTGTCGAGCTTGGCAAATGGAAATGGCCCTGCTTCTGCCTGGTTGGTGCCTATAGCATGATTTCTATCATCATCCCGTTGGGCTCCATCGTTTTGACAAGCCTGATTATTACTTTGTCCAAGCCTATTGCTCTGGATAACCTGGGCTTTGATGCTTGGCTTCCTGTTATCACCAGCTCCCAGTACATGGAAAGCGTCTGGAATTCCATTTTGTATGCTGTTATTGCTGCCTGCATCGGCACGCTGCTATCCATCTTCGTTGCCTACCTGGCAGTTAAGACTAAGGTTAAGGGGCGCAGCATCCCTGACCTTTTGGTAGTTATCGGCGGTAGTACCCCGTCTATCGTAATTGCTTTGGCCTTGATTATTACCTTCAGTGGTAATTTTGGTCTGAATTTGTATTCCACGATGTGGATTATGGTTGTTGCCTATCTGGTAAAATATATGACGATGTCCGTGCGCACTATTGCCGCCTCCCTTAGCCAGGTGCACGTATCCCTGGAGGAAGCAGCACTGAATTCCGGCGCCAGCTGGCTGCGCTGCTGCAAGGATATCATTATGCCGCTTATTGCACCGTCCATTATCGCAGGCTGGTTCTTGATCTTCATGCCGTCGTTCTACGAGCTGACTATGTCCCTGCTCCTTTATGGCAGCGACACCAAGACCATCGGCGTATTGCTGTATGAGCTGCAGACCTATGCAGATACACAGAACGCATCTGTACTGTCTGTAATTATTCTGCTGATTGTATTGATTGGTAACCTGATTCTGAACAAGGTTTCCAAGGGTAATGTTGGTATTTGATTAAAGGAGTGTAATAAATGGCTGAAGTACGAATTGAGCATGTATTTAAGCGTTTTGGCGCTGTAACCGCTGTAAACGATTTTGATTTAGTTGTAAAGGATGGCGAATTTGTTTCCATCCTGGGACCATCAGGCTGCGGCAAGACTACTACGCTGCGTATGATAGCAGGCTTTGAGCGTGCTACCGAGGGTGAAATTTATATTGGTGACCATTGCGTCAGCTCTTCTATAAAGGGCACCTTTGCTCCGCCGGAAAAACGCGATATCGGTATGGTGTTCCAATCCTATGCCGTATGGCCGCACATGACGGTTGCCGAAAATGTCGGCTATCCGCTGAAAATCCAAAAGGTGGATAAGGCAGAGCGCGAGGCACGCGTGCAGAAGATGCTGGAGCTGGTGCATTTGGGCGAGTACAGCAAGCGCTATCCGCACCAGTTATCCGGTGGCCAGCAGCAGCGTGTAGCGCTGGCACGTGCGCTGGTGGCACAGCCCGGCCTGCTGCTTTTGGACGAGCCCTTGTCCAACCTGGATGCAAAGCTGCGTGAATCTATGCGCTTTGAGATTTTGGCGATTCAAAAGGAGCTGGGAATTACCGTCGTTTATGTAACCCATGACCAGGGAGAGGCTATGGCTATGAGTGACCGCGTGGTTGTTATGAGCCTGGGCGTTGTGCAGCAGATTGGCGCACCGCACGAAATTTATACCCAGCCTGCAAATAAGATGGTTGCAGACTTCATCGGTCTGGTTAACTTTATTGATGGTGAGGTGAAGGGCGACAGAGTCTTTATTAAGGGCAGCAACGTTTCCTTCCCCAACACAGGCAAGGCTACAGGCGAGGCAACCATTGCCGTACGTCCGGAAAATATCACCATGTCGCTCAGCGGCGGCCAGATGGAGGGGCAGCTGACACACCGCTTCTTCTTGGGTGACGCAGTGGATTACCGCGTGAACGTGCATGGCCACGACGTGCGCGTAATCGTCAAGGGCGCAGATTTGAATGCTATTCCTGACGGCGCTAAGGTTTATCTTGATTTTGACAGGGTAATGGTTTTTGATAAAAACTAAAAAGCAAAGCTTGACCGGAGGTTGCGTGGTTACGCATCTCCGGTTTTTTATATTTCATATATGTATACATAAAAAAATGCCAGTTAGCTATTGACAACTGACGCTGGTAGTAGTATAGTGTTCTTGAATAGGAACAATCAAAGAAATGCGCATTTTATGCGCTTATATAGTTCCGTCGAAAAAGCAAGAAGTGCTAAATGAGGGTTTATGGATCTTATCGAAGGACTTACTAATTTTAACTTAACAAAGCAGGAAGCGACGCTCTACGTGCTGCTGTTAAAATCGGGGCAGCTTACTGGCTACGAGGCCGCTAAGCAGACAGGCATTTCGCGCTCTAACACCTATACCGCGCTTGCGGGTCTGGTGGACAAGGGAGCAGCCTACGTACTGGAGGAAGGCAAGGTTACGCGCTATACTCCTGTTGCGCCGGCAGAATTTTGCAGCAACAAAATCAGCTATCTGGAGCAGGTAAAGCAGGAAGTTCTCCGGCAGCTGCCGGTGCTGAGCAACGACGCCGAAGGCTATATCACGATTAAGGGGGCGCGGGAGATAATTAATAAGCTGCGCAACACCGTGAGCCAGGCGCAGGCCAGAATTTATATTTCGGCCAATACCAGGCTGCTGGAGCTTTTGACGCCAGAGCTGACTGCTGCCCTGCAGCGTGGGTTAAAGGTGGTAATTATCGGCGATAAGAGCTTTTGTCTGCCAGGAGCGATTTGCTACGGTACGACAAAGCAAAACGGGCAAATCCGCCTGATTGCTGATTCCCATACTGTTTTGACGGGGGATTTGCAGGATGGCGAGGATTCAACCTGCTTGTATTCCTGCAAGCGGAATCTGGTGGATTTGTTTAAGGAAGCGCTGAAAAATGAAATTGCGCTAATTGAATTACAGAAAGGTGATATGAATGTCTAAAAAGGTTCCCTTTGTTACGAAAGAGCAATTAGAGAAAATTGTTAAACAATATCCCACTCCCTTCCATTTGTATGACGAGGCCGGCATCCGCCGCACTGCGCGCCTGGTGAATAAGGCCTTTTCCTGGAACGAGGGCTTTAAGGAATATTTTGCCGTCAAGGCAACTCCTAACCCCTATCTGCTCAAAATCCTGCGCGAGGAGGGTTGCGGCGCTGACTGCTCCTCTTACACCGAGCTTTTGATGAGCGATGCTGTAGGCTTTAAGGAAAGCGAGATTATGTTTTCCTCTAACGCTACTCCGGCCGAGGACTTTAAGCTGGCGCGTAAGCTGAACGTCAACATCAACCTGGACGATATTACCCATATTGATTTTTTGGAGAAGGTTGCTGATATTCCTGAAACTGTTTGCTGCCGTTACAATCCTGGCGGACATTTCGCTATTGCCAACAACATTATGGATAACCCCGGTGATGCTAAATATGGTATGACCCATGAGCAGATTATTGAAGCCTATAAAATTTTGCAGGCTAAGGGCGTAAAGCATTTTGGTATTCATGCATTTTTGGCTTCCAACACCGTTACTAATGAATACTACCCGGAACTGGCCCGCATTCTGTTCGAGCTGGCTGTAGAGCTGCACGAAAAGACCGGTGCCCACATCGCCTTTATCAACCTGTCCGGCGGTATCGGCGTTGCCTATAAGCCTGAGCAGCAGGATAATGACGTTTTGGCTATTGGCGAGGGCGTGCGCAAGGTATACGAAGAGGTGCTGGTGCCTGCGGGCATGGGCGATGTAAAGCTGTTCACCGAGCTGGGACGCTTTATGCTTGCTCCTAACGGCGGTTTGGTTACCACCGCTATTCACCAAAAGCATATTTATAAGGAATACATTGGCTGCGATGCCTGCGCTGCTAACCTTATGCGTCCTGCAATTTATGGCTCCTACCATCACATCACCGTCATGGGTAAGGAGGATGCTGCCTGCGACCATAAGTATGATGTAACCGGCGGCCTGTGCGAAAACAACGATAAATTTGCTGTTGACAGGCTGCTGCCTGAAATCGAAATCGGCGACCTGCTGTTCATCCATGATGCAGGTGCACATGGCTTCTCAATGGGCTACAACTACAACGGCAAGCTGCGCAGTGCGGAAATTCTGCTGCAGGAGGATGGCAGCGCTAAGCTTATCCGCCGTGCGGAAACCCCGGCAGATTATTTTGCCACCTTTGATTTTGGTGAATTTGGTCCTAAGCTGGCAGAGGAAGCAAAAATTAAAATGTAATTTAGTCAGATAACAAAGGCGCTTAGTTTACTCTTGTAGACTAGGCGCTTTTGGTTTACAATAAATCTATTAGGAAACTAAAGGACAGTTGGAGGAATTTGTGATATGGAAAACAAGTATGCTGTGTATGAGCAGGCCTTGGCCGAAGAGCTCATTCCTGCCATGGGCTGTACCGAGCCTATTGCTATTGCCTACTGTGCGGCGGTCTGCCGCGAGCAGCTGGGCTGTGCGCCCGAGACGGTAGAAATCTGGGTCAGCCGCAATATTATCAAAAACGTAAAAAGCGTGGTTGTCCCCAACACCAATCAGATGAAGGGCATAGAGGTGGCCTGTGCTGCCGGTATTGTGGCAGCGCATCCTGAGCGGCAGCTGGAGGTGCTGGCATATATCACAGAGCCAAAAAAGGCAGCGCTGAAGCAGCTGGCGGAATCCGGTAAAATTAAAATTCATGTTTCTGAGGAGCCGGATATTTTTTACATCCGTATCTTTTTGGCAGCCGGTGCTAAAAATGCCGAGGTTACTATCCGCACGGATCATACTAACGTTACCTGCATTAAGAAAAATGGCGTGACTATTTTAGAAAAGCCTATCGTCCCTGTCGAGGAGGAGGCCAAAAGCCTGTGGCACATAGAGGATGTGCTGGAGGCGGCGCGTAACATGCCTCTTGATTCTGTAAAATCCCTGTTGGAGCGTCAGATTAACTATAACATGGCGATAGCCAAGGAAGGCCTGACGCATGATTATGGTGCCAGCATTGGCAAAATTTTGCTGCGCCGCGATCCCGACAGTTTGCGTACGCGCGCACGTGCCAGCGCGGCCGCAGGCAGTGACGCCCGCATGAACGGCTGCGAGCTGCCTGTAGTGATTACCTCCGGCAGCGGCAACCAGGGCATTACGGCAAGCGTTCCCGTGGTAATTTACGCACACGCATTGGCCGCAGGTGAAGAAAAAATGCTGCGGGCAGTGCTTTTGAGCGACCTGGTGACGATTTATCTGAAGCAGGGCATTGGCAAGCTTTCGGCGTATTGCGGCGCTGTGAGCGCAGGCTGTGGCAGCGGCGCAGGCATTGCCTTTTTGCACGGCTGCACGGACGAACAGATTGAGCATGCAGTCGAGAATGCTTTGGCGATTAACAGCGGTATAATTTGCGACGGGGCGAAATCGTCCTGCGCGGCTAAAATCGCTATGGCGGTAGAGGGCGGTCTGTTGGGCTTGGATATGGCAATGGCTGAACGCAACTTTGCCGGCGGTGATGGCATTGTGCAGGATACTGCCGATGAAACAATCGCCGCAGTTGGCAAAATCGCCAGCCAGGGTATGGTAGAAACAGATAAAGAAATTATTGACGTTATGCTGGGAATATAAATGAAAGAGGCTGGGACAAAACCCAGCCTTAAACAGAAAAACCAGTGGATGTTTATCATCAGATAAATTTTCACTGGTTTTTTCGCACAAGAATTTTAGAAAATACTTACATTATAGAGATTCTTTAATTCGTGAAGTTAGTTTTGTCCCAGCCTCTTTTTACTGTTCTTATTCAGATCCCACCATCTTAGCCAGCTCCTCTATGTGCTCGTTTTCGGTCAGCACATAGATAAAATCACCGCTCAAAAGGCGTGTATCACCAGCAGGAATGAGCTGCTGCTCACCACGCTTGACGTCTACAAGCAGGGTTTTGTTGGGCCAATGAATGTCACGGATGAGCCTGCCGCAGACGGCTGAGCCGCTGCATACCGCCAGCTCCACTACGTTGCGCTGCTCTAAAACCGTCGGCGCAGGCTGGTCCTTGTGCAGCATACGCTGCATCAGCTCCTCGTAAATCGGCTTGCTGTGGCATAGCTCGGCGATGACGAAGGCTACCATGGCGGCAATGGCCAATGATAGAAGCTGCTGATAGCTGGCGGTCATCTCCATAATCAGCACTGTGCCGGTGATGGGTGAGCGCACGGAAGAGGAAAAGAGAGCAGCCATGGCCACGACCATGATATTGGTGGCGTAAATGGGTTCAATGCAGCCAAGCAGGATGAGCATCTGGGCGCAGATGCTGCCGCAGAGCGCGCCGAGGACGAGCATGGGTAAAAAGAAGCCGCCAGGGACGCCGCAGCCATAGCTGATAAGCGTAAAAAGTAGCTTGCCTGCCAAGAAAACCAGTAAAACCTGCAAGCTGGCAGGTGCCTTGGCCAGATGATTGATGAGCTGGTTGCCGCCGCCAAGGACTTCGGGTAAAAAGTAACCCAAAACGCCGGCGCAGATGAGGGCAAAGGCAATTTTATATACAGGTCTCTTAAAGCAGGGCAGATTATAAAAGCGGCCGATGTTTAAAAGTCCCAGGTTGAAGATAACGCCGGCAAGGCCGCTGACAAGGGCGACGATAACTACGATGCCATAATAGCTTATAGGCAGCAGCTGTAAATCAGGAATATCAAAAATAGTGGCACGACCGAAAATGGCACGCGAGATGATGGTGGCAGTAAAGGCTGCGGCCATAGAGGGCAGCAGCACCATGATAGAGAAATTGCGGTGCAGCTCCTCTAGCGCGAAGATGACGCCGGCAAGCGGAGCGTTGAAGGCAGCAGCCAGACCGGCGCTGGCACCGCTGGTCAAAAGGTAGCGTTCTTCCATACGGGTGCGGCCAAACAGACGGCTGATGCCCTGCGCCGCCACGGCGCCAAGCTGGATAGACGGACCCTCGCGCCCCAGCGACAGGCCAGCGCCGATGCCGAGAGTGCCGGCCACCAGCTTTACCCACAGCACGTGTAGCCAGCGCATCTTCATCAGTCCCAATATAGTCCCCTTGACCTGGGGTATACCGCTGCCTGCGGCCATAGGCTCAAGGCAGTTTAATTTGTAGAGGATGCAGGCGATGGCGATGAGCACGGCGAACCAGCAGGCGTTGATAAAAATATCGCTTACCCATAGGCGGTTATAAAGCGCACCACGCAAATATTCGGCCTTCACCAGCGCGTAGCGGAAGCAGCAGATGACAAGGCCGGCAAATATGCCGGTCAAAATACCTTCGGCGAACAGGCGCAGGCGGAATTTATGCATATCGCTAAGCGAGCGGTAGGTATTGAGCTTTTGTTGTTTATCATCCATGTGATTTGTATTCCATTTCCCTAGATTTTTTAGTAACTTAATTATAGCACAAAAACTCCCCCCAAGCACATGGCTCAGGGGGAGCTCCGTTTATTAAGTGTATATCGATTTAAGCCTTGGCTGCTTCTTCATCCTTGCCGTAGTCAGGGTCGAATTTGGGGTTCAGGTAGTTTTGATAAGCCCAGGCCAGCAAAGCACCGGAAATGTTGTGCCATGCGGAGAAGACTGCACCAGGAACGGTGGCTGCAGGCAGAGCGGCAAAGTGAGCCTTTGCCAGGCCGGTGGCAAGACCGGAGTTTTGCATACCAACCTCGATGGAGAGGGCAACAGCCTTTTTCCAGGAGAGGCCGGTGACACGGGCGATTGCAAAGCCCAAAGCATAACCACAGCAGTTGTGCAGGATTACTACCAGAAGAATCAGGCCGGGAGCCTTCAAAATCAAATCACGGCTGGCACCGATAACGCCGGCGATGATTAAGGAAATAGCGATGGAGGATACAGCTGGCAGATAGTCGGTTGCAACGGTTGCCAGCTTGGGCAGGAAGGATTTAACAGCCAGGCCCAGGCAGATAGGCAGGATAACGATTTGCACGATGCTCCAGAACATACCTACGGGGTCGAAGGCAATCTTCTCACCAATGATGAGGTAGGTGATGAACGGGGTCAGGATTGGCGAAAGCACCGTGGAAACACTGGTCATGGTTACGGAAAGTGCAACATCACCCTTGCTCATGAAGGTGATAACGTTGGAGGAGGTGCCGCCGGGGCAGGTACCAACCAATACGACGCCGGTGGTCAGAGCAGGATCCAGGTTGAAAATGGTGGACAGAGCATAGGCCAAAAACGGCATAATGAAATATTGGGCGCAAACGCCGATGAGAATATCAACAGGACGCTTTAAAACCAAGGCAAAGTCCTTAAGGTTAAGCGTGGTACCCATACCAAACATTACAACGCCGAGCAGGCAGCTGAGCACGCTGATGCCGCCAACCTTGCCAAGCACCCACAAGAAATTCTGCGGCATGGTCATGCCGAGAACCAGAAAAACAATGGCGATGATGCCAAAGAATTTGCCGATTAAAGCACAAATTTGTTTCATGTTAAGTTTTACCTCTTTCCCTTATAATAAAATTATAATTGGAGAATAGTATCTACCTTCTCCTTTATCTGTAAACGTGCACTATTATAACAAAACTGGCACGAAAAATAAAGTTAAAAGTGAAAAAAAAGTAAATTTCTTTGCTGATAATAGCAAAGTGTAATAATATTACACACTAGCAGTCAAAGCTATGTACATAAGTGCTTGCCATAAAAATGCAGACGTATGTTATAATAATATAAAAACTAAAGCTGGTGGTGAGATGATGTATACAATTTGTCGCGATTTCCGCAAGGAGATAGTCATAGAAAAATCACGCTTTATCTGCTCGCTGAAAAAGGTGCACAGCGAGACTGAGGCACAGGACTTTATTAAAGGTATAAAAAAGGAATTTTGGGATGCGACGCACAACTGCTCTGCTTATATTATTGATGAGATGGCACAGCGTTCCAGCGATGACGGTGAGCCAAGCGGTACAGCAGGCATACCGATGCTGGAGGTGCTGCGCAAAAACGCCCTGACGGAAACGGCGGCGGTGGTGACGCGCTATTTTGGTGGCGTTAAGCTGGGGGCAGGCGGCCTGGTGCGTGCCTACAGCGGCAGCGTGGCCGGGGCTGTGAAGGAGGCAGGCCTGGCACAGAAGATATTGCTTGCTGATTACAGCTTCATTTATGATGTCAATAGCGTGGGCCGCATTTTGAACGTGCTCTATCAGCAAAGCCTGTTTGAAATTGCTGACGTAGTGTATGATTTGCGGGCTAAGGTTATCCTTAAAATGCGTGCAGAGCAAAAGGAGGAGGCTGAAGCCTGGCTGACGGAAAAGCTTAATCAAAAAATAGAGCTGGAGCTGGAAAAAACAGAATACGCAGAAGTACCTATAGATAAGAAATAGTTGACAAATGTGCCAGGTATTACTATGATTAATAGCATGAGGCGTACACGTAGATATAGAGAGTTGATAGAGAAAGTACGTAGATTATATATTTATTTTCGGAGGGATAGACATGTCTGTAGAAGAAGTAAGAAAAAATGCCTGGGCTGCGATTGATGCAGATCACGAAAATATGCTGCAGCTGTGGCAGGAGTTTGTTAATGTGGACTGCGGTACCGGCAATAAGGCTGGTGTTGACAGCATTGGCGCAAAGGTAGAAAAAATTTTGCAGGGCCTGGGCTTTAAGACCCGTCAGGTGCAGTTTGAAAATGCTGGCAATACGCTGGTGGGCGAGCTGGGTGATATGACCAAGCCGTTTATTATTTTTACCGGTCATATGGATACTGTTTTTAAGGATGGTACTGCTGCCGAGCGTCCCTTCACTATTAAGGACGGCAAGGCCTACGGCCCTGGCTGTCTGGATATGAAGGGTGGCATTGTTATCTTTTTGAGTGCGCTTAAGGCACTTTTGGCACAGGGCTACAACACTCATCCTATTAAGGTTATTTTGGCAGGTGACGAGGAAACCGGTCATGCCAACAGCAAGGGAGAGGCTGCCGAAGCGATTATGGCCGAAAGCAAGGGCGCCTTTGCTGCCTTTAACTTTGAAACTGGCTTTGAGGATGGCGGCCTGGTTGTTGAGCGTAAGGGTGTATGGCAGTTTACGCTGGAGGCCTATGGCCGTAGCGCGCATGTAGGCAATGATCCCGAAAATGGCCGCAGTGCTATTATGGAAATCTGCCACAAGGCGATTGATGTTAACGCACTGACCAACTGGGATACCGGCTGCACCTTTAACGTAGGCATTATTGAAGGCGGTACTGTAAGCAATGCCGTACCTGCATATGCTAAAATTAAGTGCGATATGCGCTATAACGATTTTAAATATGTTGCTGAAATGAAAAAGAAGGTACAGGAAATTGCTGATAAGCAGTATGTTCCTGATACCAAGACTGTGTTTACCAGCCTGACTGAATTCCGCAATATGCAGCAGGTTGCAGGCACGCAGGATTTGTTTGAACTGGTGCGTGCAGCAGCGCTGGAGGCAGGCCTGCCTGCTCCCACCCCCAAGGCTGTAGGCGGCGGCAGCGACAGTGCCTATACTACGGCGGCCGGCGTTCCCACTGTCTGCGCTATGGGCGTACAGGGTGCCCGCAACCACACTCCTGAGGAGTATGCAATTGTAGATACGCTCTTTAGCAGAGCTAAGCTGCTGATTACAGTAATGACAAAAATCTAAAAATCCACCTAAAGCAAAAGAGGCTGACCACAAAGGTCAGCTTCTTTTATTTATAGCTTACGTTTTCAATTCCGTAGCCTGCAATTATTTCCTTAAGCTCTTCCAGGCGTTCCTCGGTGGGAGGGTGAAAGATGATGGCAGGCATTCCCAAGGCAGTCATTTTTTCCAGTCCCAGCTTGTGGTAGGTCAAAAGCTCCACGCGGCGGATGCGCGTCTTTTGCGTCAAAAATTTGCACATAGCGTGCATATTGGCGTAATCATCGTTTACATCGGCGATCACAGGCACGCGCACGGTGATGTTGGCATTTATGGCGCTGGCCTTGGCGATGTTTGCTAAAATAACATCGTTAGTCTGGCCGGTGTAATGCTTGTGCCTGGCAGCATCCATTATTTTGATGTCAAAAAAGAGGGCATCCATATCGGCAACAAGGCTGCTGACGGCTGCAAAGTCAAAGAAGCCGCAGCTTTCGGTGCAGGTGTCTATGCCAAGCTGGTGACAGGTATGCGTCAGCTGCGCCAAGTATTCTGGGTGCAGGTACGGCTCGCCGCCCGAAAAGGTGACGCCGCCACCCGATTCGGCATAAAAAAGATAATCCTTTTTCAGCTCCTTTATGACAGCGTCAACGCTCATAGCTTTGCCCATCTGCTGGCGTGCCTGCATAGGGCAGCTGCTGATGCAGCTGCCGCAGAGGGTGCAGCTGCTGCTGTTAAAGTGCAGCGTACCTGCTTCATCCTGCCAGTTGGCCTGCCTGGGGCAGGCGCTGACGCAGGCGCCGCAGCCTACGCATTTATGCGGTAAAAACATCAGCTGCGGTTCAAAGTGCCAGGATTCGGGGTTGGCGCACCAGCGGCAGCGCAGGTGGCAGCCCTTAAAAAATACCGTGGTGCGTATGCCCTCACCGTCGTTGACAGACAGACGCTGGATTTGGAAAATATTACATGGTTTCATAGGTCGTGCGCTCGATGATGGCATCCTGCGCTTTTTTGGACAGGTTGACGAACTGTGTGCTGTAACCGGCTACGCGCACTAGCAGGTCGCGGTACTCTTCGGGACGCTCCTGCGCCTCGTGCAGCACCTTGGGCGAAATAACGTTGAACTGTACGTGGAAGGCGCCTTGGGCAAAATAGCCGCGGATGAGGGCGGCAAGGTTAGCCAGGCCGCGGTCGGTGGCGATGAGGTCGGGCGACAGCTTGATGTTGACCAGCGTACCGCCACTATGGAAGGTTTGGTTGATTTTGGCGGCACTGCGTAGGGCGGCAGTGGGGCTGGTGATATCGGTGCCGGCGTGCGGCGAAACGCCTTCAGTGAGCGGCGAGCCGCTCAGGCGGCCTTCGGGTGTGGCGCCGACAACCGTGCCTGCGGGGATGTAGTTGGAAATACCCATAAAGGCACTGTTGAACGGTGCGCCGAAAATGTCCTTGTGGCTGACGATTTCGTTATGATAAAAATCAGAAAGCTGGCTGGCGGTGTAATCCACCTCGTCATCATCGTTGCCATATTTTGGGCAGGCCAGCACATCACGGCGCATAGCCTCGTAGCCCTGCCAGTCGGCATTTAAGGCAGCGACAAAATCGGCCAGGGTGTATTTTTTCTCTTCAAAAACAAGCTTTTTCACTGCGATAAGGGCGTTGGCGCTGTCGGCCAGGCCAATGCCTGTGAGCACAGGACCCAAGCAGTATTTGGCACCGCCGCGGCTGAGGTCCTTGCCCTTTTCCATGCAGCCATCCACCAAAAGCGACAGGTAGGGACGCGGAACGATATCAGCGTGCACCTTCTGACAGGTGAGTGAGCCGATGATAGCGATGCGGATGAGGTGCTTAACCTGCTTGTAAAACAGCTCCTTGAATTCCTCGTAGCTTTGGCAGTCTGCCAGCTTAGTGGGCAGACCCATGAGTTTGCCGGTGATGGAGCTGTAGCCATCATGCATGGTGTATTCCATGGCGGCGGCCAGATTGATGTTGCAGGCAGATGTCCATTCGCCAATCTTACGGAAGTGCGGCACTACGCAGCCACAGTTGCTCCAATCACGTGCGTCCTCCGGCGGCAGGCCTGCGGCCATCAGCATTTCGGCACCTGCCGCGTCATTGTGTACGGCGGGGAAGCCTGTGCCACAGCGGATGAGCTTGCATACGGCCAGCAAAAATTCCGGCGGACAGTTGGGATGGATGCGCACGCTCAGGCCGGGCTGGTGGGTTTTGACAGCTTCTGTAGCCTCAAGGCAGAGGTAGGAAACTTCATTGGTGGCATCGCTGCCGTCACGCTTGCGGCCGCCAACGGTGAGGTTTTGGAAGGAATTGTAGCCGGCAAAGAACTGGGCGGTATTGCTGGAAATCGCCCATACCCATTCCGACAGCTTCAGCCACAGTGCCTCAATGAGCTCTAAGGCTTCGTCACGGGTGAGCAGGCCTGCGTCTACGTCCTTTTGGTAATAGGGATACATATATTGGTCAAAGCGGCCCAGGTTGAGGGCCAAGCTGTTTTCAGAAAGGATGGAGCCAAGCTGGGTGAACCAAACGCATTGAATGGCCTCGCGGAAGCTTGCAGGCGGGTTTTGCGGCACTGTCCTGCATACCTTGGCGATAGTCAGCAGCTCCTCCCTGCGTGCAGCGTCTGCTTCCTGCTCTGCTAAGCGTTCTGCCTCGTCAGCATAGCGGTTGGCCAGGGTGATGATGCCTTCGCACACCAAAAGCTCACTGTTGTAAAAATCAATTTTATCCTGATCGTCAGCATTGGCCAGGTCGAGCTGCGCCAAATGGACCTTGGCTTCGTCCATAAAGCCGCCAAAGCCTTTTTTGAAAACCAGGTCGGTGTAATCGGCAGTCACTTCGCCTACGGCACTGCGCCACTTGGAATCGTTATCGACGATGCCTGTGTCTACCAGCACCTTGGCGGTGTCCTTGTCCAGACGTGCCAAAAAGGTTTCCTCCAAGGATTTTCCCTGCCAGTAAGGAAAAACCTCATCACGCAGGATTTTCTTTGCTTCATCACTGATGTTGTATTGATCCTGGGTGCGGCTGGCGAAGTTATCCATTTCCTCGTCCACCCATTTCCAGGAATATTCCGGGCAGATAAT
Source organism: Ruminococcus intestinalis (assembly GCA_963657675.1). Classification (GTDB taxonomy): domain Bacteria; phylum Bacillota; class Negativicutes; order Acidaminococcales; family Acidaminococcaceae; genus Phascolarctobacterium_A. The sequence continues at coordinate 24,596 of CAVKMV010000020.1, forward strand.
ACCGCTACGCTTGAATTCACCGATGCTGCCTACTAAAAGCTCACCGGGGAAAATAGGCGTAGGCATTTCGCGGCACACTGCCAAAAAGGCCTTGGCGCGGCGCAGACAAACTGCTTCACCCTCGGTTTCCTTGTGGGATTTGGTGAATATTTGGGCGCGGGTAGCGCTGATGGATGGTTTGGTGGCGATGTAATCCGTTTTAAAATCTAAAATACGTTTTGTTGCCATAATAATAGCCCCCCTTATGAAAAACAAAAATTATAATTCAGGATGTTTATTCAGATAATCGGCAAGAGCCTTGCCGGCCTTCTGCATATGCTTTTTGAGTATCAGCTTTGCAGCTTTTTTGTCCTGCGTCTTGCAGGCTGCCAAAAGCTGTCTGTGCTCTGCTTGCGATTCCTGCTTTTGCAGCATATTGTTAAGATAAAAAATCATGTAGTGGCTGACCTGGTTGTTAAGCTGTTGGATGGTTTCTAG